>JBIKWC010000382.1:0-6156 GCA_044356535.1 Myxococcota bacterium
AATTCTAACACACTGGTTCCGATCTTGCTCTCATCGGCGGGGGCGCCACCGCCGCTGCAACCCGCCACCGGCGCGGTTCGGCTACACTGCTCCACCCCGGAGGCCTGCGAGGCGCGTGGACGCGGCGACGTACAACCGGTGGGCCGACCGAAGACGGCCCTTCGATCGGATGGAAACGAGGCTCGTGGAGCTGTGGCTCAGCCGGCCCGAACCGGAGGCCCGGCCCGTCTACGACGCTCTCCGCTACGTGATCTCGTTCGCCCGCCTCACCGTGGTCCGCAACGCGGCCGGGGTGGACGTGGACCTCACGGGCCCCCTCGCGCTCCACGCGATGCAGCTCCGCGAGCGGCTCGAGGCGCGGTTCGAGAAGGCGGCGGGCTTGTGGAGCGCCTCGCGCGACCTGCCCGACCTCCTCCGGCGCACTCGCGCCCAGCGCCAGGCCCTCCTCGACCACCTCCCGCTCGACGAAGAGTCCCTCGAGGCCGAGGTCACCACCCGCGTCCTCCTGATCGCGAGCGGAGGGGGCGGCGGCGCGGGGTACGTCTATCCTGGCGCGTACGAGGTCCTCGAGCGCAACGGCCTCGTGCCGGACGGCATGATCGGCACGTCGATCGGCTCGCTGATGTCGATGTTCCGCGCCCGCCGCAAGCGGTTCGACCCGGCGCCGCTGGTGGCGGCGGCGCGCCGGCTGTCGTGGAGCGGGGTGTTCCAGGTCCTCGAGACCGGGAACCGGTACGGCATGCCCGCCACGTTGCGGCTTCGGCTGCGGTCGGCGCTCGGGCCCCTGTTCCTGTTGCCCGACGGCACGCCCATGTGCCTCGCGGACTGCGAGATCCCGCTCGCCATCGTCGTCACCGGCATCACGGTCGACGCGCTCAAACACGACCTCGCCTGGTACGAACACCTCCTCGACGACGACGTGCGGCGCTCCGGCATCGCGGCCGGCATCCAGGGCGGCATCAAGGCCCTCTCCGTGTTGCGGGAGTTCCTGGCCCGCCGGGACGCTCTGCGCTGCCTGCCGCTCGGGATGGTGCCCGGCACCGAGGGGTTCGACGTCCTCGACGCAGCGGGGTTCTCGAGCTCCGTACCCGGGGTGATCCACTACGACGTGCTGCGCGAGGATCCGCGGATGCACCGCATCCTCGACAACCTCTACGCCGAACACGGCATCACCCGCCTCGGGGAAGGGGGCCTCACCAGCAACGTGCCCGCGAGGCTCGCCTGGGAGTGGGCACAGTCCGGCCGCTTCGGGCGCCGCAACACGTTCGTGCTGGCGCTCGACTGCTTCGCCCCGATGACGCGCCGCCTGGCGTGGTACCCCATGCAGCAGCTCGTGCGCACCGCCAACGTGGACGCAGACCGCGCGTTCGCCGACCTCTACTTGCCCATGCCGCGCACGCTCTCGCCCATGAACCTCGTGCCGTCCCTGCGCGACGCGCTCCTGGCGCTGCGGTGGGGCCGCGAGGAGATGGAGCCCCACGTGCCCCTGATCCGGGCCCTGATGGAGCCCATCCCGCCGCTGCCCCCGCCGCCCGCGGACGGGTGAGGTCAGGGCGCGCGGACGATCCGGTAGAGCACCTTCTGGGTGGGCGTGGGGCCCTTGCCGCTGTCGAGGTCCACGCCGTCGGCCGCCATCCCGTTCTCGACGCGCTCGACGAAGCGGGCGGCGACGATGAACACCTGGTCGAGGGACCGGCGGTGGTGGTCCTCGTTCGACACGAGCGCGCAGGTGAGCTGCCAGGCCAGGGCCCGCTGGGCATCGGTCAATACGATGGTCCGCTCGTCGGCCACGGGTCCCTCCTCGGTGGTTCGGTTCAGTCGGTCGCGAACAGGTCGATCGTCCCGGTGCCGCTGTGCAGCCGGATCGTGGGGCCGTTGCCGTCCTCGATCTCCGGCGCCACGGTCTGCTGGCCGGTGGTGTCGAGGTCGAGGTCGTACCGCCCGGCGGGGAGCGCGACCGACAGCAGGCTCGAACCCGTGTCGAACGACAGCGCAGCCGGGGCCTCCGCGAACCGCGCGCGGACCTCGCCGGTCCCGGTGAGGAGGGTGGCGTCGGCGGCCCCCGTGTCCTGGAACTCGATCTCCCCGCTGGCCGTCTGGGCGTCGAGCGTGCCCGAGAGGTCGGCCAGGAAGTCGATCTCCCCGCTGTCGGACTTCGCGCGGATCGCCTGGCCCGCCGGGACGGTCAGCAGGAACCCGCCGGAGCAGCCGGCCACCTCGTCTCCGAAACAGGCGCCGACGAGGGTCAGGACGCCGTCGGCTTCGTCCGCGATCCAGATGTCGGAAGTGCTGGGGAGGAACTCCATCTCCACGGCAGCGTCTCCCCCGGCCGACAGCTCGATCCGCCCGCCCGCCGTGGACACGTCCACGAGGTCGTACGGCCCGGCGAAGGTCTCGGTGAAGTCGGGCTCGGGCTCGGGCTTGCAGGCCGCGAGGGCGGAGAACAGGACGACCAGGGAGGCGCGGCGCATGGTTGACTCCGGGGCGGAGGCGTAACCCTCAGCGCGTGGGCGTGCGGCTCCGGGTGGGAAGGAGCAGCTCGTCGATCCCGTCACCATCGAGATCAGCGGGCGCGACCGAGCGACCGATCCGCTGGAACGGGTCGGTGCCCAGGATCCGGACGTCGGGGGTGGGCTCCTCGGCCTCCCAGTTCCGCCGCCCGAACCAGACCTCGACGGCGCCGGTGTCGAAGTCGTTGGCGTTGGGCCCCTGGGCGTCCGGCGTGCCCACGATCAGGTCGTCGCGGTCGTCGCCGTCGAGGTCGCCGATCTCCAGCGTCCGCCCGAAATGGGTGCCCGGGAGCTCCACGCCCCCCGCGGGGGACGAGAACGCCGTGCGGGGCTCGGCGGTGAGAGCGCCCGTCAGGGGGTCGACGGGCTCGGCGGGCTCGGTCAGGTCGGTCCCGCGGAACAGGTACACCCGGCCCGCTCCCGCCTCGGCGCCTGGCGCACCGACGGCCACGAAGGGCGCGCCGTTGTGGACGAACGTCACCACGGAGGCCCCGAACCAGTCGTCGTCGGCGAACCCCTCGAGGTACGGGACCCCGTCGAGGCTGCCGTCGTCGGGCAGCGAGGCACCGGCCAACACGTAGAGCCTCCCTGCGCCCGCGCTCGCGTACGGGGCGCCGATCAATACGTCGATGGCGCCGTCTTCGTCGAGGTCGAGGTCGCAGGCCATGGCCTGCCCGGCGCCCGCGCCCGTCTCCGGGGCGAACCACGACGAGCCGACCTCCCACGGGAAGAAGGTTCCGGCTCGGTTGTCGATCGCGTACGACCGGACCAGGAACACCGCCCCGGCGAGGGAGGGGACCTGGCCCCGCCACGGCACGTCCCGCTCCGGCTGCGCGAACCACGGCGAGCCGATCAACAGCTCGGCGGCCCCGTCGCTCTGCGCGAGGTCGCCACACGCCACGAGCGAGGTGCCGAGCCGGTCGTTGGGGGTGGCACCCACGAGCGTCGTCCACGCCTGGGTCAGGTCGTGGGTCCGCGCGCTCAGGTCCGTGCCTCGGAACAGGGACACCGAGCCGGCGCCGAACCCCGAGTCCGGCGCGCTCACCCACAGATCGGTCCCGCTCGCGGCCTCGAGGGCGACGAGGTCCCGCCCGAAGCCGGTTCCCGCCTCGCCCGACCACGTAGAGAGCGGGTTGAGGTCGCCCTGGGTGGCCCTCGCGCTGGTCGCGACCACCTGGTCGGCGTCGGGTTGGCCGGTGAGCGCGCGTCCGAGCGCGGTCGTCACCCGCCAGTCCGTGCCCTGGCGCAGCGTGCCGATCCACTCGCCGGTCGCGTCCCCCGACACGTCCCGCACCTCCCCCGGCTGCAGCGCCGTGATCCAGGACAGGTGCGCCGTCTGGTAGCTCGTGGCGCAGCCGGGTCCGGAGCACTCCGCGGAGCAACCTCCGCCCCCCCACGAGGCCGCGAGGAGCCCCAGCAGGGCGGCGCCCGAGGCCCGGGCACACCGCGGTCCGCTGTCGCTCACCGCGCCCTCCGGTCGATCGCTCTTCCGAGGGGTCCCTCGCCTGGGGTACCCTCCGGCACCACTCGTGAGGCTCTCGTGGCGACGGTGAACGGACGCGTGATGACGGTGGTTCTGGGCGGTGGGCGCGGCTCGCGTCTGTTCCCCCTGACCAAGCTGCGGGCCAAGCCTGCCGTCCCCCTCGGCGGGAAGTACCGGCTGATCGACATTCCCCTGTCGAACGCCATCAACAGCGGGCTGCGCGAGATCTTCGTGCTCACGCAGTTCCAGTCGGCTTCGTTGAACGCCCACATCGCGCGGACCTACCGGTTCGACATGTTCACGAACGGCTTCGTCGAGGTGCTCGCAGCAGAGCAGCGCGATTCGCCCGGGGGAGACTGGTTCCAGGGTACCGCGGATGCGGTCCGCAAGCACTTCGATCGGTTCCAGCGCGAGAACGTGGAGCACATGCTGATCCTGTCGGGGGACCACCTCTACCGGATGCAGTACGACCAGCTCATCGCGCACCACGAGGCCAAGGGCGCCGACATCACCGTGGCCTGTATTCCCGTCCACCGCCACGAGTGTGGTGGGTTCGGCGTGCTCGCCTCCGACAGCGACGGGCGCATCCGTTCGTTCACCGAGAAGCCCGCGGACAGCGAGGACATCAGCGCGCTGCGGATCCCCGACGCGATGAAGACCGCCTGGGGCACCGAGAAGGACTACCTCGCGTCCATGGGCGTGTACGTGTTCCGCCTCGAGGTCCTCGAGAAGTTCCTCCGCACGGGAGAGCACCTCGACTTCGGGCGGGACATCCTGCCCCGCGCGCTGGTCGACCACCCGGTCCACGCGTACCTGTTCCAGGACTACTGGGAGGACATCGGGACCATCAAGGCGTTCTTCGACGCCAACCTCGCCCTGTGCGACGAGAACCCGCCGTTCCGCTTCTACGTGCCCGAGGCCCCCATCTTCACCCGGGCCCGGTTCCTGCCGCCCACCGTGTTCAAGGACGCCCGCATCGAGCGCTCCCTCGTCGCCGAGGGGTCGCTCCTCGAAGGCGCGCAGGTCATCCACTCGATCATCGGGCAGCGCTGCTGGCTGTTGCCGGGCTCCCGGGTCGAGGACTCGATCGTGATGGGCGGTGACTTCTACGAGCTCGGCGAGACCCGGGCGAAGGTGATGAAGGCCGGCAAGATCCCGGTCGGCATCGGGGAAGGCGCCTCGCTGAAGCGCACGATCGTCGACAAGAACGCGCGGATCGGCGCGGGTTGCATCATCCACGGCCATCCGGACCGCCCCGACGAGGACCACGACGAGTGGTCGGTCCGCGACGGCATCGTGCTCGTGCACAAGGGCGCGACCATCGAGCCCGGCTCGGTGTTGTGACGCTCCACGGCTCGGACGCCGCGGACACCGTGGTCCGCGACCTCGACGTGTTGCTCACGATGGACCCTGCGCTCGGCGAGGGCCCCCTCGGGGAGCTGCGCGGCGCCGCAGTGGCCTTCGCGCGCGGCGAGGTGGTGTGGGTGGGCCCCAGCGCCCAAGCCCCCGACGCCCCCGTGGTGCACTCGCTTCCCGGCCGGATCGGCCTTCCGGCCCTGGTGGACTGCCACACCCACGCGGTGTGGGCGGGTTCGCGCGCCGACGAGTTCCTGCGGCGGCTCCGCGGCGAGAGCTATACGGCCATCCTCGAGGGCGGGGGTGGGATCCTGTCCACAGTCCGCGCCACGCGGAGCGCCACCGAAGACGAGCTCGTGCGGCTGGCGGCGGCGCGGCTCCGCAGGCTCGCTGCCTACGGCGTCGGCACCGTCGAGGTGAAGTCCGGCTACGGGCTCGCCCCGGACGCCGAACACAAGCTCTTGCGGGCCGCGCGCCTCGCGGGCGAGTGGTCGGACGTGCGGGTCGTACGCACCTTCCTCGGGGCGCACGCGCTCCCGGCCGAGTGGCGGCACGACCGCGACGCCTACGTGCGCCAGGTCGTCGAGGAGCAGCTCCCGCTGTGCGCTCCCGAGGCCGATGCCATCGACGTGTACGTGGATCGGGGCGCGTTCACGCTCGAGGAGGGGGAGCGCATCCTGACGGCAGGCAAGGCGCGCGGGCTCGCCATCCACGTCCACGCCGAACAGGTCGCGTACACGGGGGCTGCGGCGCTCGGCGCGCGGCTCGGTGCCCTCAGCTGTGACCACCTCGAGCGCATCGACGACG
>JBIKWC010000003.1:0-83714 GCA_044356535.1 Myxococcota bacterium
CAGGGGTCCTGGCGACAGTCGGCGGAACCAATACCGCATCGCGCTCGGATCCGCGGCCGAGGCGCGGGACGACCGGATCAACCCGCGCGCGGGGCGGAGTGACTGCGTTCAGTGCATGGCGCCGGGCTGGCTCATCGCCCACACGAAGAAGGCGGTGCCGGCCCCGATGCACAGGGTCTGGAGCAGGAACGTGACGGCCATCGCGATCACGAGCCCCAGCGCGAGCGGACGCCGCCCGCGGAGCAGGGCGAGCAGGGCGAGCGGGCCCAGGTACACCACCTGCACCACCGAGAACCCCATGGCCCAGTAGCCGGCGAGGATCGTCGGGATGACCAGCCAGTCCACGAACCCGGAGGACGAGACGCCGTGGAGGAGGGACGGGCCCAAGGTCAGCGTGACGCAGAACACGAGCGCCACGGTGTTGAGGGCGACGCCCAGCGCCATCCCTGTCCCGAGCTCGGGGAACACGTTCGACGCGGGCCGGTCCGAACGATCGAACTCCATGGAGGCCCCCACCGGGAGGATACGCCAGCCCCGCTCCGGCGAGGGCTGCGGTATCCTTCGCGCCTCCGGAGGCAGCGTGGCGACCTGGGTGGTGTTGTTCGTGGCGTGGGCGTGGGCGGCAGAACCTCAGACGGTGGTCGTCCCCACGTCGCTCCCGGCGGGCGTCACCGCCGCGCCCACCACCCGGGAGCTCACGAAGCCCGTGCCGGCCGGCGTCTCCTTCGTGGTCGAGGGCAAGCCCACCGCACGCGACGGCCTCCTCGTGTTCCGCGGCGCGCTGGTCAACACGTCGACGCGCACCGTCGTCGTCCACCTGGCCTCGGTCCCCGGCTCCGGCGGGCCGTTCCGCCTCGCGCCCCGCGGCATCGCGTTCCGCCCGGACCCCGCTGGGCCTCCTCCGGCGCTGGGGTCGCGCAGCCCGCTCGAGGTCACCTTGCCTGCCGGCGCGCGCGTGCCGTACGAGGCCGCCCTGCGCCTCGAGCGGTGGGCCTGGCCCGAAGGCGGGGGCGACGTCGACATCGACTGGACCTTCGACTTCTGGGCGGCACCCGCGACCGGGTCGGTGGCGGGGCGCCTGCAGCCCAGCAAACCAACTCCACAGGGGGGCTGAACCATGGGGTACGGCGGCTACAGCCTCGAGGCCCACGAGGCCATCACCCGCTCTCGCGCCGACCGGCCCGCCAGCGCGGTGTTCACCTCCACCACCTGCCCGCCCTCGATGAACCCGCTCGGGGTGGTCGCGCGCGAGTGCCGGGACAGCGACCTGCACCCGCGCTCCGTGGGCGTGGTGTTCGCCCTGGACGTGAGCGGCTCGATGGAGGCCATCCCCGAGCAATTGGCGACACGCACGTTGCCAACGTTCATGAAGTTGACGGGTCAGTACCTCGATGATCCGCAGCTGTTGTTCCTGGCGTTCGGCAACGCGTACAGCGACCAGAGTCCGCTGCAGGTCGGCCAGTTCGAGTCCGAGGCCCCGCTCATCGATCACTGGCTGTCCACCTGCCACCTCGAGGGCAAAGGCGGCGGACTCGGTGAGTCGTACGACCTCGCCATGTACTTCTGCGCCCGCCACACGGTGATGGACTGCCTGAAAAAGCGTAGCAAGAAAGGCTACTTCTTCATGACCGGTGACGAGGTGCCGTTCACCCACGTGCACCCGCCGCAGGTCCAGGGGCTGATCGGCGGAGCGGTCGACGCGCGCATCCTGATCGCCGACCTCACGATCGAGCTGCAGCGCTCGTTCGACGTGTTCTTCCTGATCCCCGACCGCGAGCGGGCCGCCCGCTACGAGTGCGAGGCCGTGTGGAAGCTCCTCCTCGACCGGCGCTGCGTGGTCCTCGAGACCCCGGATGACACTGCGCTCGTGGCGGCGGTGTTGATCGGCATCAGCGAGGGGCGGCTGCGCGACGTGAGCGCGGTGGAAGCCGGCGTTGCGGCCCTCGGGATCCCCGGCGACGTCACCCGCCGCGTGGCCCGCACCGTTACGCCCTTCCTCGAGGGGTTCCTGGCGGGGACGCTGCAGCCGCCGCGCCAACCGGGCACCCGGACGGACAACCCGAACATCGGTGGCTGACATGTGGTTCCTCGCGCCCGCTGCGCTCGCCGCCGACCCCGACCCCCTGGCAGGGGGGCCTGTCGCAGCGGAGCCCGTGGCAGCGGAGCCCGTGCCCCGGACCCCCAACGTGTTGATCCTCGTGGCCGACGACCTCGGCACCGACAAGGTCTCCGGATACCGCGAGCACCCGAACCCGCCCCAGACGCCGGTGATCGACTCCCTCGCCCGCGAAGGCGTGCGGTTCCGCAACGCATACGCCTACCCCATGTGTTCGCCCACGCGCGCGGCCCTCCTCACGGGGCGGTACGCCCGCCGTACGGGGATGGGGGCCATCGTCACGTGGAGCTCGCGGTGGGAGGTTCCCCTCGGCGAGGTGCTGATCCCCGAGCTCCTGGACCGCTCCGGGACCAGCTGGTCGACCGCCATGATCGGCAAGTGGCACCTGTCGGGCCCCCGGACCCCCAACGCGTACCACCACCCGAACCTGCAGGGCTTCGACCACGCCGCAGGCTCGATCAACAACCTGTACTTCGAGGACGAGAACGACCGGGGCCGCGGCGACACCGACTACTTCCACTGGGAGCGGTTCTCCGACGGCGTGGTGAACGACGTCGACCGGTACGCCACCGCAGTCACGACCGACGACGCCCTCACCTGGGTGAAGACGGCGCAGGAGCCGTGGTTCCTGTACGTCGCCTACAACTCGGCCCACGCGCCGTTCCAGGTCCCTCCGGGGTCTTCCGTCCCCGCCGACGCGCCCACGCCCGCGCGCTACGAAGCCATGGTGGAGGACCTGGACCGGGAGATCGGCCGGCTCCTGAGCGGCCTCCCGCCCGGAGCTCGCGAGCACACGCTGGTGGTGTTCACCGGCGACAACGGGACCGCGCAGGGCGCCGTGACGCCGCCCAGGGTCCCTGGCCAGGCCAAGGGCTCGATGTACGAAGGGGGAACCAACGTCCCGTTCATCGTCACCGGCCCGGGCGTGTTCCGCGGCGGGACCACCGAGGCCCTGGTGCACGTCGTCGACGTGCTCCCCACCATCGCCGCGTGGGTGGGCGTGGACCCCGCGAAGACGGGCGCGCCGCTCGACGGCGTGAGCTTCGCGGACGTGCTGCGTACACCAGCGTCTCCGGGCAACCGGCGCTTCGTCTACACGGAGAAGTTCGGGCCGGCGGGTCCCCCACCCTACGCGAAGGCCCCGCAGCGCGCCGTGCGCGACGAACGCTACAAGCTCGCGGTCACCACCGACGGCGAGTGGTTCTACGACCTCGCAGGCCGCAACGACGACGGGCCCGGCCGCCGCCCCGAGGCCCTCTCCGGGGAGGAGAAGGCCCGCTACGAAGCGCTCGCCGCCGAGCTCGACCGGGTGGAGCGCGACACCCCGTTCGCCTGGTGAAGCCGCCCGACAACGCGACCGTGGACGAGTGGGACGAGGACCTGCCGGTCCCCCTCCGCACCCTCCGCCCGCCCGAGCACGAGGGGCCGGTGACCGAACCCGCGACGGAGGCCGGGGAGGTCGATCTGGGCGCCCTGCTCGGTGAGGGCGGCATGGGCCTCGTCCACCGCGCCGAGCAGCGGGCGCTCCACCGGGAGGTCGCGGTCAAGCGCGCGCGGACGCCGGCCCTGCGGGCGCAGCTGGTGCAGGAGGCGCTGGTCACCGGGGCGCTCGCCCACCCGAACATCGTGCCCGTGTACGACCTCCGGCGCGACGACGGGGAGCCGATGTTGCTCATGAAGCGGCTGGAGGGCCGGTCGTGGGCGCTGCACCTCGACGAAGGCGCCCCGCTGGAGGGCCGGCGCGACCCGCTCGGGTGGCACGCCGGCGTCCTGCTGCAAGTGTGCAACGCAGTGGCGTTCGCCCACGCACGCGGCGTGCTGCACCGCGATCTCAAGCCCCACAACGTGATGATCGGCGAGTTCGGCGAGGTGTGTGTGCTCGACTGGGGGCTCGCGCTGGCGCTCCCCGGGTGCACCCTTCCCGCGCTGCCCCGGGCGGCGGAGGCCTCGGGCATCGCAGGAACGCCGGCGTACATGTCGCCCGAGCAGGCGCGGGGCAAGCCGCTGGACGCGCGGACGGACGTGTGGCTGCTGGGCGCGATCCTGTTCGAGCTCGTGCACCACCGGCGGGTGAACCGCACCGCGAACGGGTCCTCCGCGGACGGCTCCCTCCGCGAGCTCCTCGCCGTGGCGTCGGCCGGGCGCGTGGACCACCCGCCGGCGCCCACGCCGGAGCTCCACGAGGTCCTCCACCGCGCGCTCGCCCCCGAGCCCGACGACCGCTACCCGACGGTCGAGGGGTTCCGCCAGGCGCTGGCGTGGGCGGTGGAGCGGCGGGCTGCGCGATCCCTGCTGGACGAGGCCCACGCCCACCTGGTCGCGTTGCGGGCGGCGACCGACGCCCAGGAGGTGGTGGTCCGGGTCGCTGGCGCCCGCGCCGCTGCGCGCAGGGTCCTCGCCGCCTGGCCCGGAGACGCGGAGGCCGAGCAGGCGTGGCGCGAGGCCACGGACCACGCGGTGGAGTGGCACCTCGCCCACCGCGAACCTGCAGCCGCCGAGCTCCTCCTGGTGGACGATCCAG
Source organism: Myxococcota bacterium (assembly GCA_044356535.1). Classification (GTDB taxonomy): domain Bacteria; phylum Myxococcota_A; class UBA796; order UBA796; genus JACKER01. The sequence goes on from JBIKWC010000003.1 coordinate 4,638, forward strand.
GAGCGCCCCCCGGGGTGCGCGACCGGGTGGCACGCGCTCGGGAAGAGCTCGACGCGAGCGCCCAGCGCCTCCGGCACGCCGAGGACGTGTCTACCGGCGCGCTGACTCGCGGGTTCGTGATCACGATCGTGGGCCTGTTCTGGGTCCTCGTCCCGCTCGCGGGCTGGTGGCTGCCCATCACCCCGCGCACCTCGGCAGCCGCCACGCTGGGGTTCCTGACCGTCGGGGCGGCGCTGGCGGTGTGGGCGCGCGACTCCCTGTCGAAGTCTTCCTACAACCGCCTGATCCAGACCGTGGTCGTGGGTGCCCCGCTGGTCCAGCTGGTGGCGCAGGTGGGCGGCTGGGGTGGCGGATGGAGCGCGCAGCAGACGGTGGCGGCCTCGATGCTCGCCTACGTCGGGATGTCGGCCGCAGCGGTGCTGAGCCTCGGGCGGCGGATGGTGCCGAGCCTCGTCGTGTTCACCCTGGCGTGGTGGGTCGCCGCGGCGTGGCCCGCCGCCACCGGTCCAGCGATCGCGGCGGCGAACGCGGTGTTCGTCGGGACCGTGTTCCGCGAGTCCGGCGTGGAGATGCGCGAAGGTCTCGGCGAGCTCCTCCAGGAGCTCCGTCAGCGCCTGAGGCGTTGAGCCCGCTGTCGGTCGGACGTCCGTCACCTGCCGGGCGATGGACGGGCCAACGCCGTCAATCCGTTGGCACCGGCAGTGCAAGGTCTCCTGGCAGGAGGTCACGATGCGTCCCCTGCTCTTCACCCTGCCCCTGTCCCTGGTCGCCTGCGAGCTGCTCCCCGTCGACACCACCACCGACTCTGGCCTCGACAGCGGCCTCGTCTCCACCACCGACGACGACGGCGGCAACGGCGGCAACGGCGGTGGGCGCCCCGGCGACGACGACGACGACGCGCAGGGTGGCGGCGCCGGCTGGCAGTTCTCGTCCCACCCCTGCTTCGGCAACCGCACGGACGCCACGTGGTTCGACGACCGCGACACCGTGTGGGTCGGGTGCGGCTCCACCACCGACGGCAAGGGCCTGTTCCGGTCCGAAGACGGCGGCGCCACCTGGGCCAGCGCCGGCACCTGGTTCACGCAGTTCCGGGTGAGCTCGATCCAGCGCGCCGACGACGGCCTGCTCTACGTCGCGGGCATCGACACCACCTCGCCGCTGCGCGTCGTCACCCTCGCCGACGACGGCACCGTCACCCAGGTGTTGTCCGCCGGAGACCAGGTGTGGAACTCGTTCCACGTGGGCTCCTTCCGCCGGAACAGCGCGGGCCTGATGGTCGCCGAGTCCCTCACCGGCACGCAGCTCCTGACCTCCGACGACGGCGCCGCCTTCCAGGACGCCGGGCAGTGGTGGGGCGGCGGCTCCGAGTCGTTCCAGGTCCTCGATCTGGTGCTCCACGACGACGCCTTCTACGGGGTCGGCTCCACCATCAGCCAGCCGCCGTACGTGTACCTGCCCCCGGCGGGTGGCCAGACGGCCGACGCCTTCGGGTTCGAGATCATGGAGCTGTCGTCCGGGCCGGCCCCGTTCGACGGCGAGCTGTACGGCATCGCCGTGGACGCGTCCGGGCTGGTGGTCGGCGGCGTGGACCAGGACCACGACGTGGGCTGGGTGTTCTGGACCGGCAGCGACCCCTGGGCGGGCGTGGCCGGGCTCGAGGTGACCAGCTTCCTGGGCGCCGGCGAGCCGACCTGGGTGCGCGGCGTCTGCCGCGACGGCGCCACGATGGTGGCGGTGGGCGAGTACAGCCGCAAGGGAACGGGCTTCGTGCTCCGCACCACCGACGGCGGCTCCACCTGGACCGACCTCACCCCCGGCGAGCTGCCGCCGGTCTCGAAGTGCACGCTGTTCGACGACGGCGAGCTCGTGGTGACCGGCGCGGAGGGCCTGTTCGCGGCCCTGCGGTGACCGTGTTCAGCGCGGGGGGACGGACGGGGGCGTGCTCGACCGCAGCCCCGCCGGCAACCGCGCGAGGCGGCGGGCGAAGTGCTCCGCGTCGCCGTCCGGCTGGGTGGCCAGCAGATCCACGATGACCTGCTGCAGCGGCACCGCCACCTGCCCCAGCGCCTTGAGGTCGAGCGAGCGGTCCCCGCTCCGCCCCGGGTTGGTGCTCAGCCGGGCGCCCGAGAGCTTCTGGGCCGTGGCGAGCTCGTACAGGAGGACGCCCAGGGCGTACAGGTCGAGGGCCCCGGCGACCTCGGACTGGTCCCGCTGCCCGGCGGACATGTACGTGGGGGTGCCGGCGACGCCGGAGGGCTTCGAGCCCAGGGGTGCGGCGATGCCGAGGTCCACCAGCACCAGCCGGCGGCGGCTGAGGAGCACGTTCCCCGGCTTCACGTCGCGGTGCACCACCCCGGCGAGGTGCAGCGCCGCGAGCCCGGCAGCGAGCTGGGCGCCGATGGTGGCCACCTCGTCGGGGGCGAAGCGCCGGACCTCGGCCTCGTCCTTGAGCGTCCGGCCCTCGACGAGCTCCATGGACACGAACCAGCCGAACACGGGGTCCCGGTGCAGGTCGTGGAGGCGCACCACGTTGGGGTGGGTGACGCGGCGGCCCAGCGCCACCTCGGTGCGGAAGCCGGCCAGCTCGACGGGGGCCTCCGCCTTGCGGATGACCTTGAGCGCGAGCACGCTGCCGAGGAGCTGGTCCTGGGCGCGGAACACGCGGGACACGGCGCCCCGGCCGATCTCGCGATCGAGGGTGAAGCGGTCGCACAACACGTCGCCGGGACCGACCAGGCGCTCGGAGGGGGTAGACACCCCGTATCCCTAACCAACGGCCCGGGCCTGGGCGTGTCGCCCCCCTGTCACGCGCGTTCAGGCACGTTCGCGGTGCAGGACGAACCAGCTCCCCACGGGGCGACCCCACTTGTACGCCGCGCCGATGGTCACGTCGGCGCTCACCCGGCGCAGGTAGTCGTGGCACCAACCGTACACCAGCGCCTGGGGCCCGAACCAGCTCGGCACCACCCAAGGCCAGTCCGCGGGGAACGGGCCCTGCGGCACGCGGTAGTAGTCGACGACGACGACGCCGTGGCGCTGCTCCTCGCCGACGGTGTCGCGCAGCACGAAGTACCCGGGCCCGATGAGCCAGCGGAACGGCGAGGCGTTGTAGCCGCCGATCCCGGAGGGGCCCCGGACCATCCACTTGGTGAACGCGCGCCCGAACGCCGGCAGCGGCAGCGTGTTCCAGCCCCGGTGGGCCACCGGGCCGGTCGCACCGCTCGGCACGAAGTCCTCGAGGGTGGCGGCGCCGGCGAGCTCGTACAGCGCCTGCTGCTCGGAGCCGTTCAGGGCGACGAGGGCAGCCACGCGGCCTTCGGGACCGGCGTCGTCCAGGAACGAGGCCAGGTCGGTGACCGGCGCGCGCCGGCCCAGCAGGACCGGGAGCGTACTCATTCCTCCCAGTCGTCCCCACCTTCGTCCGGATCCACCACGACGACGCCGGACTCGCGATCGCGGAGGAGCGTGAAGATCATGTACAGCACCACCACGACGATGGAGGTGACCGAGGTGATCAGCTGGCGCTTCGTCTCTTCGCGCGCGATCTCGACCTCGACGCCGTCCCGACGACGACGCTGCCGCGACTCTCCAGCCGGACCGTCCTCGCGGGCCTCGCTGCCTGGCGCGTCCTCGCCCACCTCGACCTCGACGGTGCTCGGCCCTGCGCTCATCGGCCCTCCGGTGAGGCAGTCTACTCCTGCGCGGCCCCGTCGGAAAGCCCGCGTCGCTGCTTCGGCCCGGACCGGCGACGACGCCAGGCCGCGCCGACCACCAGCAAGGCGCCCAGCCCAGGCGCTCCACCACCCGCGTCGCAGCGGCAACCCGTGCCCGAGAACCCGGCCGGAAGGGGGTCGTCGGGGAACGGGCCGACGTCGGCGTTCGGGTCGCCAGCGTCCAGCGGGTCGCTGCCGGAGGCGACCTCGAACCCGTCCGACAGCCCGTCACCGTCGGTGTCCGGCGCGAGGGGGTCGGTGTCGAGGGCTCCCTCGGCGCCGTCGAGGAGCTGGTCGTCGTCGGTGTCGGGATCGAGGGGGTCGGTCCCGCCGTCGAGCTCCGCGCCGTCCGGCAGGCCGTCGTCGTCGGTGTCGGCGTCGAGGGGGTCCGTCCCGAGCGCAGGCTCCACCTCCGCCCCGTCGGAGAGGCCGTCGCTGTCGGTGTCCTCGGCCAGGGGATCGGTGCCGAGCGCGAGCTCCTCCCCGTCGGTGAGGCCGTCACCGTCGCCGTCCTGCTCACACGGATCGGTGCCGGCTGCGGCCTCTGCTGCATCGCCGAGCCCGTCGCCATCGGTGTCGGGCTCCGTCGGATCGGAGTCGTTGGCCACCTCCTCCCCGTCGGGGAGGCCGTCACCGTCCGAGTCCGGGCGGGTGGGGTCGGAGCCGAAGTACGCCTCGAGCCCGTCGGAGACCCCGTCCTGGTCGCGGTCCGGATCGCTCGGGGCGTCGTCTTCGCCGTCGTCGATGCCGTCGCCGTCGGTGTCGGCGCTCAACGGATCGGTGCCCTTCTCGAGCTCGGCGTGGTCCTCGACGTCGTCGTCGTCCGTGTCGGAGTCGTCCGGGTCGGTGCCGAGCCTCACCTCCTCTCCGTCGGGGAGGCCATCTTTGTCGTCGTCAGGATCCCCGTCGCTGGTGCCGTACAGCTCCTCGAGGGGCTCCACGAGACCGTCTCTGTCCACGTCGGTGTCGATCGGCTCTTCGTGTTCTTCGGGGTCGTCGGGGTTGGTGCCGTCCAGGAACTCCTGGCCGTCTCCGATCCCGTCGCCGTCGTGGTCGTACTCTTGCGGGTAGGTGTCTGCGAGGTCGCCGCGGCCGTCGCGGTCGCAGTCGCGGAACAGCGCACACTCCCCGTCCTCCCCGTCGCGGACGTCGTCGCCGTCGGTGTCATCCTCCCTCGGGTCCGTCCCGTGTTCGTAGACCTCTTCGCCGTCGGTCCAACCGTCCTGATCCGTGTCGGCGTTCCGGGGGTCGGTGTCGCGGGCCAGCTCCTCGCTGTCCGAGAGCCCGTCGCCGTCCGAGTCGGCCGCTTCGGGATCCGACCCGACGCGCAGCTCGACCTGGGCGCACAGGCCGTCGCCGTCGGACCCGAAGGCCGCGCCGCTCCACCACCACGACGCGAGCAACCCGATCACGGAACCCCCTCGCCAACTTCAGTGCGCGACCCGTTCTGAATCGGCCATGGCCGATCCGGACCCGTCGACGCATTCTGTCGGAAGATGGACGCGAACGCGATCGGAGCGCTGTACCAACGGACCGGGCACCTCGTGCTCCGGCGGGCGTCCCAGATGTTGCGCGATCCCGAGGAGGCGCGCGACGTGGCGCAGTGGGTGTTCCTGCGCGCGATGGAGGTGGGCTTCGAGCACCGCTCGGACCCGGAGAGCCTCGCGTGGCTCTACCGCGCGGCGACCCAGCGCTGCCTGCACCTGCTCCGCACCTCCGGGACCCGAGCGCGCCTGCGCGTGCGCCACGAAGACGCGCTCCGGCCGCCGGCGCCTCCGGATCCCGAGGTGGATCTGGGGAGTCGGCAGGTGTGGGCGCAGCTCCTGTCGCAGGTGGACGAGCGGACCGGGGAGATCGCGCTCGCGACCTTCTCGATGGGGCTGTCGAACGAGCGGGTGGCGGAGCTGTTCGGCGTGTCGGTCCGTACGGTGGGGCGGGCACGCGCGGAGTTCGAAGCGGTGGTCCAACGACAACGACACGAGGTGGCATCATGACGAACGACCTGGACCAGCCGAAGCGCCTGGGATTCACGGTGTCGCCGGGGGAGCCGGACGAGCTCGACGTGGAGCTGTGGTCGATCGGGGCCGTCCCGGCGTCGGCCGAGCCCCGGATCCGGGAGCTCGCGGTCGGCCCGCAGCGCGCGCTGCTCGCGGACCTCGAGGCCCACAAGACCTGGTTCCGGCTCGCGCACCGGCCGCTCGGGGCTCCGGTGGTGCGGCGGTGGGTGTTCGCCGGGGCCGCGGCGCAGGCGGTGGCTGCGGCGGCGGCGTTGTTCGCGCGTCAGCTCGGGCCCGTGGCGGCGCCCGAGCCCACCGAGGTGCGCGCCATGGGAGGCCTGCCGGTGGACCTGGTGGTGCGGCGCGACGGGCAGGTCATGGAGAGCGGGACGTGGCGGGCCGGAGACGAGCTGTTCGTGCGCTTCGTCGCCCCCGCGGACGGCGTGGTGCGCGTGATCACGGTCCAGGCCGACGGCGCGCTCTCGGTGCTCGAGCCGGGCCGCCGCGTGCGCTCGGGAGAGCGATTCGTCCTGGACGGCGCCGCGCGGCTCGACGATCATGCGGGGCGGGAGTGGCTCGTGGCGACCCTCGACGATCACCCGCTCGACGACGACGACGCCGCAGCGCAGGTGCGGTCCTGGCTGCCGGATCCGGGCGCGCACCCGGGACCGCGGCGCTGGATCCGCGAGATCACGAGGTCGCCCTGAGCCCCGCCGAGCCAGTCCGGCTCGCGGTCGTCGCGTCCTCCGACACCGGAACCGACGCAGACGGGCCGCTCCTGTACGCCGACCGCGACGGAGAGCGGGTGGCCGAGGTGCTCACCGAGCTCGGCGGCGTGTCGCCCGGCGACCTGTGGGTGGTGGCGGACGCGGGCGTGGAGTCGCTCACCCGCGCGCTCGGGGAGGCCGTCGTGCGCTCCGCCGAGATCCATGCCGCCGGCGGCACCGTGGACCTGTGGGTCTACTACACGGGCCACGCTGGCACCGACGGGCTGCACCTCGGCGGCGAGGTGCTGTCGATGGAGTCCCTCAAGACGGCCGCGCGCGTGGTGCCCGCGGAGCAGCGGGTGTTCGTGGTGGACGCGTGCCAGTCGGGGCAGTTCCTCCGCTCCAAAGGCGCCACCCTGGTGTCCGTCGCGGACGCGCCCGCGGACTTCGTTCCGCCCGACGACGAGGCCTGGATCGCGTCGGCCGGCGCCGAAGAGAACGCGTTCGAGGTGGACGCGCGCCGGGGAGCGCTGTTCACCCACTTCTTCGTGTCCGGCGCGCGCGGCGCCGCAGACCAGGACGACGACGGCCAGATCACGCTCGGCGAGCTGTACGGTTTCGTCCACGCGCGCACGGCCGAGGAGGCGGCGGGCCTGGGCCAGCTGCAGGAGCCTCGCTGGGCGGGGGAGCTCGGCGACGTCGTGGTGAGCTCGGTGGTGGACGCCACGGGCGTGACGACGGACGGGCCGGTGGGGCGCCCGCTGCTGCTGGTCGACGAGCGTCGGGGGGACGTGGTCGCGGAGATCCCGAGCGGCGCTGGCGCCCGGATCGCGCTGCGGCCGGGGCGCTACCAGGTGGTGGCGCTGGGCGGCGACCGTTCGCGGGTGGAGGTGGGCTCGGTGGTGGTGCCCGCGGAGGGCTGGGCCACGACCCGGTCGGAGGCGCTGCGCGAGGTGCGCGGCGTGCGGACGCGCGGCGGTCTGGTGGACCTGCGATCGGGCGGGGTGGCCGTGGGCGCCCTGGTCTCGACCGGTCGCAGCCCCGGAGCCGTCGTGGGTCCGGGCCTGTTCGTGGAGGGCCGGCGCGCGGTGGGCCGAGGGGTGGACCTGTCGGCGGGCGGGTTCGTGGTGCGCGCCGGCGTGCGCTCCCCCACGCTCTCCGGGGTCGACACGCTGCTGGGTGTACAGGGCGCCGCGCGCCTGGACCTGCTGCCGGGACCGCTGCGCCTGGGCCCGATGGTGGACGCGGCGGCCGGCAACCTGCACCAGGTGGTCTCGCGCACGGCAGATCCGGTGTGGGGTGCGTGGTTCGGGGACGACTTGGGCGCCACGGCGCGCGACGTGGGCTGGGTGGCGACCCACGCCGGGGTGGGGCTCGACCTGCCGCTGGGGCCCGCAGCGTTCCTGGTGTCTGCAGGGGTGGGGCCCGCGCTGTCGACGAGCCGCGACCTCCCGGTGACGACGGACGCCACGCTGCGCGTGGGCCTCGAGTGGGCGCTGCCATGAGGTGGACGATCGCGCTGGGGTGGCTCGCGGCCTGTACGCCCCTCGACGGGGAGGATCCCGACCTCGCGCGGGCACCGCTGTCGGTGAACCTCCGGGTTCGCGAGCCCCCGCCCTTCGTGGACGACCTCTCCGTGCGCGTGGAGCAGGTGGTGTTGTCGGGCTACGGCCCCGAGGGCCCGGCGAGCGTGTCGGTGTCGGTCGAGCGCGCGTTCACGCTCCTCGGCGCCGACGCAGACATCGTCCCCATCACCGCGCTGCTCCCCGTGGGCGAGTGGGGTGGCGTCCAGCTCTCCGTCCACCTCACCTCCCGCGAGGCGGAGCCTGCGCTGCGGGTCCAGGGCCCCCTCGAGGACGAACGCCGGTACGTGGCGTCGGTGCTGGCGCTGTCGTTCGAGGGCAGCGGCGGGTTCACGCTGGACGACCGGGGAACGTCCGTGGACCTGACGTTCTCGCCCGGGGAGTGGGACGAGCTGAACGAGCTCGACGAGGAGGACGACGACGAGGACGACGACGACGACGTGGTGCGGGTGGACGTCGCGCGCCACCCGGACCGGTACGAGGCCCTGGTGGACGAGATCCTCGCGACGACCGAGGTGCAGTTCGGCGGCGGGGACGACGAGTGAGGGCAGCTTGCGCGCTGGTCCTCGCAGCGTGTGGTCCCGGCGCGCTCGGCCGCGACGACGAGCTGGGGCCGGCGTTCCGCGTCTCCGGGCCGGTGGACGACGGGGTGGAGGTCTCCGGGCGAGACACCCGCGCGTACGTGGCGTGGGCGTGGCTGGTGGACGGCACGATGGACGGGGTGGCCGAGGAGGTCCTGTTCGAACCCCTGATCCGCGACTACGCGCTGGAGGTCCCGCCGCCGCCCGCGCTCGAGGACGGCGCCTCGCCGCGGCCGGGCACGGGGTGGACGGTGCCGGACGTGTCGCTGCTGGTGGGCCTGCTGGTATTGGTGGAGGCCGACGGCCCCGCTGCGCCCACGGTGGGCGTGGACCCGGAGCGGCTGTGGCAGTGGGCGGCCGGCGAGGTGGCGACCCCGGAGGGCGCGGTGGCCGTGTTGGGCGGCACGTGGGCGGGGGTGGCGTCCGACCACCTGGTGGTGGTGACGGCGGTGGAGGATGAGGAGGGAGTGCGCCTGGCGACCACGCCGCCGTGGGACGTGGGCGGCCGGCTGTGTCGGCTGGACGGCGCGGTGCTGGGGCTCACGCTGTACCGCGCAGTGTCTCCGGGGTGTTCGGGGTGGACCCCGCTGGCGGCGCCCGGCACCCGCACGGAGTTCCAGGGCATCGGGATGGCGCCCGCGCCCTGACGCTCCGTGACCAGGATAAGGGCGGATCATGCGGACTACGATGGCCGAGGTCTTCGATCGCGCGGGAGCCTTCTTCATGAGCCGTTCACCGCAACACGAGGCCGCGCGCCGGATCACCCAGGCGCTCGATGCCGCAGGAATTCCCTACGTCATCGCGGGTGGGATGGCGGTCAACGCACACGGACATCGGCGGACCACCGAAGACGTGGACCTGCTGTTGACCCGGGAGGGGCTCGCGGCGTTCAAGGCGCAGTGGCTCGGCCGCGGGTGGGTCGACGCCTTCGCGGGCTCCAAGGGCATGCGCGACACCGAGTCGAACGTGAGGGTCGACGTGTTGATCACTGGCGACTTTCCAGTGGACGGTAAGGAGAAGCCCGTGGCGTTCCCCGATCCGTCCATCGGAGAGCCGAGTCCCGATGGGTACCCGGTCCTGCCGTTGCGGGTGTTGATCGAGCTCAAGCTCGCCAGCGCCATGACGGCGGCGCACCGGATGCAAGACTACGCCGACGCGATGAACCTGATCCGGGTCAACGACCTGCCCGAGGACTTCGCGGTCGATCCCTACGTCGCGGAGAAGTATCGGGAGATGTGGCGCAACGCCCAGGTACGCGACGACGCCTGATCGGCCTCGTGGGTGCGAGCGCCCTCACTCCGAGGGGGCGCCGGCGGTGTGGTGCCAGCGATCACAGAAGTAGCCGCCACCTGGCGCGGGGTACACGTCGCCTTCGCCCACCTGCCCCCAGTCGACGACGTGGAGGACGAAATCGTCGTCCAGCGGCTCCACCGTGATGACCCCGCTGTCCGGGACACACGTCTCTTCGAGGAGGTACGGCTCCACCCACTCGCACGACTCTCCACCACGCAGCTGGATCTCCAGGTGGTCGACCTCCCAGGTCACGACCTCCCACTCTCCGCCGATCCACCCGTAGGTACCGTCGTCTCCGCCGAAGAACGGGGCGTGGCGATCGAACGTCGTAGGCGCGGGGGCCATGGTAAGCACGGTGCCTGCGGCTACGTCCAGCGGTGCCGGGATAATCCCATCGCCTTGACCGCCCGCTGCCGCGATCCGAAGGTCGAGCGCCGGCACACAGTCCTCACCGACATCGGGCCGCAACACGGGCATGGGGCCAGTGCCGACGAACTCGTTGGTGCCGCGCTGGTCGAGGGTGGTGGTCACGCGACTGCGGGGGTACGGAAAGAACTGCGAGCCCCACGGCTCCAGCGGTTGCCCGTCTTGTTCCACTGCGCAAGCGAGGAGGGCAGCAGCAACCCACATGGTTCACCCCCTAGAGTTGGCAGAAGCTGTCGGACGCCGGCAGAACATGCACCGACGCATCCGCGCGGACAATGTTGTCCCCTGGGTCAGTCTCGCTGATTGTGTCCAGCGGGTCGACGATGGCGCAGAGGCGGTAGGTCGCGGCCGGGATCCCTTCTGCGGAGATCGAGCTGGCTGGCAGGATCTCGTAGGGGGTGTTGCTGTTGAGGTTCTGCACGGTGCGCGCACCCAGGAGGTGGCTCGAGGACCCGGTGCACGAGCCGCCTTCCGGGTAAAGCCTCCACCTCACGAGCACGTCGTCGAGCTGCGCGGTCCCGAGGTGGAGCAGGTGAATCGGGGGCAACCACTCGTCCGCCGGTATGGGTTCGTCGCCCTTGCAGAGGGTGTACCCCCGTGGTTCGAACTTCCCCGAATTCTCCTCTGACGGGTCCCTGATGCCGTCCCAGGTCTCCGCGTGGAAGAGGACCGGAAACTCCACCCAGGTGGGCATCACCAGCGACAACGAGAGGTTGTTCCCCGTGCTGGAGTGCGACTTCAGGGCGGTCACCTCGTTGTACTCGAACTCGGAGATGGACAACTTCCCCCCGGCATTGGCCGGCCCGTATCCCCCCATCACGGACGACTCGTCCCTGATGTGTCCGAACCCGAACACGTGCCCGAATTCGTGCAGGAGCGTGGCCTCCAGCGAGGTCTCCAGATGTGCGTAGGGCAAATCCTCGTCCCTGGCCTCCCGGGTCTGCCGGACGTCCGCCCAGGTGTCACTCACCGTAGATCTGCGGATGCTCGCGGATGAGGAGGTCCATCCCCTTCCGGCCGCAGGTGTTCGGGGCCGCCGCGGTGGACGGGTACCAGCCAGGCTGCATGAAGGCATCGGTTGGCGCGTCGCCTTCGTTTCGAAGGTCCTCGAAGATGGCGTCTGGCAACAACACCACCTCGTTGTCGAGGTTGCCGAGCGCCCACGAACCGTTGCCGCTCACGGAGACAAACTGCCAGTTCGCGCCGCGCATCCGTTGGTTGCTGCCGAACCGCCAGGCCCCCGCCGCAGCCACCACTGCCTCGATGTGCAATGCGTCCATCGGGAGATTCACGCCCGACGAGGTGCCCCACAGCTCGTAGTCGAGCGAGCTCCCCGGCGCCCAAAGACAGGCGGAGGAGCAGCCGGACAACGGGTTGGTCACGCAGGGCCCGTTCTGGGCAGCGGCGTCGCCCAGGCCCATCCAGTAGGCGATCATCGCTCACCCCCCTCGAGGTCAACGGCGCGAAGCGCCCGGGAGCCGGGAGCCGCCACCTCCGCACGCACCGCTTGCACCACCGCGGCCCACTCTGCGGCTGGCGGATCGTCGGGTGCGCGTGGCTCCTGCACCTCTTCGGCAGCTCCGTCAGGAACGGCGACGGCAGGGACTCGGCTCCACTCGGCGCTCTGGCCCGCCACCTCGTCGAGGGTCACCGGCCGCTCCGATGCGTCCCGCGCAACGAACCTGCCGTCTTCGAGCACCCGGCGGTACAGCCGGAGCATCCGGACACCCGAGGCCTCTGCGAGCGTGGCGTGACCCTCGAGGTCCCGCAACCGGGCGAAGAGCAGCACGTGATCCCCGGCAGCGAGTGTCATCGGCCCACCGTAGGGGCCAGTGAAGCCTCCGTCGGGGGTGAATCCACCCGGAAGGACGAGTTCCACCGTCGCTGGGGCAGATCCCTTGAGCATGTCCGTCACCTCGACGGTGAGCACGCGGACCGGGTAGTCCGTCAGGACCTCGTGGGTCCGCTGGCGAACCTCCACCACGTCACCCTCGACCACGACTTCGGCAGAGTCCGTCAGCTCACTGCCGAACGCAGTCTCAGAGAGAGAGAGAGAGAGAGCCAGCATGTTCGTCCGCGCCTCGCCGAAAGAATAGCACAGAAGACAAGAGGCGGCGACAAAGATCGATGTTCGGTCGTCCACTACGGTCGACTCCGGGAGGTCCGATGTTCGCGTTGCTGACGTGGCTGGCGTGTGGTGGGACGGTACCGGCCCCCAGCCCGCTCCAGCCGGCGCCCGTGCCACCGCCGCAAGTCCACCCGTCCCTGGTCGTGTTGCTCGTCGTTGACCAGCTCCCGGTGCGCCTCCTGGACACCGTGGCCCCGCTCGCCACCGGCGGGTTCCGCCAGCTCGCCCAGGGCTACACCGCCACCGGGCGCCACCGCCACCTCGCCACCGAGACCTGCCCCGGGCACGCCACGCTCTCCACCGGCTCCGCGCCCAACCGCTCGGGGATCGTGTCCAACGCATGGTCGGAGGGCGGCAAGGAGGTGTACTGCGTGCCGCCCACCCGCGACGCGTCGCTGCTCAAGACCGACGCCCTGGCCGACCGGGTGACCGACGCCGGCGGGCGGGTGGTGTCGCTTGCGGCGAAGGACCGCGCCGCCATCATGCTCGGCGGGCACCACCCCACGGCGGCGGCGTGGCTCGACTACGGAGACACGAAGCTCGTGCAGGGCATCCACCTCGAGGCCCTGGGCCCCCTGCGCGACTGGAAGGCGGGGTGCGCCGGAGAGCGCGTGTGGACCCCGCTCCCCGACCGCGTCGCGGGCTACGCCGCCCGGTTCCCCGACGACCAGGCGTTCGAGGCGGACGTCTCCGTCACCTTCCCCCACACGGGGGCGTGTGACGACGCACGCCGGTTCCTGGCCACCCCCGACGCCGGGACCTGGCTCGTCGACCTCGGGATCGGGGCCGTCGACCAGTTGAAGCTCGGGCAGTCGGGGCACCCGGACCTGCTGGCGCTGTCGTTCTCGCACATCGACGTCATCGGCCACACGTACACGCCGGACTCGTGGGAGGCGCTCGACGCGCTGCTCCGGCTCGACCAGGAGCTGGCGCGGCTGTTCACCCACCTCGACGCCACGGTGGGCGCGGGGAAGTGGGCGGTGGCGTTGTCGTCGGACCACGGGGCCCCAGGGGCGCCGAAGCCGCTGCCGCTCCAGCGCGCGAAGGACGCGCTCGCGAAGGCGGAGAAGGCCGCGGGGCTGGGCGTGTCGACCTTCGAGGAGCCGTTCGTGTGGCTGGCCCCCGGCGCGACGCCACCGCAGCGTGCGGCGGTGCTGGCCACGCTGCGGACGGAGCTGGCGGGCGTGGAGGGGGTGTCGGCGGTGGTGGACGCGAGCGACCGGTCGACGTGGCCCACCGAGCCGAAGGTCGCGGAGGCGCTGGCGCTGGGCCTGTTCCCGGGCCGGTCCGGAGACCTCGTGGTGCTCCGCGAGGACGGCTACCAGTGGAGCAACCGGCCGCTCCCCCGAGGCACGACCCACGGCTCCACCGACGACCTCGACCAGCGGGTGCCGATGTGGTTCTGGGGCGCCGGCGTGCGCGCGGGCACCGCTCCTGGCGACCTCGACGTGCGCCAGGTGGCGCCCACGGTGGCGGCGTTGCTCGGCGTCGACGTTCCCCGCGACGCGCAGCTGCCGCTCGTGCGGGAGGCGCTGCAGCGCTGATCAGGCGGCCCGGCGCTGGGACAGGAACGACCGGCGGCGGCGGCCCGACGGGGGGCGGGGTTGGTCGGGGAGGAACTCCAGCTCCGGCTCCGACTCCACGCGCTCGACCTCCTCGAGCTCGGGCTCCTCAGCGGGGGCGAAGTCCCACTCCACCACCCGTCCCCCTCGAACACGATCAGCTCGACGCCGGTGCGAACCACAGCCCACTCCTCGTTGCTGCCGTTGTTCTCGGACCCGCCACCACACCGGTTGAGGCCCGATCCTCAGAGCAGCGCGCACGGCAGGTCGGCGTCGTCGGGGCACTCGCACTCCCGCGAGAGGCTCGCTGCCTGCACCGAGAGGCCCTCCGGTCGGTCCGCGAGCACGAGCCGCGCCTGCACGGCCGTCGGACCGCTCCCGACGGTCACCCACCAGCAGCCGGTCCCGCGCTGGACCTGGAAGTTGGAGACCGACACCGATCGACCCGCGGCAGCCAGCCGATCGCGCTCGTCCGGCGGCAGCAGCTCGGTGGGACCCCGCGCGAGCCAGCGCTCCACCGCCTCGCGACCGGCCCGCTGCTCCTGGGCGAGGAACGTGAAGAGCCCCACCATGGACCCGCCCATGACCAACGCGAACGCCAGCCACCCCACGGTCGCGACCTGATTGCGGGGCGGCTCCGGCCGGCTCACGCGGCTTCGAACAGGGACCGCAGCTCTGCGGCGGACAACGCGCGCAGGAAGCCGCCGTCGGTCCCGAGCGCAGCGTCCGCCAGATCGCGCTTGGCCGCCTGCAGCTCGAGGATCCGCTCCTCGACAGTGCCTTCGGCCACGAGCTTGTAGCTGACCACGGGCTTGTCCTGGCCGATGCGGTGCGCGCGGTCGGTGGCCTGGCGCTCGACGGCGGGGTTCCACCACGGGTCGAGGTGCACGACGTAGTCGGCGGCGGTGAGGTTGAGGCCGAAGCCGCCCGCTTTGAGCGACAACAGGAACACCGGGGGGCCGTCGTCGGACTGGAAGCGGTCCACCACCGCCTGGCGGTCGCGGGTGCTGCCGTCGAGCCGCACCCAGTCGACCGACAGCGAGCGGAGGCGCAGCTCCACGCGATCGAGGAGCCCCGTCCACTGGCTGAACACCAGCACCTTGTGGCCCTCGGACACGACCTCGACGAGGATCTCCTCGAGGCGATCGAGCTTGGCAGCGGGCGCGCCCTCGCCCACGTCGCCGGGCAGCAGCGCGGGGTCGCAACACGCCTGGCGCATGCGGAGCAGGGCCTCGAGAACCTGCATGGTGGCCTGTCCGCCCTGCGACATCGCGGCCTGTACGTCGCTGCGCGCTGCGAGGCGCACCACGTCGTAGATCTCCTTCTGCTTGCCGTCGAGGGGCACGCGCTCCACGATCTCGGTGAGCGCGGGGAGCTCGGTCTCGACCTGCGACTTGAGGCGGCGCAACACGTACGGGCGAACGCGGGACCGCAGGGCGTCGCGGGCCTTCGCGTCCCCCGTCTCGACGGGCTTCACGAACCGGTCCTTGAACGCGGCCTCGGAGCCGAGCAGCCCCGGCATCAGGAACCGGAACAGGCTCCACAGCTCCTCGAGGCGGTTCTCGACCGGGGTACCGGTGAGGCACAGGCGGTGGCGGGCCGGCAGCGCGAACGCGGACCGGGCCGTGAGTGACCCCGGGTTCTTGATGGCCTGGGCCTCGTCGAGCACCACGTACGTCCAGTCGACCTCACGCAGGCGCTCGAGGTCCATCCGCATCAGCGCGTACGACGTGAGGGTGAGCTGCGCGTCGGGGTCGAAGACGCGGTCGGGCCCGTGGTACACGGAGACCTTGAAGTGCGGCAGGAACCGCGCCGTCTCCCGCGCCCAGTTCGTGAGCACCGAGGTGGGCGCGATGACGAGGTGGCGGCCCCCGGCGTCGGCCATGGCGCACAGCGCCTGCAGCGTCTTGCCGAGGCCCATGTCGTCGGCGAGGACGCCGTGCAGGTCCATGTCGCGGAGGAACCGCATCCACTGGAGCCCCGCGCGCTGGTAGGGGCGGAGCTCGGCCTGGAGCCCGGGCGGGTCGACGATCTCGGGGAGGCCCTCGCCGCCCTCCAGGAACCGACGGAGGCGCTGCAGGTCGGGCGGGACCTGGGACTCGGTGTCCTCGAGGAGCTCGATGAGCGCCGAGGTGGCGTTGCGCTGGACGCGGCCCTTGGCGTCGCGGGCCTCGAGGATCTCCTGGAGGAGCGCGCCGTGTTGGGCGAGCCAGGTGGCGGGCAGCGGGGCGTACCCGCCGTCCATGAGGGGGACGAGCGACTTCCCCGTGCGCCACGCCTCGAGGACGGTGGCGGCGTCTGCGGCCCCGCCGCGGCCCGCGCCGAAGGCCACGTCGAGGGCCCAGCCGTCTCCCGCGCCGCCGACCACGTCGCGCAGGTCGATGCGCGGGGCGAGGTCCACGTCCTTGATCTCGAAGCGCTTCGGGTCGACGGAGCCCTTCACGAGGCCGTCGTGTTTCGGGAGCTTCGTCTGCAGGAAGGCGGCGGCCTCGGACGGCGGCAGGAGCTTGGTGAGGCCCGGGTGGACCCCCGTGCGCTCGAGGAACACCCGCGCCACGATGCGCTCGGCGGAGAGGTCGCGCGCGGGCACCACGGCGTCGGTGAGCGCCACGAGGAGCCCGGCGTTCGACACCTTCGCGACCGGTGGGTCGCCGTAGACCACGTTGGCGAGCACCTCGAGGCCGCCCGGGCGCTCCTTGAGCTCGACCTGTACGCGCGGCACCAGGGCGTCGGACTTGGGTAGCCGCGTGCTGCCGATGTCGACCGGGATGCGCTCGGAGAGCTTGGGCAGCACCTCGCCGACCAGCGTGCCGACCTCGTCCTTGGTGTACGTCACGCCCTTGACCAGCATCTTGCGCTGGTCGGCCGTGAGCTCGCCGTGGGACGTGGGGTGCAGCGCGTCGCCGACGAGGGCCGCGCCGCGGAACAGGCGGTCGATGCCGGTGGGCCGCACGAGCGCGATCTTGAAGCCCTCGCCGTCGTCGGTGACCCGCAGGCGGAACAACACCGCCGTGGTCCCGAGGCGCACGGGCTTGCCGTCGAGCCGCAGATCGGCGCCGGGCTCGAGGGTGGTGAGCAGCTGGCGCGCGAGCTCGGCGGTGAGCTCGCCGCCGGCGTGGTGGGCGAGCACGGCCTCGGCCTGCACGTCGACCCGGGAGGCCACGAGGTCGAGCTGGGCGAGCGAGCGCTTGAGCACCTCGACGGAGCCGTCGGCGAACTTCGCGACGCGCTGCACCGTGAGGCCGTCGCCCTGCGAGACGAGCTCGTACCGGACGTGGACCTTCTGCTCGACGCGGGGGGCCGGCAGCGCGGTCTGCTTGCGGCCCGACTCGGCGAGGTTGATGGCGGCGGCGCAGCAGTGCACACAGCAGTCGCCCGGCAGGCCGCAGTCGCAGCCCCAGTCGAGCTCGCCGGGCCACAGGTAGACGTTGTGCCACTTCTGCTTGCCCGGGGCCCGGACCGACAGGTGGATCTCGTCGTCGTCGGCCGTGAGGCCGCGCACGTTGCCGTCGCGTGCGTGGAGCACGGCGCTGCCCCACACCCGGTCACCCGCCGTGGTCCGCATCTTCTGGAGGAGCGCGTCGTACACCGGGCACGCCTATCCCCACCCGGGGGCTGCGGCACTGACGTGGGGACGGTCGCCACCCCATCACCAGGGACCGTCGGCCGCGGACCCCCACGCGGACCTCGGCTTCTGACCTGCTTTCGTGCGCTGGGTGGACGCAACCGTTACGAGGCGGGCATGTCTACCTTCTCCGACCTCGGGCTCGCGGAGCCCCTGGTCCGCGCCGTAGCCGACCTCGGCTACGAGACCCCGACCCCCATCCAGCTCCAGGCCATCCCCCCCGTCCTCCTCGGGCGGGATCTGCTCGGCTGCGCCCGCACCGGCACCGGCAAGACCGCGGCGTTCGCGCTGCCGCTGCTGCACCGCCTGGCGGCCTCCAACCGCCCGCGGCGCCGCAAACAGCCGCGCGTCCTGGTGCTCACCCCCACCCGCGAGCTCGCGCTGCAGGTGGACGAGAGCTTCCGCGACTACGGCAAGCACCAGGGTGTGCGCACCGCCTGCATCTTCGGCGGCGTCGGCCAGAACCCGCAGGTGCAGGTGATGTCGTCGGGCGTCGATGTGCTCACCGCGTGCCCCGGCCGCCTGCTCGACCTCATGAACCAGGGCCACATCGAGCTCGGCGACATCGAGGCCTTCGTGCTCGACGAAGCCGACCGCATGCTCGACATGGGCTTCCTCCCCGACGTGAAGCGCGTGCTCGCCAAGCTGCCCGCCCAGCGGCACAACCTGTTCTTCAGCGCCACGATGCCCCCGGACATCCAGTCGCTGGCGAACCAGATCCTCCGCGACCCCGTGAAGGTCGAGGCCTCCCCCGAGTCCACCACCGCCGAAGGCGTCACGCAGCGGCTGATGTTCGTGGACACGATCGGCAAGCGCGACCTCATCGTGCAGGTCACCTCGGACGAGCGCGTGGAGCGCGCCCTGGTGTTCACCCGCACGAAGCACGGCGCCAACCGCGTCGCCGAGCGCCTCGCCAAGCAGGGCATCGAGGCCGCGGCGATCCACGGCAACAAGAGCCAGAACGCCCGCCAGCGGGCCCTCCAGGGCTTCAAGGACGGCACCATCAAGGTGCTCGTCGCGACCGACCTCGCGGCCCGCGGGCTCGACGTGGACGGCGTGAGCCACGTCATCAACTACGACCTGCCGCACGAGCCCGAGAGCTACGTGCACCGCATCGGCCGCACGGCGCGCGCCGGCGCCACCGGCATGGCGTTGTCGTTCTGTGACCAGGACGAGATCCCGGACCTCCGGCAGATCGAGTCCCTGATCGGCCAGCGCATCCAGGTGGCCGGCGACCGCATCGGCCTGCCGCCGGAGGTGCTCGAGCCGGGCCCCGTCGGCGCGGCGAGGCGCGGACCGATGCCGGGACAGCGCAAGCCGGGCGGTGGCGGTGGTGGGAGCCGGGGCGGTGGCGGCGGCGGCGGACGGCCGCGCTACCGGCGGTGAGCCCGCAGCGCTGACGAAGTCAGCGCCCGGTGAGAGCCGTCAGCCCGGCGCGGGCGGCAGCACCCGCAGCGCCCAGCGCGTCCAGGGTGGCGGAGAGCTCGGTGAGCGGGGCGGCGGCGGGGCCTCCGGGCACCCGGAAGGTCCAGGCCACGAGCGCGAACGCGACCTCGTCGAAAGGGCAGGCCGGGGCGAGCGCCAGGGCCTTGCGCAGCCCGACCACCGGGTTCGGGGCAGCCTCCGAAGCCTTCCGCCACGCGTCGAGCCGCCGCGGCTTCGGCAGGCGGGCGAGCAACGCCGACACCTCCGGGCCGTCCCCCGTGAGCGCCGCCAGCACCCCCTCCGGGTCCGAGACCCAGGTCTGCTCGAGCTCCGCGTCGTCGAGCTGCTCGAGCGCGAGCAGCGCAGCCTCAGCATTCGGCGCGCGGGTGGCGCCGGGCCAGCGGGTTCGGCGGGCTACGTGGGCGCGCGCCCAGCTCCGACGCACCTCCGGAGCAGAGCGACCGAGGACCTCGCGCATCTCCGCGAGCGGCGCGCGGGCAGGCGGCGGGAGCTCGTCGAACGACTCCTCCCAGGCCAGGACCGATCGCAGCGGCTCGTCGGCGGTGTCCGCGAGCTGCGGCAGGCCGAGCCACCGCCTGCGGGCCGGCACGCTGGGGGGCAGCCCCTGCGCCTCGAACCGGGGGCGTCCGGCGAACGCCGGGTGCAGGGTGCGCGCCACCACGCGGCGGGCGACCGGGGGCAGCTCCGCAGCTGCGACCACGCCGACCTGCCAGGCGTCGAGCAGGGTCGCGAGGTCGCCCAGCGCCGTCGAGAACGCGCGACCCGAGCGCTCCGGGTCGTCGAGCACCGCGTCGACCCGCCGGAGCACGGCGTCGGTCACCAGCGCGCGCGCGCGCGGCTCCCCCAGCGCCTCCTGGTGGGCCAGCCAGCCGAGCCGGGCCGGCAGCAGCAGGTCCCCCGGCAGGTCCCCCAGCGCGGCGACCGTGGCCCGCGCGAGGTCGGGGGCGTCCGGCCCTTCGAGCACCAGCAACGCGACGGCCGCCGCCAGCCGCACCTCCGGAGGTTCCGGGGGTTCGAGGCCAGCCAGGGCACACGCGACGGCGCCGGGTGGGCTCGCACCTGCGAGCGCGAGCAGCAGGGCCGAGCGGACGACGTCGTCGCGCTCATCCACCAGCGCCGCCACGAGCGCCGGAGAGGAGGTCCGCAGCGAGCCGAGCATCGACGCAGCGCCGGCGCGGGTCGACGGGTCGGCCGCCCGGAGCAGGCGCTCGAGCTGCGGAGCGGCAGCGCGCGCGGCGCCGAGGAGAACCGCGGCGGGTCCTTTCGCGCCGACCTTCGGGTCGAGCCCCCGGGCGGAGACTCGCTCGGTCCCCCAGACGAGGTCCAGCAGCAGCGACCAGAGCAGGCGGGGCGCTGGCGTCGGTGCGGCAGCGAGCGTGAGCAGCGGCCCGAAGGCGGCGGCGCCGGCCGGGGTGTAGGCCCCCTCCCCGACCAGCAGCGCGCGCAGGTCGAGCCACGCCTTGCGCCGGGCCGGTTCGTCCGCCGGCAGGTCCGGGTCGAACGCGGTCGCGACGAGCGCGGGGACGGCGCCCGCCTTGCGCTTCGACACCCCGACCAGGCTGGTCCAGTCGACCTCGCCCCACGCCATGCGGCCTCCGGCGGCTCAGGCTCGCACGATCTCCGGCGGGATGCGACCCATCCGGCCCGCGCGGTAGTCCTCGTAGGCCGCGAGCACCTCCTCCCGGGTGTTCATGACGAACGGGCCCCCCCACGCGATCGGCTCCCCCAGCGGGCGACCGCCGAGCAGCAGCAGCTGGGCGTCTCCGGAGGCCGCGAGGCCCACGACGTCGCCTTCTCCGAGCGCCGCGAACTGCCCGCGGTCCAGCGGCCGCCCAGCCACGTTGACGGTCCCCTCGAAGACGTAGACCCCGACGCGGTGATCGGCCGGCAAAGGCACCTCGACGGACGCCCCGGGGCGGAGGCGCCAGTGGTGGTACACGATGGGCGTGCGGGTCGTGATGGACGCCGACACGCCCAGCGCCTCGCCAGCGACGACCCGCACCGTAGCGAGCCCGTCGGGCGTGGTGGCGACGGGGAGGTGGTCGGCGGCGAGCTCCTGGTACCGCGGGGGCACGCGCTTGTGGGTCTTCGGCAGGTTCACCCAGAGCTGGAACCCGTGCATGCGGCCCCCGTCGCGCTGCATCCGCGCGGACGGCATCTCGCGGTGGACCACGCCGTCGCCGGCCGTCATCCACTGGACGGCGCCCGGCCCGAGCGTCCCGGCGTGGCCTGCGCTGTCGGCGTGCTCCGCCTCGCCGTCGAGCAGGTAGGTGACGGTCTCGAAGCCGCGGTGGGGGTGATCGGGCGCGCCCACGGCCTCGCCCGGGCCGTAGGTGACGGGGCCCATCTCGTCGAGCATCAGGAGCGGGTCGAAGTGGTCGAGGCCGCGCGTGGGGAACGGGCGACGGACGACGAACCCGCCTCCCTCCCGCTGCTGGTGGGCGGTGACGACCTGGACGACGGGGCGGACGGACATGGGGACCTCCTCTTCACCCCCCAAACGTAGGCGCGGGGTGGGCGCGGGTGAGCCCCCGGGCCGGCAACCCACGGTTTCCGCCCTGGCCGGCCGGCTAGAGTGGGGCATGTGGACCCCTGCCCTGCTGTTCGTGCTCGCTGCCTGCACCGCTCCGGCCACGGACGACCCGACCGTTCCCCACAGCGCCGACGCGCCGCTCACCTGGACCGGTGTCCGCGCCTGTGGGTCGCTCCGCCTGTTCGCCGAGAGCTCGACCGGGGAGGGCGTCGCCGTGGCCCTGCACGGGGACCTCGTGGGCGCCGTCCTCGCAAAGACCCCCCTCACCGTGGACGAGGACTTCGCTGGTCCCGCGCGCGGCGTGGTGCAGGTGGGGATCGAGGCCGGCGACGTGTGTGGCTCGGTGGAGGAGTTCCCGCCCGGCCCCGGCCCCTGGTGGGACATCGCGGCGGGGACCGTCCACGCCGTGTTCACGCCGGCGGCGGGGCTCGGGGGCGACGACACCTCCTGGGCTTGGGACGGGACGGAGGTCGGCACCGTCCAGCTCGAGCTCCGGGCGCTGGAGCTGACGCCCATGGACGGCGCCCCGCCCGCCGACGCGCCCGACCTGGACGCCGAGCTCGTGGTGACCGTCCCCGATCTGCCCGCGTAGGCCTCAGGTCCGGTGGTAGACCGGGCCCCCCGGGGCCTGCGCCGTGGGCCACAGCTCGATCACCGCGACGTTCACGTGCTGCGGCTGCGTCAGCGCCCAGAACACCGCGTTCGCGACGTCTTGGGCCGACAGGGGCTCGAAGCCCTGGTACACCGCCTCGGCGCGGGTGTCG
The DNA here is from genome assembly GCA_044356535.1 of Myxococcota bacterium. Classification (GTDB taxonomy): domain Bacteria; phylum Myxococcota_A; class UBA796; order UBA796; genus JACKER01. Next base: position 26,996 of record JBIKWC010000003.1, read on the forward strand.
TCGCCCTTGAAGCGCACGGCGGAGAACTCCGTGCGAGCGGCCGCGGGCTCGACCAGCGTGACGCGGAGCCCGGAGCCGTGCAGGTCGGCGCGCAGGTTGGCCGAGAACTGCCGCACGAAGGCCTTGCTGGCGCCGTACACGTTGCCGCCGGCGTAGGCGTGCGTGGAGGCGATGGAGCCGACGTTGACCACGTGGCCGCGGCCGCGAGCCACCATCCCGGGAACCACCGCGCGCGTCACGTGCGCCAGCGCCGTGCAGTTGGTCGCGATCATCGTGTCCCAGTCGGAGAGGTCGGCCTGCGGCGCCTTCCCGAGCCCGAGCGCGAGCCCGGCGTTGTTCACGAGCACGTCCACCGGCCCGAGCTCGGCCAGGCGGGCCACGCCCGCAGCGTCCCGGACGTCGAGCACGTGGGGCTGGAACCGCGGACCCAGCTCCGACGAGAGGGCCTCCAGGCGGTCGGCGCGGCGGGCCACCCCGAGGACGGTGTTCCCGGCGGCGAGCCACAGGCGGGTGAGCGCGAGCCCGAAGCCGGAAGACGCGCCGGTGATCAACGCAGTGACGGGCTCCACGCAACCTCCGCCGACCCCCCTAACGGGCGCGGCGATACCTGGGCCCGACCATGCCAGACCTCGTCGACATCCTCGATCGCGTACGCAAGCTGCTCGCGCTCGCCACGTCCCCCAACGTACACGAGGCGGCCGCCGCAGCGGCCCGCGCGCAGGCCTTGATCAGCCGGCACCACCTCGAGCAGCTCGTCGCCGGTGAGCCCGACCCGGACCCCGTCACCGACGGCGCCGAGGCGCCACTCGAACGCGCCCGCAAGCTCCGGAAGTGGCGCGTGGTGCTGGCTGCTGGGCTGTGCGACGTCAACGGCTGCGTGGCGTACACCGTGGACCTCGGCCGGGAGCAGGAGCTCAGGGTCGTGGGCCGCAGCGCCGACCGGGCGATGGTGCAGGCGCTCTGGGCGTGGCTGCCGGAGCGGCTCCAGTGGCTCTCGGCGACTCACGGCGCCGGGCGCTCTCGCAGCTGGCACGACGACTTCCGCATCGGCGCGGTGGACGCGGTCATCGAGGCCTTGCGGGCGGCCGCCGGCGACGCCCACGGCGAAGTCTCCGCCGGTGCGCTGGTGCCCCTCGATCCGCTCCTCACCGAGCGCGCCGCGGCGGTGGACCGGTTCGTGGCGGAGCACCTGCGGCTCGGCCGGGGGCGCGGTCTCCGGGTCGATCCTCGCGCCTGGGCCCGCGGACGGGAGGCGGGCAGGACCGTGCCGCTACCCGCTCGCTCGGACTGAGAGCACCGGGGTCTCCCGGGGGCGCTCGGCGGCCAGTCGCTCCACCACCGCCACCAGACGGGCCCGGTCCACGGGCTTGGTGAAGTACGCCGCTGCACCCGCAGCCAGCGCCCGCTCACCCAGGTCGTTGACCGACACCATGACCACCGGGATCCGGCGCAGCTCGGGGTCGGCGCGGAGCGCAGCCAGCAGCGCCCAGCCGTCGGGATCCGGCATCAACACGTCCAACGTGATCACCGCGGGCCGCACCTGTCGGCACAGGGAGACGGCCTGCGCAGCGTCCGACGACGGGACGGCGTGGAGCCCCGCCGCAGAGAACGTCCGGTCGAGAACGTCGAGGGCGGCGAACTCGTCGTCGACGCACACCACGACGGGGCGGGTGGTCGTCGCGACCTCCGCGAGGCGGCGGGCCGTGAGCTCGCGGGCGCGCGCTGCGGCCCCGCCGACCGGCAGGACGAGCTCGAACATGGAGCCGTGCCCGGCCTCGCTCTGGACGTGGACGCGGCCACCCAGCAGGTGCGCAAGCTGGTCACAGAGCACGAGCCCCAGCCCGGTCCCGCCGTACCTCCGCTGGATGGACTCGTCGGCCTGCACGAAGGGTCGGAACAGCCGCGGGAGCACGTCGGCGGGGATGCCGATCCCGGTGTCCGTGACCCGGAAGCGGACCGCGGCCTGATCCTCGAACAACGTGTGCGCGACCTCCAGGGTCACGGTCCCGTCCGTCGTGAACTTGGCGGCGTTGGACAGGAGGTTGAAGACGACCTGGGCCGCGCGGACGGAGTCCGTCGTCATCCGTCCGGCCTGCGGCGGCACGTGGACCACGAACTCGTTCCGGTTGCGCTCGACCAGCGGCCGCGCCGTCTCGACGAGCTCCTCGACGAGCGCGCCCACGTCCACGTCCTCGAACGAGACCTGCATGCGCCCGGCCTCGATCCGCGAGACGTCGAGGACGTCGTTGATGAGGGACAGGAGGTGCCGCCCCGCCGACTGGATGCGCCGCAGGTCGTCGCGCGTCGCCGGTCCGGCGCACGCGGGCTCGTCGGACAAGAGCTCGGCGTAGCCGATGATGGCGTTGAGCGGCGTCCGGAGCTCGTGGCTCATGCTGGCGAGGAACTCGGTCTTCGCCCGGCTCGCCGCCCGCGCGCCTTCGAGCGCGTCCTGCAGCTGAGCCTCCGTCGCGATGCGCCGCGTGATCTGGTCCCCGCGCTCCGCGGCAGCGGACTCCGCGCGCGCCAGGGCAGCGGTGCCCAACACGTCGGTCAGGCTGGACATGACCACGACGAACAGCGAGACCGAGACCAGCGCGATCCACACCGCCTCGCGCGGGGGGGCGGTCCCGACGTCCCACCCGGCGTGTTGGGCCCAGCTGGCAGCGCCAACGCCGAGCAGCGTGGCGGTCGCCGCGACGATGCTCCCGCGCCACCCCAGGACGAGCGAAGCCAGCACCGGCGGCGCCCCCACACCGTACAAGGCGAAGGAGTCGAGTCCACCGCCGATCATCGCGAACAACACCACGGCGGCGACAGCGACGCCGACCGCGCCCCAGGCCGCGAGCCGCCGGCGACCCAGCCGCCACGAGGCCAGCGAGACCGCGGACGCGACCATCAACGCGATCGACGGCGCGGCAGGCAGGTCCATCCCGACGACTGCGGGGACCGCCGTCAGGGTGGCGCCCAGGGCCGCGAACTGGCCGACCAACGCCCACAACACCACGAGTCCGCGCGGGTCGGCGCCGGGGGCCAGGGTGGGGGACCGGTCGTGCAGCATGGGCCTCTCCCCACCGCCATCGGCTCCGCCCCACGCAGGTTGAGGACCGTCAGGCGGGGACGCCGGGAGCGGTGTACTGCCCGCCGTTTCGGACGATCACCTCCGCCAGCAGCGTCGCCACCTCGGTGGCCAGGGAGGTGCAGAACCCGTGGCGCTCGGGGGATCGGAACTCTGGGAACTGCGCGGTGAGCGTGTTGCAGACGATGCTCTCGCCCGGAGCGGCGCGACGATCGACGCGAGACACCCACCGCGCCTCGAACTCCTCCATGGCCGTCCGGAGCGCCCCGGTGACGGGGCCAGCGGGATCGGGGTCGCCGAACACCTCCCCGAGGACCAGCCGCGCCCCTACGACCACCCCACACTCGCCACAGCCGGTGATCCCTCCGCGCCGGAGGGCCTGGTAGGCGCTGGTGGGTCGACCGAAGGTCTCGGCGAGCGCGATGCCGCAGGACCGGTGCGGCACCACGCGACCCTCGTAGAGCAGGAAGGCGGTCTCGCGCACGCGCACCACGGCGGCCTGTTCGTCGTCCGTCAACGCCCGTTCCCAGTCCCCCACGTCCCCTCCCCGGCTCCTGGCGTATCGCGCGCACTCGGCCTCGGAGGCCGCGCGGCCACCTGCAAAGTTTCGGTGAGGACCTCCCGCGCCCGCGCTGGTGGACCGATGCTGGTGACGGGGGTCTCATGCGCCAGTTCATCGACGGGGTGGAGGTCATCGCCGACCGGGAACCGCCGGTCCGGCGCACAGCACACCGCGACGTCACCGACGCGCCCCCGCTCCCCGCGCGGTTCACGCCGTCGGCCCCCACGCGGCGCGACGAGCCCTACGGCACCATGCCCCCCACCATCGCGCCGCCGATGCTGCTGGAGTCGGAGCCGCTCGATCGACCGGAGCGGTCGGAGTCGCCTGAGCCGCTGGAGCCACGTCCCATCCGGGAGCACGCGCCCGACGACGAAGCGGACGAGCATTGGTTCGACGGGACGCTGCAGTCGGACGACCCCCGCCCCGCGCCGGACACCGGCGGGAATCGCTGGCACTGGCTGGCAGGCGCAGCTGCCGGGCTCGTCAGCACGCTCGCGGCTCTCTCGGCCTGGTGGCTCGCGACCCGCTGATCAGCGGCCGTACGGGGTCTTCTCGACCACGCGCTCGAGCTCCGCCAGGAGGGCGTCGAACCGCGCGCGCTCGTCGTCGGGCAACTCGCTGCGCTCGCGAGCAGGGCCGTCGTCGTTGCGCCCCTGCAGATCGAAGAAGCGAATCTCCCCGTCCGGGCTCTTCACGAGCTTGTAGCGCTCGTCCCGCACCGCGGACCACTGGCCGGTCCACGGCGGCGGGCCGGCAGGTGACATCCGCTCCGTGTACACGAACTTGCGCCCGCCCGGAGAGGTCGGCTCCCGCAGCACCTCCGCGAAGCTCACGCCGTCGAGGCGCGCGCCCACGTTCCTGGGGTCGAGGCCCGTGAGCCGCGCGAGGGTGGGGAGCACGTCCACCACGTGTACGAGGGCGTCCGCCGAGGCGCCCCGGGCGGTCACCCCAGGCCCCGCCACGATCAGCGGAACATTCGTGCCCCCTTCGTAGATCGTGGTCTTTCCGCGTTTGGGATCGAACGGCGGCGTGATGGCCTCCTTCGGGGTGCCGTTGTCGCCCAGGAACACGACGATGGTGCGCTGTCGCTTGCCCTCGAGCCCCGCGAGGAGCCGACCGATCTGGGTGTCCAGGTCGCGGACCATCGCGTCGTACTTCACCGGGACTGGGGCGTTCGGCGGGAGGCCTGCGTCCGGTGGTGGCTGGAACGGGGAGTGTACGGCGTTGTAGGCGACGTACAGGAACCACGGCTCCGGCATCGTCCGGATCGCGTCGAGCGCGTCGTCGGTCTGCTGGTGAGTGGCGTAGGTGGAGGACCGGCCCAGCTCGCCGTCCACCACCCGGTCGAAGCTGTAGTAGTCGCTGCGCTGGCCGTCGCGTTTCTCCTTCTGGGAGTCGTCCTCGAAGTAGAGGTTGTGGATCGGGCCGGCGTAGTGGTCGAACCCCTGGAGGTTCGGGTGGCGGAACGCGTTCGGGGTGTCCGGACCGGAGAGGTGCCACTTCCCGATGGCCGTCGTGGCGTAGTCGTACGGACCCGAGTCCAGGAACTCCGCGATCGTCACCTCCTCGAGGGGCAGCTCGAAGGTGTCGTTCCACTCCACGATGGCGCCCATCCCCGTCCGGCGGGCGAGGCGACCCGTCAGGAGCGCGGCCCGGGTGGGTGAGCAGATGGGGTACCCGTACGCGTTGCGGAACCGCACGCCCTGACCCGCCAGCGCGTCGAGGTTCGGGGTGCGTGGGGCGTCCGGGGCCTCGCCGTACGCGGCGACGTTGTCGGTGCCGAAGTCGTCCGCCAGGATGATCAACACGTTGGGCGGATCGGCCGTGAGCTCCGAAACCACGTCGGTGTACAGCGGCGCTCCGAACGCAGCGGAGAAGGGCAGGGGCCACATCGTCACCTCTGCGCCCCCCTATTCCACCCGCGTCCGGGCCGCCCAGCGCACATCAAAGCAATTGATACTTGATTGTCCCTCCAAGAATCTCCCCAGACGGGAGAGGGGGAGGAACCGCGGTGCCGGACGCAAGATCAGCGGCGCTGATTCTCGGGTGGGCGCGGGCGACGCGTCGCGAGCAGGAGCAGCGGGAGCCACGGCCACCAGGACCCGCCCGGCAGGGACCGGCACCCGAACCCGAAGTCGACGCGCGCGGGGGCCCCCGCGTCTCCCCCGCCAGGGCCGAGCGGCTGCGGGTCTGCGCCGTCCCAGGCGCCGTCGCCGTCGGTGTCCGGGTCGAACGGGTCCGAGCCCAGCCGGAGCTCGTCCACGTCGAGGAGGCCGTCGCCGTCGGCATCCGAGGGGTTGGCCCCGTCGGTCCCGTCGCAGTCCGTGTCCCGGCCGTCCCCCGGCACCTCGGTCGCGACCGGGTTCACGTCTCCGTCGGTGTCGTCGCAGTCGAGGAAGTCCGCCACCAGCGCGGGCCCGGGGCAGGACCAGCGGGCGCTCCCCGGGTCGCCGAAGCCGTCGCCGTCCCCGTCGTCGTGCAACCACGCCCCATCGACCGCGGTGTCTGCGTCGTCGACGAGACCGTCGCAGTCGTCGTCCACGCCGTTGCACCGCTCGGTGGCGCCCAGGAACACGCCCGGATCGGCGTCGTCGCAGTCGATCATGCCGGGCGCGCCGTCGGTGTCGAGGTCCCGGAACAGGGCGAGGTCGGTAGCGGACCGGAGCGGGCCGAGGTCGCTCGGGGAGCCGTCGGCGTCGGGGCTCGACGGGTCCCCCTGGTCGGCGAGCGCCGCGAGGGTGTCGGGGCCGAGGAGCTCGTCGACAGCGCAGCTCCCGGGCAGACCCAACGCGGGGTCGAGGTCGAAGCGGTCGACCGCGGAGGGCACGATGTCGAGATCGCGGTCCCGGTTGCCCCAGAACGCGTTCCACGACTCGGCGACGAGGAGGATCCGGTCGAGCGCGACCGCGTACGGCTCGCCGCGGTTGTCGGCGAACACGTTGTGGTGGATTCGGAGTCCAGGGGCGCCGTCGTCCGCTCCTGCCCCGACGGCAGCGCCCAGCCGACCGACCGACCGGACGAACAGGTTGTGGTGGACGTTCACCGGACCGTCCGTGACCACCAACGCACCGCCGATGTCGGGGGCCTCGTTGCCGACGAACACGTTGTCGGCCACCACCGTCGGCGGGTTCGTCGGCACGACGTTGCCGAGGTCCACCGCTCCCCCGTCCTCGCGGGCGGTGTTGCGGCAGAACATCGATCGGGTCAGCTGGAGGTCGCCGTCGGCGTAGACGCCGCCCCCGTCGGCGCCCTCGTTCTCCTCGAGCCAGGAGGCGTCGAGGGTGCAGGTGCTCTCCCGGTGGCAGTGCATCGCGCCGCCCTCGAGCGCCACACCGACCGCGGAGACCAGGTTGGCGCGGACGGAGACCCTCGAAACCCGCAGCCCCGACAACGCGGCGGACAACGCGCTCCCGGCCTGGGAGGCCTCGTTGTCCTCGAACAGCGACCACCGGACGTCGGCGTCGGCGGACAGCAGCCGGAGCCCGCCACCGAACCCGACCTCCGGAGCTGCGGACGAGACCCGGTTCCCGCGGAACACGCTCCCGGACAGCTCAATGTATGAGCCATTTACATACAAGGCACCACCGTATCCGCCCGCGCCGTCCAGGGAGTCGTTCGCCAGCGCTTCGAACAGCCCACCCGACACCACGGCGTCGGTGCTCCACAGCGACACTCCGCCACCCTTGTACGGGGCCGAACCGCGCAGGGCCTCGCTGGCCCGCCAGTCGAGCTTCGACCCGAACGCGTACAACGAGCCACCCGACCTGCCGGCGACACAGTCCAGCAGCTGGGAGCGGACGAGCACGAGCTCCGCGTTCTCGGCCCGGACACACCCCCCGTCGTCGGCCGATGCTCCGTTCACGATGCGGCCGTCCGCGAACCTCACCACCCCGCCGACCACCAGCAGGCCCCGCTCCACGGAGGCCCCGTCGAGGGTGAAGCCGGCGACGTCCACCACGCCTCCGACGACGGTGAGCGCGGGCGCGGTGCCCCCTACGAGCCAGGTCTCCTCCACGCCACCCACGCCGAGGAGCGCGACCGACCGGTCTACGGTCACCGGGCCGTAGCTACCGGGGAGCACCAGGATCCGGTCCCCTTCGACGGCGGCGTCCACCGCGCCCTGCACGTCTGCGTGTTCCTGCCCGGGACCCACCCAGCGATCCGACGCGACGGCTGCGGTGGAGAAGGTGGCGAAGGGCACGATGGGCCACCATAGCCCGGTTCCGCGGTAGAGTGATCCGCCACGGAGTCCCCGCATGTCGCCGCTGCTGCTCCTCTCGTCCTTCGCGCTCCTTCCCGAAGCGGGAGCCGCCAGCCTCGATCTCCTGGAGGTGGGCGGCGCGTTCGGCTCCCCCGCCGCCACCAACCCGACCGCGCTGTGGTGGAACCCCGCGGGGCTGGCGGTGGCCGGAGGCACGCAGTTCTTCGTGGAGGGCGCGCCCACCCTCGCCAAGGTCACCGTGAACCGCACGAACCCGGACTACGGCCAGCTCCCGCCCCCGCTCTCGGCCGAGTTCCCCACCGAGTACGACTACGGCGGGACCGAGGACTTCACGTTCAACGGGGTGGTGCCCTTCCTCGGGGTCTCCTCGGACCTCGGCGTGAAGGGGCTCGGGGTGGGCCTCGGGTTGATGGTCCCCACCGCGCGCGGCGCGACGAGCCAGTCCGAAGACGGACCCAACCGGTACGCCATCCGCGCGGGGTCGATCCAGGCGCTCCACCTCACCGCTGCAGCGGCCTACCAGCTGAAGGACAAGGTCGCGCTCGGGGCCTCCGCCTCGTTCGTGGACGGCTCGTACTACGCCTCGACGGACACGACGACGTACCCGGACCTCGCGTGGGGCGTGGCCGAGGAGCTCGGCTTCGAGGAGCCGCCCGCGTCGTTCCAGAACGGGTACACGGAGAACCTCGGGTACTCCACCAACGCGATCTTCGGCGGCGAGGAGAACGGAAAACACGGCGTCCTGAAGGACAGCGCGTTCACGTTCGGTGCAGGCGTCCACGTCACGCCCCTCAAGAAGGAGCGCCTCCTCGACATCGCGGTCTCCTACAACCACGGCCTGCGGCTCGAGACCAAAGGCGACCTGACGATGAAGTTCCAGTGTGCGCCGAGCTACGACGGCATCAGCCGCTTCGCGGGCGAGGACCGCGGCCTGTGCAACGGCGAGACCGGTGAGGGCTCGGTGCTGAAGGGCGACGGGCGGATCGCGTTCGACCTGCCGAGCCGCGTACAGCTCGGGATCTCGTCCTCCCCCATCGACGCGCTGCGCCTCGAGGTGATGGGCGCGTACGTGTTCTGGTCCGCGTTCACGGACTTCGAGATCGGGACCACGATCAAGCCCGACGCCATCCCCGTCGACGACCCCGAGAAGGCGCAGGCCTCGGCCGACCTCGTGACGCAGGAACGCAACTGGGCGCGCGACAACCGCGACACGTTCTGGCTCGGGCTCGACGGCAAGTACCAGTTCAACAAGTACTTCGGGGCCGGCGCCCGCGTGATGTACGACCGCGCTGCGGTCCCGGACGCCGTCGTGAGCGCCAACAACATCGACAACGACACGATCATGCTGACGGGCCTCGTGATGGTGAACCCGATCGAGCGGCTGGGCCTCGGGTTCTCCGCCGGTCAGTACTTCCTGGCGAAGCGCACCATCACCAACTCGGCGTACGCCGTGGACCTCGAAGGCGGGAATCCGGCGGGCGCGAACTACTACGCCGCGACGCCCGACGCCGGCCGCTACTTCTTCCCCTCCTCGAACGGGACGTACACCGGCAGGATCACGCGGCTCGGGGTCTCGGTACGCGGGACGTTCGGGCGCAAGGACGGCCTGCCGAGCTGGTAGCTCACCGCGCGCGTCCCTCCCGGGCGAGGTGATCGACGAGCTGGAGCAGCGTGGGCACGCGGTGGTGACCGTGCATCCGGCCCACCGCGGCTGCGGCCTCGTCGAGGTCCATCCCGGAGGCGGTCACCCACAGCGGGCGGGCCGACGTCCCGCGGAGGATGGCGCGGGCGTGGGCGCTGCCGTCGAACGGGGTCTTGGCGACGCCCACCACGGGCACCCCGAGCGCGTCGTGCAGGTGGGCGCCGAGGCCCTTCCGGCCAGCGTCGTCGAGCCACACGTACCCGTCGACCACCACCGCGGTGGGGTCGAGGCCGTCGAGGACCACCCGCAGGCACGGCAGCTCCCGCTCCCAGAAGGCGCCCGGGACGTAGGGGGCCACGGGCATGATCAGCGCCGCGTGGGTGGACGTGGGGAACTGGGCCTCCCACGACTCCACCACCGCCGCCGCTGCACACCCGGCAGTGCCCTGGTAGTGCACGTCGGTGAGTACGAGCCTCAGCGGAGCGCGCTCCGCAGCGACATCGACCGCTCGTAGACGCGCTCGTACAGGCTCGCCGAGCGGTTCCACGAGAAGTCGCTGGCCATCCCGTTCTGCTGGATCCGACGCCAGGCGGCGCGGTGGTCGGAGTACGTGGCGAGCGCCCAGGTCACACACTGGGCGAACGCCTCGACGGTGAACGTGTCGAACACCCAGCCCGTGCCGTCCGTCCGCCGTGGATCGACGTGGGTCACGGTGTCGGCGAGGCCGCCCGTGCGGTGCACGATGGGGAGCGTGCCGTACCGCATCGAGTACAGCTGGTTGAGCCCGCACGGCTCGAACCGCGACGGCATCAGGAACACGTCGGCCCCGGCCTCGATGCGGTGGGCCATGGCCTCGTCGAACCCCACGCGCCCGCGCGCCTGCGTGGGCCACTTGCGCTCCAGGGTTCGCAGGAACTCCTCCGAGCTCGGCGAGCCCGAGCCCAGCATCACCAGCTGGACGCCGCGCATCATCAACCACGGCGTGAGCTGTTCCACGAGATCGATGCCCTTCTGGTGGTCGAGCCGGCTCACGAGGCCGAGCAGGGGCACGTCGCGGACCGGCAGCCCGAGCTCCTTCTGCAGCGCCGCCTTGCAGATCGCCTTGCCCGACAGGTCCTCGGCGTCGAAACGCGCGGCCAGGAAGCGGTCGGTGGCGGGGTTCCACGCGTCGTCGATGCCGTTGAGGATGCCCACGAGCCGCTCGCTGCGCATCCGGAGCACGGACTCGAGGCCGAAGCCGTGGTCGAGCTGGATCTGCTTCGCGTACGTGGGCGACACCGCCACCAGCGCGTCCGCGCTGACGATGCCGGCCTTGAGCGGGTTGAGCCGCCCGCCCATGTCGAGGGTGGGCCACCACCGCGGGGCGAGATCGTAGTCCACGAAGCCGTCGCGGCTGGTCGAGCCCTGGTGGCCGAGGTTGTGCAGCCCGAGCACGGTGGCCGCGTGGGTGTACCGCCCGACCGAGCGGTAGTGGGCGTCGAGGTACACCGGGAGCAGGCCCGTGTGCCAGTCGTTGGCGTGGAACACCACCTGCTCCCCGAGCGGCGTGCCCCCGACGGGCACGAGGTGGGCCACCTCGAGCGCGGCCTTGGTGAGCAGGGCGTAGCGGAACCCGTTGTCGGCGTAAGCGCCGCGGTCGTCCCCGTAGATCCCGCGGCGGTGGAAACACGGGTTGTCCACGAGCACATAGCGGACGCCGTCGCGGTCCACGACCGAGTAGCCGACCGAGTGCTCCTGGCCGAACAACCAGAACTTCGCGCGGATCGGCAGCTCGCGGGCGTCTGGGACGGGCTTGTACCGCGGGGAGATCGCCACCACCCGGTGTCCGCGGGCTGCGAGCGCCTTCGGGAGCGCTCCCGCCACGTCGCCAAGCCCTCCGGTCTTGGAGAAGGGCGCCATCTCCGACGCCACGAGCACGAGGTCCATCCACCCTCCGGGGCGCGAGCCTACCTCTCCCGTGGACCTTCAGTCGAGCCCGAGCGCCTGCTCCAACCGCAGCACGAGCGCCTGGAGCACCGCGAGGCGGGCGTGGTTCTTGTCGTTCGCCGGGATCAACGTCCAGGGCACCTCCGACGTGCTGGTCCGATCGATCATGTCGCACACCGCAGCGTCGTAGGCCGCAGCCTTCTCGCGGTTGCGCCAGTCCTCCTGGGTGATCTTGAAGCGCTTCCACGGGACGGCCTCACGTTCGCGGAACCGCCGGAGCTGCTCGTCCTGCGTGATCTGCAGCCAGAACTTCGCCACGACGTACCCGTGCTCGACGAGGTCGGACTCGAAGTCGTTGATCTCCCCGTACCCGCGCATCCAGTCCCGCTCTTCGCAGTAGCCCTCCACCCGCTCCACGAGCACCCGGCCGTACCAGCTGCGATCGAACACCACGGTGCGGCCCCGCCGGGGCAGGTGCCGCCAGAAGCGCCAGAGGTAGGGCTGGGCGCGCTCCTCGTCGGTCGGCGCAGCGATGGGAACGACCTGGTAGTGCCGTGCGTCGAGGGCGTGCACCAGCCGCCGGATGGCGCCACCTTTGCCCGCGGCGTCCACGCCCTCGAACACGACCACGAGGCCGCGCTTCTGGAAGCGCTTGTGCCGGCACGCCAGCGCCAGCCGACCCTGCCACCGCTCGAGCTCCTCCTCGTAGGTGTCGTCGTCGACGGTCTTCGACTGGTCGAGCGCGCTGAGCACGTTCACCACCTCGGGCGGCGACAGCTCGGGAGAGTCGTCGGGCACGGGCGCCTTCGGTTGGTCGAGCCGCTCCCGGATGGAGCCCAGCAGGCTGCGTCCGAACCGGAGGCTCCGGTACCGCGGCTCCGCGCCGGGGATCACGAACCAGGGCGCCTGGCCGGTGCTGGTGCGGCGGAGGAAGTGCTCGGCGGTGGAAGCGAACGCGTCGTACTGCTCGTGGAAGGACCACTCCTGCTCGGTCACCCGCCAGGAGGTGTCCGGGTCGTCCGACAGGTCGGTCAATCGACGTTTCTGCTGCTTCTTCGTGAGGTGGAACCAGAACTTGAGCAGCAGCACCCCCTCGTCGCACAACATCCGCTCGAAGCGCAACAGATCGCTGATCTGCGCCTCGAACGCAGCCTCCGAGAGCTCCCCCGTGGCGCGCCCGACCACGGGCTGGGTGTGCCACGCACCGAAGAAGACGCCGATCGTGCCCTTCGGAGGCAGCGCGCGCCAATAGCGCCACAGCGGCGGTCGCTCCCGCTCCTCGGGGGACGGCTCGGAGAACCCGAACACCTGGACGCGGCGGGGGTCGAGCCACTCGAGGAGCAGGTTGACCGACTCCCCTTTGCCCGCGCCCTCCACCCCGCCGACGATCACGACCACCGGGAACCGCGGCGCCCCGACGAGCTCGTTCTGCGCCAGCAGGAGCTGCTCGCGGAGCGTCGCGACCTCCGCCTTGTAGGTGGCCTTGTCGACGCTGTGCTCGAGGTTCGCCGAGTCGAACATCCGTCCTCCCGGCGCGCAGTCTACGCCGGCGTGGTCGACCGGACGAAGTCCTCGCAGAGCCCGTCGAGCGGCGCGACCACCGCCCGCCAGAAGGCCGGGTCCGTGAGGTCCACGCCGAGCGTGTGGTGGGCGAGCTCCTCGGTGCCCTGCCACCCGGTGCGGACGAGCAGATCGCGCAGGACGCCCACGAACCCGGGCCCCTCCTGGCCGGCACGCTGGTACAGCGCGCGAGAGAACAGGTAGCCGAACGCGTACGGCCAGTTGTAGAAGCCGAACTCCGGAATGAAGAAGTGCAGCTTGTTGCTCCAGAACCTCTGGTCCCACGACGCCAGGGCGTCGCCGTGGCAGGCCCGCTGGATGCGGAGCGTCTCGGCGTCGAGCTGGTCGGCGTTCAGCACGCCTTCGCGGCGGAGCTCGTACAGGCGGCGCTCGAGCTGGAACCGGTGCGGGATGTTCATCAGGAAGGCCACGGCGGCCGACAGCTCCTGCTCGAGCACGAACGCGCGGAAGCCCGCGTCGGGGGCGTTCGCCAGCAGCTGGCCCCGGAACACGGCCTCGGCGAAGGTCGACGCCGTCTCCGCGGTGGCGCTCGTGATCGCGGTGCGCGCAGGCGGCTGGCCGGCGAGGACCCGGTTGTGCCAGGCGTGTCCGAGCTCGTGGGCGAGCGTCACGGCGTTGTCGACCGTGCCCGACCAGGTGAGGAAGATGCGGCTCGCGTCGGAGCGCGGGAGCCCGGCGCAGAACCCGCCAGGGCGCCTGCCGTCGCGGGCGCGGGCGTCGATCCACTGGCGGTCGAGGGCCTCGCGCGCGAACCCGGCGAGCTCCGGCGAGAACGTCCGGAACGCGCCCCCGATCATCCGCGTGGCGTCGCCCCACGACAGCGCGTTCGACCCGATCCCCGGGAGCGGGGCCTCGACGTCGTGCCACGCGAGCCCGTCGGTGCCGAGGAGCGTGGCCTTGTGGCGGAGGTACCGGACGAGCGCGGGGCGAGCCGCGTCGGCTGCAGACCACATGGCGTCGAGGGTGGCCCTGGACACCCGGTTGTCCTCGAGCGTGAAGGCGAGCTCGTCGACGCCGAGGCGGTCGTTGTGCTGGAGCCGGTTCCCGGTGATCTGGGTGAGCGTATGGGCGCACACGTCGCGCACGGAGCCCCAGGCAGCGTCCCGCGCCTCGTTCGCGGCCCGACGCAGCGCGGGGTCGGGTTCGGCGCGCATCGCGAGCAGCTCGGCGACGCCGACGGTGCGGGTGCCCTTCGCGGTGTGCAGCGCTCCGGTGAGGGAGCCGGACAGCAGATCGTAGAGCCGCCCCCAGCCGGTGAGGCCCTCGCGGTCGGTCGCGACCTTGAGCGCTTCGAGGGCAGGCGGCAGGCGGAGGTGGCGGCTCTGCCGAAGGCGCTCGAGCCTGGGCCGCACCGCATCGAGCTCCGGGCGGGCCAGGAAGGTGGCGACGACCTCGTCCGTGGCGGCGTCGACGGCAGCCGTGGCGAACACGCCGATCTCGTCGCGGAGCTGGCGCAGGTCGTCGACCGCGGCCTCTGCTGCGCGCGCCTCGGCGGAGCGGCTGTCGGCGGCGCCGTGGCAGCCGGCGAACGTGGAGAGCTCGTGCAGCTCGTCCGCGAGCGCCTCGAGCCCGAGCCACACCACCGCCCAGAACCCGGCGTCGACCTCGAGCGTCGGGCCGTGTTCGACCGTCCGCTGGATCGCACCCAGGCGGTCGCGGACCGCCTCGAGCCGCTCCCGGAACGCAGCGCCTCCTGGTCCTCCGGGGCAGACGCTCTCGAGCTCCCACACGGGGGGCTCGGTCGGGTCCGACCACTTGGTGGGATCGGTGTCGGTGTTGTCCATCACGAGCTCCCGGGGAGAGGCTTCAGGCGAGGTAGGTGTACGACTCGAGTCCGCGGAGGTACGCGCTCACCAGGAGTCCGCCCTCCTCGGGCGTGAGCCGCCCGGCCTCGATGGCCTCCTCGACCCAGCCCCGCAGGCGCTTGACCAGGCGGTTGCGGTCGTAGGACACGTACTCGAGGACCTCGCGGACCACGTTGCCCTCGACGACGGCCTCGATCTTGTACCCCTTGCGGCCCTCACCGATCGCGACGTGCACCACGTTCGTGTCGCCGAACAGGTTGTGCAGGTCGCCCAGGATCTCCTGGTAGGCGCCGAGCAGGAACATGCCGAGGTAGTACGGCTTTCCGTCGGGGTCGTGGACCTCGAGGGTGTTCTTCACGTCCCGGCGGTCGATGAAGCGCTCGATCTTGCCGTCGCTGTCGCACGTGAGGTCGGCGATGACGCAGCGCCGATCGGGCTCCTCGTCGAGCTTGTGGATCGGCATGATGGGGAACAGCTGCCCGATGGCCCACGAGTCGGGCGCCGACTGGAACAGCGAGAAGTTGCAGTAGTAGATGTCGGCCAGCGCCTTCTGGAGCGGCTCGATCTCCTCGGGGACGTCGGTCCCGCGGTCGGCCATCTTGTACAGCTTGCGGCAGATCGCGAAGTAGAGCACGTCGACCTCGGCGCGCTCCTCGAGGTCCACCAGGCCGAGGTTGAACTTGGTGAGGCTCTGCTCGCGGAGCTCGCTCGCGTCGTGGAGGGCCTCGAGCAGGTTCTTCCCGGAGATGCTCTTGTGGACCTCCCACAGCTCGTGGAGCTCCTCGCAGGCGTTCTCCTTCGGGGCCTTCGGGGTGCGGCCCTCGACCATGCGGGTGACACCCACCACGTCGAACACGAGCGCTGCGTGGTGCGCGATGAGCGCGCGGCCAGACTCCGTGATGATGTCGGGGTGCGGCACGGCGGCCTCGTCGCACGCGTCGACCACGGACTTGACGATGGTCGCTGCGTACTCGTCGGTCGAGTAGTTCATCGACGACTCGAAGTTGGTCCGCGACCCGTCGTAGTCGACGCCGAGGCCACCCCCGCAGTCGATGTACTTCATGTTGGCGCCGAGCCGCACGAGCTCGGTGTACACGCGGCACGCCTCGCGCAGCGCAGTGCTGAACGCGCGCACGTTGGTGACCTGGCTGCCGATGTGGAAGTGCAGGAGCTGCAGACAGTCGAGCATCTCGTCGGCGCGGAGCTTGTGCACGACCTCGACGATCTCGCGCACGGTGAGCCCGAACTTCGCCCGGTCTCCGACGCTCGACTGCCAGCGACCGCTGCCCTTGGTGGTGAGCTTGGCGCGGATCCCGATGACGGGCCGCAGGTCGAGCTCCTTGGCGACCGACTGGATGACCTCGAGCTCGTCCGCCTGCTCGACGACGATGATGCAGTTGCGGCCGAGCTTGCGCGCGAGCATCGCCATCTGGATGTAGTCGCGGTCCTTGTAGCCGTTGCAGATGATGAGGGCCTCGGGGTCCTCGAGCATCGCGAGCACGACCTGGAGCTCCGGCTTGGAGCCGGCCTCGAGCCCCATGTGGTGGGGGGCGGCGTACTTCACGAAGTCGCCGACGACGTGGGCGTCCTGGTTCACCTTGATGGGGTAGACGCCGCGGAACTTGCCGGTCCACTCGTAGTCCTTCGCGGCGCGCTGGAACGCGCCCACGATCTCCTCGATGCGGGCCTTGATGAGGTCCGAGAACCGGATGAGCACGGGCATGGCGATGCCACGGCGACGCAGGTCGTCCACCAGCACCTTGAGGTCCACCCCGCCCGGTTGACCCGGCGGGCTCGCCGTGAGGTTGCCCTTCTCGTTGACCGAGAACCAGCCCTGGCTCCAGGCTTGCACCTGGTAGAGCTCCTCACTGTCGGTCGTGGACCACCGCGCCATCACCACCTCCGTCCCGCAGACAGCAGCCCGGGGCGAACCGCATAACTCCACGCTCTGCGGCCTGGGGGTGGCAGTACGATGACGGCGCCAAGACGATGTTCTTCCTCGTCCTTTCGCCATCACCGGCCCGATCCGGGAGATCAGGGCTTGCGCTGGCCGAACATCGAGAAGAACGAGGTGAAGGTCTCGGTCTGGTCCTTGCCGGCCAGCTGCTCGAGCTCACCCGGGTCGAGGAGCACCGCCGCGCAGTCCTGACAGACCTCGATCTCGAGGCCACGGAACACGTTGCTGTGCATCTCGCCGCCACACTTCCCGCACCTGTTGCGGTGGAGCGCTGCCCGCTCCTTCCGCGCGTGATCGGCCTGCTCGAGCATGAGCTTGCGCTGCAGTCGCGCCTTCGCTTCCTGATCGAGCTTCCGGAAGTACTCGTCTTCGTCCGACACGGTTCCTCCTCCTGCACACGTAGCCGGCTGCGCGCGGACCAGCCCGTCAGGGACACTTCAGGTCGTTGTGCGTCAAGAGCGACTCGACCTCGCGCCGCATGTCCGCGGGGGCGCCGGCGAGCGACGCACACAGGTTCTTCGCCCCGGCCGCGCGGTCTCCCGACTGCAACGAAGCGTAGCCCAACCCGTAGCGGGCTTCGGCGTTGCCCGGCTCCTGCTCGAGCGCCTGCCGGAACGCGTCGGCGGCGCTGGACGGGTTGCTGTCGAGCCGCTTCCAGCCGAGGTCGATGGAGGCCCTGGCGCTCCGCGGCGCGGGCGCAGGTGCCGGCTCCACCGGCGGGGTGGCGGCCTCGACTGGCGCGTGCACGGGCTCCGGAGGAGGCGGGGGCGCAGCGACCGGGACGGGAGCGACGGTGGGGGTGGGCGGGAGCGTCACGACCACGGGCACCTCCACCACGCGAGGGGGGGCGCCCGGCCTGACGGCGCGGACGGTGCTGTACACCGCGAGCGCGAGCGGCAGCGCGAGCAGCAGGAACACGGCCGCCAGCCCGACGGTCACCAGGGGCATGTTCCGCTTCGTGGAGGGGAGACGGCGCACCGGCGCACCGGCGGGGGTGCCCGTCATCGCGAGCAGGAGCTCGGAGGCCACCTCCGGGCCCACACACAGCGACGCGCACTCGGTGCACTGGTAGGCGGTCCGCTCCCGGAAGGGTTGGGCGCGGGTGGGGGCCCCGCAGAACGGGCAGCGTGGGTTGTGCTTCACGCGAGCCTCGTCACTGGCACTGCAGCTGACGGTTCTTGATCATGCCGTTCGCGTCCTGGCGGACCTCGGCGATTCGGGAGTTGCGCACCTTGCAGAGCCAGGGCGTGGCCTCGGAGACCCGGTCCTGGAGCAGGAGCGAGTAGCCGAGCCCGTACGCAGCCTCGTCGCTGCCGGGATCGAGGTCGAGCGCCTGGCGGAAGAGGCTCTGCGCCTGGGACGGGTTCGCCTCGGTGACGTTCCACCCCTTCTGCACGAGCGCCTGGGCCGAGTTCGACGGGCGAACGGGCGCGGGTACCGGCGCAGGGGCGGGCGCAGCGGGGACGGGGGCGACGACAGCGGGGGCCACGACGGCCGGCTCCACCGCTGCGGGCTCTACCAGAGCGGGCTCCACCACTGCGGGCTCCACCGCTGCGGGCTCCACCGGCGCGACGGCGGGAGCTACGGGCGGGGGGGGCGGCGCGGCGACGGGCACGGGGACCGCAGGCTGCACGTCGGGCGTCCGGGACCCCGCCCAGAACCAGAGCGCGGCGCCCACCAGCACCACCGCGAAGAGGGTCGCGGCGGCAGCCAGCGGCAACCAGCGCGACGAGGTCCCCTGACCCTCCTCCCACTCTGCGTCGAACTCGCCCGGCGGGATCGAGCCCGGGTCGCTGGGGGGCACCGACGGCGGCACCGACGCGGGCACCGAGGGAGCGACCGCGCGAGGCGCCCTGGGCGGGAGCGTGGGCACGGGCGCAGCCACGGGAGGCAGCGATGGCGTGGGCAACGGTGCCTCTCCGGTGTCGAGCAGGTCCTCCCATTCGCTGCCGGCGGACGGGCCCTGGTCGAACGCGCCCGGGAACACCGGCGGCGTCGACGGCGCGGCGGGTGCGGGCGTGACCGCCTCGCCCGGCATCGTGTCGATCTCGGTCGGGTCCAGCGGGGAGACGACCTCGCCTGTGGGCTCGTACCGCAGGTTCGCCTGCTCCGGCGACGCGACCGCCCGGGCCTCGGACGGGCCGGGCTGGTCGAGCGCCATGCTCTCCTCGGTGGGGAGGGGCGGCAGACCGGTGGGTACACCCTCGGTGTCGTCATCGGCCCAGGCGCGGTCCACACCTGCTGGCGTGGCGAACGGGGAGTCCCCACCGAAGGGGAACGGCGCCGACACGGGGGGCGGCGCGGACAGGGGCGACCGCTTCTCGCGTCCGGCCAGCTCGGGCCGGCTCCCGATGGGCTCCCACCGGACGCCGCCTTCGGACATGAGGTCGCTGAGGTCGACGCGCCCCTCGTCAATCCACCGGCGGAGCGTCTCCCAGTCCTGGACCCGGTAGATCTGGCCGTTCTGCTTGAGGAACAGCGCGTTGTCGCGGTTGTCGGCCACGGGTGGAGGCAGGGGTGCGGGCGCGGCGTCGAGCAGGCCGTGGGTCGCGTGGGTGACGTGTTCGGGTGCACGCGTGCGTTCGGCAGCGGGCGGCATGGAGTCGAGCAGCGCGGGGGGGGCCACCGTAGGCTCGAGCAGCGCGGGGCGGAGCTCAGAGGCCGGCGCCAGCGTGGGGTTCTTGGGGCGCGGCTCGCTCCAGCTGGTGGGGGGCCGGGACGCTTCGGCGGGAGGCCCGGACGGCGCGACCGACCGGGTCGCGGGCACCTCGGTGGGGGCCACGACGGCGCCGAGCTCACGCCCGCCCTGATCCGGTTGGACGCTCTGCGAGTGTCCACACGCCGAGCACCGGAACCGGAAGGCGCGGCCGGACGACACCACCCACGACGGTGGGTCGAGCTCGTGCTGGGTTCCACAGTTCTCGCACTGGATGATCACGGCGGGTGCTCACCCTCCGCCGGGTGCCGGAGCGCTCGGATCGGAGGCAGGCGGTTGCTCGACCGGGGGGGGCGCGGGAGGAGGCGCAGGCGGAGCGGGCTCGGGCGGAGCGGGCTCGGGCGGCGCGGGCTCGGGCGGAGCGGGCGGCGCGGGCTCGGGCGGCGCGGGCTCGGGCGGTGCGGGCTCGGGCGCCGGGGGAGCGGGACTCGGCGGTGCGGGCTCGGGAGCAGGCTCGGGCGCGGGCGGCGGCTTGGCCGGGACCGGGGACGGCGGCTGGGTCGTGGCCTTCGCCTTGGCGGGCTCTGGCGGGGCAGGCGCCGGAGGCACTTCCGGGGCGGGCGCGGCCGGCGCGGGTTCGGGCGCGACGGGCTGCGGCGCGGGCTCCATGGGGACCGGTGCTGCGGGCGCGGGCGCCTCGGGTGCAGGGCGCGGAGGCGGAGGCGGGCTGCCCCCACCGAACACACCGCCCACCCACAGGCCCCCGAGGAGGAGTCCGAGCAGCACCACACCGCCGACCACCAGCAGGGCCACCGGGGCCCCGCCGCTCGCTGGTGCGGGCTTCGGCGCGGGGGGCGCGGGGACGGGGTTCTGGCTCGGGTTGGCGCTGGCCATCGACGGCGCAGGCTTCGGTGCGGGGGTGGTGAGCGGCGACGGGGACGGCGAACGCAGCGAAGGCGGCGGCGGCGGCTCGGGGCGCGGCGGCTCCGGGTCCGGGGGGGGCTGGCTCGGAGCGGACCGGCGCACCGGAGACGGAGCCTCGGTCGCGATCGCGAGCTCGCCGGGCTCGTCGGCGTCGTGAACGAGATGCCCCTCCTCGCTGCCGTCCCGCTCGCCGTCCCGGTGCGGCACGGGGCTCGGCGTGGCGGCGTCCGCGACGGCCTGCCGGATCTCGTTGGCGAGCGACGAGCCGCGCCCGACAATGGTCGTGGGCGCGTCGCTGTCGTCTTCTTCGCTCCCGTCCTCTTCAGCGGGCTCGGACGAGACCTGCAGCTCCCCGCTCTTCAGCTTGCGCCAGATGTCCCAGAAGAAGGCGTCGAGGTTCGGGATCGACTCGAGGGTGGTCCACTCGCGGCTGTCGTACGAGATCTGGTCCCACTGCGCGACCTGGCCGTCCTGCACGAACTCGCGCAAGGTGGAGAGATCGTGGAACTCGTAGCTGTGTTTGCCGGGGCCCTTGCGGACCCTCCAGGTGACCCCGTGCTGGGCGAAGTCGAGGGAGCCGACGTTGTCCGGCATCCCCTTGTCGCCTTCCGCACCCGCGTCCTCGCGGTAGAACACGAACCGGTGGCTGCACCGCGGGCACGTGATCTTGGCTCCCCTTCCGGGGATCTTGGCTTCGCTGATCTTGTAGCGCGCGCTGCAGGCGGGACAGGTGACGATCATTGCATCACTGGTGGCACGGCTCGCGGGGGGTGGTGGACCGGAGGACCGGATCGGCGGAACCCTAGCACAGGTTCGGTCCCCGCGAGCACGGTTCGTCCGCACGACGTTTCGCGGACCGCGATTTCCGCGCTCAGTCGACCACGACCCGGAGCGCGCTGGTCGCGTTGACCCGACGCTCGAACGCGGCGAACTTCACGAGCAGCGTGCGCCCCTCGACCCGGCGGATTTCGCCGATCCCGTACTGCGGATGGCGGATTCGTACGCCGGGGTACAGCTGCTCGAACGACTCGATCTCGAGCTCGGTGAACACGCCCTCGGGAGAAGTGGCCACCGGCGCGGCGGGCGGCGTTGGAACCCCCATGGGTCGGGTGCGGCGGTGGGCGAGGAAGGCGGGGAGCTTGGCGCGGGTCTCCTCGACCTCGAGCGCGCGCGCCTGGCGCTCCCCCATCGCTGGATCCCCGTCGGGGATGTCGCCGTCCAGCACCTCTCCGGGGAGCCCGAACAGGAACCGGGAGGGCTGCGTCGACTCCCCGCGCGCGTCCTCGAGCGACCGGGTGACCACGAGCCGCTGCATGGCGCGGGTGAACGCCACGTACGCGAGGCGTCGCTCTTCCTCGATGCCCTCGTCGCCGGCGCGCTCGTGGGGGAACAGGCGCTCGTTCATCTGGACGACGAACACCACGGGGAACTCGAGGCCCTTGGAGGAGTGCACCGTCATGAGCGTGACCTCGCCCCCTTCCGGGAGCTCGTCGGTGTCGGCAGACAGGGCGACCTGATCGAGCCAGGCGGTGAGGCGCTCGAAGGTGCCCTGGACCCCTGGTGGCGCCTGGAACTCGCGGGCGATCTGCACGAGGGCGTCGAGGTTCTCGAGGCGCTCCTTCGCGTCCGGATCTCCCACGGCCTTGCGCACCCGTCGCTTCTGCCCACCATCGTCGTCGGGCGCCGGGGGCGGCGCAGCGTCCTCCTCGAGCATCGCGCGGTAGCCGCTGCGCTCCGCAAGCGCGAGCACGAGGCCCTCCATGGAGGTGTCGCGGGCGATCTGGTCGATGCCCTCCATCAGCGCCACGAACGCGGAGAGGCCCTTGTCTCCTACGCTTCCGCCGCCAGCGCGCATGCGCGCGGTCGCCAGGAGGGGTTGGCCGCGGGTCTGCGCGTCGGTCCGCAGCTCGGCCTGCGTCTTCGCGCCCACCCCGCGCGGCGGCACGTTGACCACCCGCAGGAACGCGGCGTCGTCGGCAGGGTTCACCAACAACCGCAGGTAGGCGAGCAGATCGCGCACCTCGCGCCGCTCGTAGAACTTCTTGCCGCCCACCACCCGGAACGGGATCCGCGCCTGGGTCAGCGCCACCTCGAACGGCCGGGCCAGCGCGTTGGTGCGGTAGATGATGGCGATGTGACCGAACGGGGTCCCCATCCGGCGGACCTTCTGGATGGCGTCGATGACCCGGACGGCCTCGGTCCGCACGTCCTTCGCGAGCACCAGCTGCACCTTCGTGCCCGCAGGCGCCTGGGTCCACAACTTCTTCTCGAGGCGGCCCGAGTTCTGCGCGACGAGGACGTTCGCGACCGTGAGGATGTGGCCGGTGGAGCGGTAGTTCTGCTCGAGCCGGATGACCTTCGCCTCGGGGTAGTCCTGCTGGAAGTTGAGGATGTTCGTCACGTCCGCGCCGCGGAAGCCGTAGATCGACTGGTCGTCGTCGCCCACGACCGCCAGGTTGCGGTGCTCGTCGGCCAGCAGGCGCAGCAGCAGGTACTGCGCGCGGTTCGTGTCCTGGTACTCGTCGACCAGCACGTACTTGAAGCGCTCCCGCCACTTCGCGAGCACGTCGGGGTGTTGCTGGAACAGCTCGACCACGAGGCCCACGAGGTCGTTGAAGTCGACCGCGTCCGCAGCCTTGAGCGCCTCGGCGTACTCGCGCCAGATGCGGATCACCGGGTCGCCGATGTGGGACCTGCGCTCCTGGAGCACCTCGTCGGGGCCGAGCATGCGGTTCTTGTAGTGGTCGATCTTGGACAGGATCTCGCGCGCCGTGATCACCTTGGGGTCGTAGCCGGCGCCGACGATCAGGCCCTTGAGGAGCCGCAGCTGGTCGTCGTCGTCGTAGATCGCGAACCGCCGGGTCCAGCCGAGCGCCTCGATGTCGGTGCGCAGGATCCGGGCGCAGGTCGAGTGGAACGTGCTGACCCACAGGTCGGCCGACGCCTCGCCGACGAGCTCGTGGATGCGCTCCCGCATCTCGGCGGCGGCCTTGTTGGTGAACGTGACGGCCAGCACGTTCTTGGGGGAGGCGCCCTCGTGGAGCAGGTGCGCGATCCGGCGGGTGAGCACCCGGGTCTTGCCCGAGCCCGCGCCGGCGAGCACCAGCACCGGCCCCCGCGTGGTGGTGACGGCTGCGTACTGTTCCGGGTTGAGGCGCTCGAGGTGGGAGGGCGTGGCCGCCGGATCCGCCATGGTCACTTGCCCGCTTTGCGGCGGTTCCGCGCGTGCAGCGCCGGGGCCTTGCCCGCGAGGATCCGCTCCTCGGCGCGCTCCACGGCCAGGGCGTCGGCGGGGACGTCGCGGGTCACGGTGCTCCCGGCGCCCACGATCGCGCCGGCGCCGATGGAAACGGGGGCCACGAGCGAGCTGTTGGAGCCGATGAACGCGCCAGCGCCGATCTCGGTGTGGTACTTGCCGAACCCGTCGTAGTTGCAGGTGATGGTGCCGGCGCCGACGTTCGCGGCCTCTCCGACGTGGGCGTCGCCCAGGTACGTGAGGTGGCTCGTGCGCACGCCGCGCTCGAGAACCGCGTTCTTGACCTCGACGAAGTTGCCGACCTTCACGTCGACCTTGAGCACCGCACCGGGCCGCAGGTGCGCCATGGGTCCGACGGCGCAGTCGGGGCCGATCTCCGCGCCCTCACACACGGAGTACGGCTTGATCACGCTGCGCTCGCCGACGACGGTGTCGACGAGCACGGCGCCCGTCTCGATCCGCGCACCCGCAGCCACCCGGGTGCGTCCCCGGAGCACCGCGCCACCCCACAACACCGCGCCACCAGCCACCTCCACGCTGTCCTCGACCCAGATGCGGTCGGGGTCGAACAACACGACGCCCGCGCGCCCGAGGGCCTCGACCTTGCGCCGGTTGCGCGCCACCTCGTCCCCGGCCTGCGACCACGTCCCCGACACGGCGCCTCCCGGCCCCCGCCTAACCCCACCGCCCCAACCCGGTGCCACCACCGACGACCCGTGACGGCCCCTCGTGACGACACGCGGGGCCAACGTTCCTTCTGGTAGCGTCCCGGTGGAGGGGACGTGCCGAAGGCGTGGCTCCGCGCAGGTGTCGTGGGCTTGTCGGTGCCACCGGAGGGGCTGTGGATCGGCCGGTCCGCGGACTGTGACCTCGTCGTCGCGGACCACCGCGCGAGCCAGCTCCACGCCCACGTGGGCTGGCGCGGTGAGCACCTGGTGCTGCTGGCGCTCGGGCGAAACCCCACCCGCCGGAACGCGCTGCCCACGGAAGGGATGGCCGCGCTCGCGGCCGGGGACCGGATCGAGGTTCCTGGGGGCGCGTGGACCGTCGACCTGTCTCCGACCCCGCCCACGCCGACGTGGGTGGCGGTGCTCCCGTCGGGGGACCGGGTGGGGCTCGGACGCCGCGAGCTCTCCCTCGGCTCGGGCCCGGAGGACGACGTCGGCATCCCGGGCTGGCCTGCCGCGGCTGTGCGCCTGCACCGGCCCGGCTCGGGCGCGCTGCTCGTCGAAGCGCGGCTGCCGCTCTGGCTCGGAGAGCGTGCGTGCGAGGCAGGCGGGATCGAGTCCGTGCCACCGGGAACCCGGCTCCGGGTGGGTACGGTCGAGGTCACGCTGCTCGCCCTCGACGACGGACGGGCCGCGACCACCGTCCTCGCGCAGGAGGGTCACCTGCCGACGAGGGTGACCTTCGCGTTCACGCCGACCGGAGGTCAGCTCGCGCTCTCGTTCGCCGGAGACCCGCGCACCGGCATGGTGGAGCTGCCGGAGCTCCGCGCGCGGCTCCTCGCGGTCCTCTTGCGCACGCCGGGCGCGGAGGTGGAGGACGAGGACCTGCTCACGGCCGTGTGGCCGGGCAGCGCCGACCGGGGTCGGTTGGACCTGAACCAGCTGGTGCACCGCGCCCGCAAGGACCTCGTGGCGGCCGGGGTGGACCCGACCGAGATCCTGATCCGGGTGCGACGCGGAGGTGCGGCGTGTTTCCGGGTGGCGACGGGGGCGACCGTCACGGTGTCGTGAGCGCCCCGAACACCCACAGGCGCTCCCCCAACACGAAGCCCGGCGACGAGACCTCCGTGGCCGCGAGCCTGGCGCGGACGGCAGCATGGAGAGCGTCGTCTCCGAGGAGCGAGGTGGCCAGGGCGGCCCAGGGCAGCCACTGGGTCACCACCACCCCTCCCGGGACCGGGAGCTCCGCGTCCTGCCCAACCGTGCAGGCCGCGTCCCCGCACCGCGCCCGGATCCGCTCTCGCAGCGCAGCGGCCGCCCCGGGCACCAACGCCCCGTGGCGGTGGAGGGCGACGAACGCCTCCTCGTCCAGGCCGGCGATGTCGTGGATCCGAGGCTCCGCCACGATCCAACCAGCGGCCGCGCTCGCGGCGGGCCCGGGGGGAAGCGCGAGAAGGGCATGCGTCGTGGCATAGGGATGACCGGGCTCCCCGGGCGCCCAGCCGAAGCTCCCATCCGGGTTCTGGGCCGCGCGCAGGTCGTCGACCGCGCCGTCCATCCCCGCGAGCGCTGCCCACGCCGTGGCCACCACGAGCGGAGCCCGGCCCGCGCCCGCCCACCCGCCCGGCACCCGCAACGTGGTGAGGCGCGCCGACGCCCGCCCAGCGGCGTCGCCCACGGGCGCACCACACCCCGCCTCCGCCCGACGCAGCCCCGCGAGCTGCTGGGCGGTGTCCCACCCGGTGACGGGCGCGTGGGGGATGCCGGAGAACCCGCCGTCCGACCGCTGCCGCTCGGCGAGGGCGGTCGCGAGCGCCACGCAGCGCGACGAGAGTGGATCGTCCCCGGGTCGGAGCGTCCACCACACCGTCGCGAGCCCCGCGACCAACGCGAGCGCTGTCGCCGCGACGAACCGGCTCAGGCCGCGGCGGGGCTCCCGAGGAGGAGACGGCGTCTCGACCGCCGTCTCGGTCGGGGCAGCCGGGCCCTGATCGGCACCGAGGGCCGCCACCGCCGTGCCCATGGCAGCCACGTCGACAGGCCGGAGGTCTGGCCGCGGCTCCAGGGCGGAGAGGAGCCAGCGCTGCCAGTCTCCGGGGAGCCCGGATGCGGAGAGCACGGTCCGGAGGGCGTCCGGCGGCGCTCCGTCGGGAGAGCGGAGCCCCGTCGCGGTGCGCAGCAGAGACGCCGCCAGCGCCCAGCGGTCCTGGGCGGGGTCGACCGCTCCCGCCGCGAGCTCCGGCGGCACGAAGCCGGGGGTGCCTGGACGTTCGCCCGGATCCCCGGGCGGGTCTCCACCAGCCCGAGGCCAGTCGGTACACCCGGACCGGCCACGGCCGCGAGGACCTCGGCTTCCCGCCGGAGGCGCTCCTGGTGCACCGGAGCGCGAGCGCGCTTCACCGCCACCGGTCGGCCGTCGGGGGTGACCGCCGCCGACACCGTGGCCATGCCCCCCCGCCGAGGAGAGGGCCCCAGCTCCACCCTGGTGAGGCTCCGTACACGGGACGGCGGGTATCCCAGCCCCCGCGTCATCACCCTGTCATCGGGTGTTGGGGGGCCCGTCCGCCATTCTCACGATCGCAGCCTCTGCTGCGCCCACTGTCTATGGAGCTCCCCATGTCCGTCCAGTCGCTCCGCTCGAAGGAGCCTGCACCGCCCGCGCCGTCCATGGCGCCGACCGCGCCTGCACCCGCGCAGGACCTGGCTGCCCTCCACGACGCGGAATCCATCCAGCAGATCCGCGACGGCCGCGGCGCGCTCGGCCTGGGCGACCAGGGGTCGTCGGTGGTCGACCTGCAGCAGTCCCTGACCCAGCTCGGCTACGGCGTACAGGCCACCGGGACGATGGGCCAGACCACGCAAGGCACGCTCCGCCGCTTTCAGGAACACGCGAAGATCGCGCCCACCGGAGAGCTGGGAGCCACCACGCTCGCCGGGCTCGAGCGGAGCCTGAAGGCGAGCGTCACCCTGGAAGAGCTCCGGGCCTTCGCGCCCGGGGTCGACGAGAAGACGGCCCGGACCTGGTTGCCCTACCTCAACCAATCGATGGCGTGGGCCTCGATCGACAACGAGCAGCGGAAGGCGGCCTACCTGGCCCAGATCGCCCACGAGACCGACGGCTTCGCCACGTTCGAGGAGTACGCCAGCGGAGCCGACTACGAAGGGCGCGACGACCTCGGCAACACCCGGGCCGGCGACGGTGTCCGGTACAAGGGCAGCGGCGCGATCCAGCTCACCGGCCGCGCCAACTACCGCGAGATCGGCAAGCGCCTGGGGGTGGACTTCGAGAAGAACCCGGAGCTGCTCGAGAGGCCGGAGTACGCGTTCCTGGCCTCCGCTGACTACTGGAAGCGCCACGACCTGAACAAGCTGGCGGACCGCGGCGACTTCGAAGGCATCACCGACGTGATCAACTACTACGACCCGGAGAGCCGCCGCCGGATGCGCCGCGACCACCACACCCGGGCGAAGGACGTCCTCGAGGCGAACCGCGGCCGTCACGTCCAGGCGCCCGGCACGATCGGCGGTCCCGCCCCGGTGACCACGGACGGCCAGACACCGTGGTGGGCGGACGACGTCGACCAGGGCCAGGACGAGACCACGGCGAAGCAAGGGCAGTACGAGGGCTGGTTCGACGACGTGCTGGCGGGGCGGGCGGTCGCGACCCGCGACGCCGTCGCCCGAGACACTGCGGCGTACCGCGCCTCCGCCGGCCTCGAGCCGGGCGGCAGGGACCCGCACACCGCCGACGCGGGCCGGATGTGGCAGCTCGGCGACGCGTTCTCGACGGCGTACCTCAAGGCCAAGGCAGGCGACTGGGCCGGGGTCCAGGAGCAGACGCACCGCGCCGCCGAGCGGGCCCGTGAGCTACGCGACGCAGGGCTGCTCCCCGCAGACCGCGCCCAGTCCTTCGTGGACCTGATGGGGCAGCGCTGGACCGAGGCGAAGAGCAAGCTCGGCGCCGGCGGCGCGGGCGCGAAGGGTCCAGGCGCCGGCGTGGGTGCGGGACGCGCTCCCATCATCGACCAGCACCGGATGAACCACGAGCGGAACTGGGCGTTCTGCGGCATCGCCACCCTGCTCGGCACGCTGGAAGGCAACGGAAAGGACCCTCGGGTGGACCTGGCCTCCCGCTCGCAGCTCTCGGACTTCGCCTCGGGGATCTACACCCCGGGAGCGGGCTCGTCCGGTTCGGCCATGGCGACCCGGATGCGCGAGTTCGGCCTGCAGGGCGCGTCGTTCGGGACAGGCGGCACCGTGGGAGAGATCACCGCGATGCTGGCGCAGGGCAAGCCCGTCCCGGTGGGCTTCGTGAGCATGGGCGGGCGGATCGAGGAGCTGCCGCAGGCTTCGGTACGCTACGGTGGCCTGCGAGAAGGCGACCGCCACGAGCACACGTTCGGCGCGTCCGGACACTGGGCGTCGGTGGTGGGATTCGAGGGTCCCGCAGACGCTCCCACCCACTTCCTGGTCAACGATCCCGACACCGGGGCCCGCATCCGGATGACCCGCGCCGAGCTCGAACGACACACGGCGGCATCCGAGGGAGTGTGGCGCATCCGGTACTGAATGAAGCCGCCTGGTGGCGAGCTCAGCGCGGGGTCTCGGACGCCCAGACCTGCGCGATGTCCTCGAGCAGCGCGCGCTCCTCCCCGCTCCGCTCTCCGTCGGATTGGGCGAGGTCGAACAGCAGCGTGCGCATCAGCTCACGGGCCTCGACGCGGGTCACGGTGGCGGCGGCCGCCAGCAGGTCCTCGCGGGTGCGCACCGCGCCGCGCGCGCGCATGAGCTGGTTCATCACGTCGTCGACGCCGAGCTCGTCCGCGATGCCGTGCAGCTCGAGCACCTCCGCCGGATCGATGTGCTCGTCGGCCTCGGCCAGGTGGGCCAGGAGCGCGAGCAGCACCTCCCACTCGCCGCGCTCCAGATCGGTCAGGTTCACGGTCACCCCCGCGCCCTGCTACCACGCTCCCGCGCGGATCCCCAGCATCCACGTACGCGGGGCCGTGGGGCGCGAGCCGAACGGGCGGAGCGACTCCGTCGCCGACGTTCCGAGCACGTTCGTCACGGTCGCCGTCGCCGAGACCGAGCCCGACAGCCCGGCCCGACCCGCGAGGTCCACCAGGAACAGCGGCGGGATGCGCTCGAGGGCCGGCAGGTCTCCCTGGCCCGCGGCATCCCGCATCTCCCCGCGGTAGCGAGCGGAGATCGAGCCCCCCCCTGCCGGGTGGTCCGCGTACAGCTGGAGCGCGCCCTGGTGTACGGGGACGTAGGGCAGCGCGTCGCCCTCGGTCACCACGCCCCATTGCGGGAACGGGGAGGCGAAGCCCGTGTCGAACTGCGTGCGCGTGAACGTGTAGGTCGCGAGCCCGCCCAGCGCGCCCTCTCCGGGCAGCGGGAGCTCCTGCCCGGCCAGTGCCTCGAGCCCGCCCACCGTCGCCGAGCCCCCGTTGAACTGCTGGTCCAGCTGGCTGGGGTCGCAGCCGCCGGACAAGGTGCAGACCCCCGAAATCTCCTGGTACGCGGACAGGAAGCCCACGAGCTCGAGGTGGGTCTGCCCCGGGTACAACCGCGCGCCGACCTCTCCGCTCCAGGCCGTCTCCGGGCGCTGGTCGGGATCCGCCTCGGGGGGGGCGGGCGAGTACCCCCGATGCACCCCGGCGAACAAGTCCAGCACGCCCTCCGCCTGCCCCAGCACCGCGAACCCCGGCAAGAGCTGGGTGGTGGTGTGGGGATCCACGGGACCCGAAGCGCGCGTACCGGAGGCGCCGGTCACCAGCTCCATCCGCAACCCGGGCTGCAGGTGCACCGGGCCCAGCGCGAGGTCCTCGTGGACGTGGGGGGCCAGCGCGAGCGCGCGCGTGTCGCTGTCGAGCAACAACACCGTCTCGGCGTCGGCCACCGGGATCGGGCGGCCGGACACCAGGGCGAAGGGGTCCTCGGTGTGCACGCGCTGCACCTCGTCGAGCTCGGCCCGGAGCCCCAGCTCGAGCGCGTGGGACCACCACCGGCCGTGGGCCCGCTGGTGGCCGACCGCCAGCGCACCGACCGTCTGGAACTGGCGGTCGTTGGTGCCGATCATCAGCTGCTGGTCTGCATCGGCGGTGTCGACCGTGCCGCGCAGGAGCTCGAGGAACACGGCGGAGGCGCCGTCTCCGGGGTCCTGCAGGAGATCGTGGAGGTCGGGGCCGTCCTGGAACCGGTTGACCTTGCGCCAGGCGCGCCAGAGCCCGTGGTGCCAGGCCACCACCCGCAGGTCGTGGGACCGCCCCACCGTGGCGAACGACAGCTCGGCCTGGGTCCGCTGCCAGTCCATCCGGTCGAGCGCGCTCGCCTGGTAGCGGGCGTACGGGTCGCGGCGGGCGTCGGCGGTGGCGAGGCCCAGGTAGGTCTCGTAGGAGCGCTCGCGCCCGTACCCGAGCTTGAGCTCGAGCATGCTCGCGTGCTGGTCGGCGGAGGGGTCGGACCCGAGGCGCCCCTTGACCATCAGGTCCTGGCGCACGAATCCGGTGGGCCCGCCGTCGGGAAGCGTCTTGAAGCCCTGCGTCGTGAGGTTCGCGGACTCGACCAGCACGCCGGCCCGCTCGTTCGCGAGGGCGCCCCAGGCGTGGCCCGACACGGTCCCGAAGGCGCCGGCGTCGAGGTCGACCGCCCCCTCCGTCGTCGACGGGACCCGCCGGGTGAGCACGTTGACGGTGCCGCCGACCGTCTGTGGGCCGAACCGCACCGCCGACGGCCCCTTGAACACCTCGACCCCCACGAACCGCATGGGCATCGGGAAGTAGTACGCGGCCGGAGAGGCGTACGGCGCTGGCGCCAGCGGCACCCCGTCCTCGAGCAGCGTGACCTTGGCGCTGCGGTCGGAGCTGCCTCCGCGCATGCCGATGTTCGGGCGCAGGCCGTACCCGTCCTCACCGCGCACGTACACCCCGGGGACCGCGGCCAGCACGCGGTGGACGTCGTCGAAGGCGTGGCGCTGCAGGTCCTCCTCCGTCAGGACGTGCGCCGACCCGGCCTCGTGGACCACGCCGCCGTCGTCGGAGTCCACGATGACGGTGTACGGAGCGTCCTCCTCGGGGACCGGCTCCGCTGCAGCCGCAGCCCCCGACGCGAGCCCGAGCGCAGCCAGCCACCGGCGGGGCACCAGGGCGCGCACCGGACCGAACAGCGCGGAGACCACGTCGTGGGGGTCGTGGTTGGCCCCCTCCACCCCGAGGGCCGCGGGCGGCGTGGCCGGCGCCGGGACCCAGGAGCCCGCGAGCACGTCCCACACGGCGAGCCAGGTGCCGTAGTTCGACTGCTGCATCGCCGGATCCACCGCGTGGTGCAGCTGGTGCTGCGCGGGCGACAGGAGCCACCGCTCGAGCCCCGCGGGGAACCGCAGCCAGACGTGGGAGTGGCGCAGGCTGCCGGTGGCGACGTTGAGCAACATCCCCACGCCCGACACCCCCAGCAGCTCCCACTCGACCGCCGCGCCCCCGAACGCCCACAACGCCCCGCCCGCAAGCGTTCCCGTGACCACGACCCCGCGGAGGAAGTACAACGCGCTCTCGACGGGGTGCACCCGGTGGAAGGTGAGCGGCGTGAGCGTGGGGGCGCTGTGGTGGACCTGGTGGAACGCCCACAACGCGGGCACCGCGTGCATCAGCCGGTGGAGCGCGTAGCGGCTCAGGTCCCACGCCAGGAACAGCGCCAGCGTGTACCCCGCGATCACCACGGCCGGCGGCACACCCAGCGCCGGGCGGGGGCCGAGCTGGTCGAGCACCGCCACCGTCCCCACCGCGAACCCCGCGACGGAGCCGAAGCGAGGCGCCCAGCCGAGCGCAGCCGTGAGCTGGCGGATCAGGACCAGCTGCAGGTCGACGCGCCCGCTCGGGCTCCACCACCGGGCCAGCGACAGCCCACCCGACACCGACCCCGTGAAGAAGACGGCGAGCATCGCCCCCGACAGCAGAGCGGGCCAGAAGGTGCGGCTCGCGGGATCGAGGAGCGGGTCGAGGAGGGTGGCGACGAGGTCAGTCATTGTCTCCGGCCGCCTCGGTGGGCACCTGGAGGACCAACACGGTGGCGAGGTCCTCGCGCAACAGGTCCGCCAGCGCGTCGAGGGCGGCGTGGAGCGCGAGGGCGGCCTCGCGGTCCTCGTCGACGGGCGCGGTCAGGGCCAGCGCGGCAGCATCGGCGGCGTCGAACGCGGCGAGGATGTCGTCGGCCAGCGCCTGCTGCTCGAGCGTCACGAGGAGGTCGTCGAAGCCCTGCCCCTCCCCGCCGACGAACAGGCGGCGGCCTCCGACCAGGTTCTCCGCGAGCCAGAGGTGCGAGGCGCGCGCCGCGGGCGACTCGACCGGGCAGGTGTCGGCGCCGCAGTCCCGCAGCCCCAGGGGCTCGCCGAGCTTCGCGTCCTTGGAGGAGGTCTCGAGGTAGAACAGCGCGTCGAACGAGGCGTTCAGGGCCTCCTCCACCGAGGAGTACGGCTCGTCCCCCGCAGCGAACGCGTCCGCGAAGCCGCCCTCCCACGCCACGCGCGCGCGGCCGAGGGTGTCGCGGACGCCGCCCACCAGCACGAGCGCGTAGTCCGCTCGCTGCTGTTGCACGCCCTCGACGCCCAGCTCGTCCCAGGAGCCGTCGGCGTTGATGTTCACCTGCGAGGGGCACGCGTTGACCCCGGGCTCCGCGAACAGCAGGGTCTCGAGGGCGGCGTACCCCGTGACCGTGACGAGGTTGGTCTCGAAGAAGTCGGCGTCGCGCCAATCGGCCGCCACCGTCTCCTGGTCGACCGCACACGGGCTCACGGTCGGCCAGGCGTACACCTGGTCTCGCAGGTCCTGTCCGCCCACCGCCGTGAGCGACGAGCCCAGGGGACCGAGCTGCAGCACCTCCACGCGCTGCCATGCGCTCAGGGCCCCGCGCCACGCCTCCTGCGCGGCCACCCGCGCCGCTTCCACCCCGACGTCGGCGCGCTCGGCCTCGGACCAGGCCTGCAGCGCCGCCTCCAACGTCGCGGCCGACGCTTCCGCCTCGGCGAGCGTGGGCTCGAGCACCTGGGGCCAGGTGTCCGCCAACACCGCCGCGATCGCGGCCTGGAGGTCGGCGTCGCCGTTCCCGCCGCCGTCCGTACAAGCGGTCGGGCGCGCCACCGCGAGCAGCCCGAGCACGGCGATCAGCGCCCAGCCGGTCTCACCACCCGTTCTGGCCATTCTCGTCTCCCAGGTTGGCAGCGTCGAATCCGTACACGTCGCCGAGCAGCGCACGCGCGTCCAGCAGCGCGGCGCGGTAGGTATCCAGTTCCCCCGCACGGGCGCCCTGCAGGACGGGGTGCATCCCGATCCAGGCGTGGAGCTGCTCGAACTCGGCGTCCGTCATCGGCGAGTGGGGTGAGAACTGCGGGGACAACGCGAACCCCTTCAGCTCCGACCACGCCTTCGCATGTTCGGGGAACGAGTACGCGGGCGTGTCGATGGCGTCCATCGCCTCGAGCACGTCGTTGACGTAGTGCACCATGGTCGCGGCGAGCGCCAGCTCCCACGCCGTCAGCGCCCGATCCCGGTGGCCACGGAGCTCGTCGAGCTTCGCCTCCGACAGGTCGCCCTGGGTGGTGGCGATCAGGTGGCGCCCCGCCACGAAGGCTTCCCACGCGTCGCCGCTGAGGTCCGTCGCGGAGACGGCGCCCAGGTCTCGCTTGGCTGCGTTCTGCGCGTGCCCGAAGGTCGCCTCGACCAGCAGGTCCACCGCGCCGTCGTCGGGCAACGTGTCGGCCCAGGTGGGGTCGGCCAGGACCTCGTCTGGGGTGGCACCGTAGTCGCGGGAGGCGCCGAAGTAGCCGAAGCCCTCGTCCCAGGCGTGCTCGAGCGCGGTGTACGGCTCGCCCTCCTCGGCCGCTGCGTTGCTGGAGAGCAGGCCGCTGCCGGGAACGTCGTCGTCGAGGTAGTCGTCTGCGCCCTGGCTGAACGCCACCGCCCCGAGCAGGAACTTCTGCAGGAGCTCCTGGCGGTCGAGCCCGTCCGCAGTCAGGTGGACCAGGGGTAGGGGCACCCCGTCCGGACCGACCGGCACGTCGCCGTTCGAGCGGGCCACCGCGGCTGCGTCGATCTCCGCGAACCACGTGCGCACCAGGCTCTCCGGGGTGGTGACCCCCGCCTGGTCCCACCCCGAGAACGCGGTCGCCCAGTCCTGGTGTTGGCCGACGGGGTCGTTACCCGCGATCTTCCCCACGAGGTCCTTGTCCGTCGACACGTCGTCCCACACGGACTGGAGGGCCGGGGGGTCGGTCTCGTACGCCAGCGCCACGCCGCCCGACGTGGTCGAGTCGAACGAGAGGTAGAAGTCCAGCTCGCCAGCCACCTCCCCGGCGACCGGAAAGAACGCGCCGGTGTCGAGCCGCGCGGTGAGGCCGCCGAGGTGGGCGTCGAGGTCGGTGATCAGCAGGTGCCGCATGACCTGGCCGCCGTACGACACGCTGGTGCCGTCTTCGAACCGGCTGTCGAAGGCATAGGTGGTCGGCGGGTCACCGGGCTCGGGGTCGGTGGCCGTGTCCCCGACCTTGTCTGCGGGCTCGTCGTCGCCGGAAGTACAGGCCCCGAGGATCACCCCGAGGAACACCACGTGTCGCTGGATCATGGCCGGACTCGATGAAAATGGTTTTCAATTTCATCCGTACTCTAGCCACCCGCCCCGGCGCCCGCAACCCGATCCCTCAGCGCCGGAGGAGATCTGCGAGCTGGCGGCCGGTGAACGGCTTGGCCACGAAGGTCCAGCGGGCCGGCAGGGCGTCCCGGTCACGGCCGCTCAGGTCCCCCGAGACCAGCACGACCCGCAGCGCCGCATGCCGATGGGCCAGCTCCCGCGCCAGCTCCACCCCGGAGCGCCCGGGGAGGCGCTGGTCGGTCACCAGGAACCGGAACCGCCGGAGCGACGGCTCGGACAACGCGAGGGCCTCCTCGGCGTCCCCGCAGGCGTGCACCTCGAAGCCTTCGTGCCGGAGCACCTGGGTCAACACGTCGCGCAGATCGGGCTCGTCTTCGACCAGCAGCACCGGGACGGGTCCGAGCGGCATCCGCGGGAACGACATCGCCACGACGGTTCCGTGGTCCGAGGGCTCGATCGCGACCGCGCCGCCCGCCTGGATCACGATCCCGCGGACCGCTGCCAGGCCGAGGCCGTGGCCGCGAGGATCGGTGCGGGTGGTGAAGAACGGCTCGAACACCTCGGTCCGGTGGCGCGCCTCGATCCCGCGACCGTCGTCGATCACGCGCAACAGGACCACGTCCTCGGTGGCCGTCGCTTCGATCCGCACCGCGGTGGCCGAAGCGTCCCTGGCGTTGAGGACCAGGTTCACCAGGACGCGCTCGAGCTGGTCGTCGTCGATCGCGACGGGCAGCCCCGGAGGCACCACGAGCTCCACGGCGACCGCACCCGACGTGGCCGCCGACAGGAACCCCTGTAGCGACTCCAGGGCGAGCCGCAGGTCCCGCGGGACCGGGGGCGACGACGGCCGCGCCCCAGCCGCCTCCATCAGGCGGTTCGCGAGCTCTCCGACGCGCTGGGCGGTGTGGAGCAGGTCCGCGATGCGCGCGTGACCCACGCCGTGCGCCGGGAGCTCGGCCTGCACGGACGCCGCACACGCGAGCAGGATCGTGTGGAGGTTGGCGAAGTCGTGGGCCACCCCGGCGGCCACGAGCCCCACGGTCTCCAGCCGTTGGGTCTCGCGGAGCCGGCCCTCCAGGAGGAGCCGGTCGGTGACGTCCTGGACGATCGACAACAACAACGTGGTGCCGCGGACCTCGACCGCACCCGAGTGGACCTCGACGTCCCGGACCTCGCCCCGGGCGGTCCGGTGGCGGAACTGGAAGCGCAGCCGACGCCCGGCCCTGGCCTCCGCCAGCTGGTGCGCCACCTGCTCCGGCGTGTTGATCTGGTGGATCGTCATGGCACGCAGCTGGGGGAGCGACCAGCCGTAGAACTGGACGGCCGCCTCGTTCGCGTCGACGATCTGCCCGGACTGCGGCTCGATCAAGAGCTTCATCGCCGTGTTGGTGGCGAAGACCGCCCGGTACAGCTCGTCGGCCGAGCCGCTCCCCACCTGGCGGAGCATGGTGAGCGACCACCACTCGCCGGCGGCGCGGAACGGCGTGGTCCGGATCTCCACGCTCACGGGCGCACCGTTCGATCGCAACAACAACGCGCTGTACAGACCGGGGACAGGCGCGCCGGAGACCCTGCGGTGGACCTGCTCCGCCAGCGCGCCGCGCGACTGGGGCGCCAGCAGGTCGAGGGCCTCGCGGCCGACGATCTCCGCGTCGTCGGACGCCCCGATCAGCGAGACCAGCGCGACGTTGGCCGTAGCGACCGTCCCGCCGCGGAAGATCGCCACCGGGTCCGCGGCATCCCGGAACACGGCCTGCAGCGTCTCCACCAGCTGGTCCGCGTCCAGGTCGTCCATCCGGCCTCCGCGGGCGCTGTGACCCGGCCCGGGAGGTGCGTCAAGGTCAGTCGTCGACCGGATCGAGCGGGTCGGTGCCGTCGTCGACCTCGTCCCCGTCGTCTTCGCCGCCGCCGTCGGTGTCGTCTTCGCGCGGATCGGTGCCGTACACGTTCACCTCGTCACCGTCCGACAGCCCGTCGCAGTCGTCGTCCGCGTCGGTCGGGTCGGTCCCGAGCGCCAGCTCCGCGCCGTCGTCGAGGCCGTCTCCGTCGGTGTCGGCGAGAGTGGGGTCGGTGTCCTCGTCCTCCTCGGACCCGTCAGAGAGTCCGTCCCCGTCGGTGTCGGCGGCCCCGGGATCGGTTCCGTCGTCCGCCTCGTCGCCGTCGTCGAGCCCGTCCCCGTCGGTGTCCTCCGCCGTCGGGTCCCAGCCGTTGACGACCTCGTCGCCGTCGTCCACGTCGTCGTCGTCCGTGTCGCGCTCCGTGGGATCGGACCCGTGGACGAGCACCTCGTCGCCGTCGGAGAGGCCGTCGCCGTCGGTGTCGGCGTCGAGAGGGTCGGTGCGGGTCTCGTCGGCGTCGAGCAACCCGTCCCCGTCGGTGTCGACCCCGACCGGGCCGGTGGAGGTCGTGCCGCCCGTCGTCGTGCCGCCCGTCGTCGTGCCGCCCGTCGTCGTGCCGCCCGTCGTCGTGCCGCCCGTCGTCGTGCCGCCCGTCGTCGTGCCGCCGGTCGTGGTGCCGCCCGTCGTCGTGCCCGTGCCGGAGGTCACCGTGGAGCCGGTGGACGCGGCGGCCGCCCGGGAAGCGTCGGGGTTGCCCGACGGGGCCGACGAAGCCCCCCCAGCGCCACAGCCCACCAGGAAGACCAGACCCAGAACCAGAGAAACGCGCATACAACCCTCCCTGCGGCCCCACATAGCAACGATCGTGCCGCCGCGAGGATCGCGGCCTATACGATGTGTATACCGTGGCCAGCGGCAAGAATGCCGCACCATTGGGCGTGATGTTGTGCCGCAGCATCGTGGTTGACGCATCGCAGCATCGGCGTTACCCGGGCCGAGCGGAGGGCGGTGATGTCGATCCGGTGGTCCATTGCCGGCTGGCTGGCGCTCGGTGGGTGTTTCCCCGACGACTGGAACGGCAAGCCGTACGTGCCCGCCACCACGCCGACCGCTCCGGACGACACCGGCGTGGACGAGCCGGACGAAGGCCTCGCGGGCACCTGGGTGTCCGAAGGCGCCGACCGCTCCCCGCTGTTCGCCGCCGAGCCGTTCCAGTACGCGACCGTGGTCAGCGACTTCGACCTCGACGCGACCTACCTCGTGACGCTGACCGACCAGGAGGGCGTGGAGTACCAGCTCACCGGGACGTACACCACGAGCACCGGCACACCAGGCACTGTCACGTTGTCGCAGGTGGAGCCGTACGTCGCCACCGCCGAGGGCATCTGGCAGGTCGACGGCGACACGCTCACGTACGAGGTCGTCCAGACCGTGCCCGACTACGGGTTCACGCCCCCGAACCCCGGCGACGGATTCGGGAGCACGAGCGGCCCGGGCATGACGCCGGGCCTCAACGTCCAGACGTACCAGAGGCGATGATGTGGCTCGTCACCGTCGCTTTCGCGCAGGGCCTGCCCCCGGAGTCGCGCCGCGAGACCGTCTCGCCGCAGCCCGATCCCGGCGGCCTCGACTTCTTCGGCCTCGTGCAGGCGCGCGCCAGCGCCAACGACCTCGCGTCCACCAACCCCCTGCTCGACGGGCAGGTGGTGGGTCGCCTGGGTGGCTCCAACGGGGTCGTGGTCGATCCCGCGGTCCGCGCGTTGTACACGGAGCAGCGGGTCAACGGCTTCTTCACGTACGCTCCCCCGCTCGCGAACGACAAGCTCAGCCTCACCGCCGCGTTCGAGATCGACTTCGCCTTCGGCGACGCCGCGTACGGCACCGGGGGGAACGTGGGCGGAGGCTTCGGCGCCGACCAGGTGAACCTGCAGACCCGGCGCCTGCACGTGGACCTGTTCCCGGCCCGGGGCGCGCACTCGGCGCACGTCGTGGTGGGCCTCCAGTTCCTCGGAGACTCCGTCGCCGACCCCACCCGCAGCACCGTCGACCAGCTGATCCGCTCGGGTGGCCGCCTCTCGTTCTTCGGCTCGGAGGCGGCGGGCGTCGCGGTGTACGGCCGCATCCGGCAGGGCCTCGACCCGGTGATCCGGTACCGGGCGGGGTTGTTCACCCTGGCGGAACAGGGGCTGTCGCTCCCCGACGACGTACTGCTGGCCGTGGCCGACGCCGAACTGCACCCGGCCTACGCCACCGCGATCGGCGTCCACCTCTGGTACCTCCAGGACCGCTCGGGTGGGCAGGGCGGCGCGCTGGGCCTGGGCCCGTCGAGCCCGCTGTGGCAGCTCCAGGGCGGGCCCACGCTCGACCCGTACGACGGCCTGGCGCCGCCGGACAACGCGTACATCGACGCGGACCTCGTGTGGGCTGCCGTCGACGGCGGCTACAACGCGGCCCTCGACCGCGGGCCGTACGGGGTCCACGCGGTCGCGCTCGTGAACGCCGGCCGGATCTACGCCCCCATCGTGCACGACGACGACGTGCTGGGCGTGTTCGTCGACGTGGAGGCCCGGCTGCGCTGGGCGAAAGGCCAGGGCTCGGTCGCCCGCGCGGAGTGGGTGCAGAGCTCGCCCGGCGGCACCAACCCCCTGCGCTACGGCGGCGTCGTGACCGGAAACGCGTACGGCGTGGCAGGCGCGCTGATGCCCTCCCACGGCACCCTCCTCCTGTTCCCCGATCCACGCGCGATCAACCGCCAGGTCTCGGTGGTGGCCGACGCGAGCGCCGCAGGCCAGGGCCTCTCCGCGCTGTCGTCGTCGGTGGGGTGGGACGTGGTGCCCGACCGCGTGAACGTGGGGGCCGGCGCCGCGCTAGCGTTCACCGGGACGGCCCAGCCGTGGGGCACCGAACTGAACGCGCGGGCCGGGTACAAGCCCCTGCCCTTCGTCGAGCTCTCGTGGATGGGCGCGTTCCTGGCGCCCGGTCCCGCCGCGAACCTCACCGCCGCCCCCTGGGCCACCTTCCTCGCCCTCGACGCGCTGGTGTTCTGACACCTCCGGAGTCCCCCGTGTGGTCCAAGCTCGCCGCCCCGATGTTCGCGCTCCTCACCGGCTGTGGGGCGAAGTACGCCCACCTGGGCCCCCTCGAGCCCGCGGAGCTGTGGAGTCCCCTGCCCATCCAGCACGTGGACGTGGACGGCATCGACATCGCCTACGTCGACAGCGGCGGCACGGGCCCGGTGCTGCTCATGGTTCATGGGTTGTCGTCGTACCTGTCGTTCTGGGAATACCAGATCCCGCACTACCAGGAGCAGGGCTACCGCGTGGTCGCGCTGGACCTCCCCGGGTACGGCCAGTCCGGTCGCCCCGACGCGCCGTACACGCCGCCGTGGTTCGCGGGGGTCGTGCGCGGCTTCCTGGACGCGAAGGGCATCGACCGCGCGCTGGTGATGGCGCACTCGATGGGCGGCCAGATCTCGCTGACGCTGGCGCTCGACCACCCGGAGCACGTCGCCGGGCTGGTGCTGGCGGCCCCGGCGGGCATCGAGCGCTTCAACCGCGGCGAGGCGAAGTTCCTGACGCAGTTCTGGACGGAGGACCGGGCGCTCCAGACCTCCGAGGAGGAGCTCCGCTACACGTTCACCAAGGTGGTGTTCGCCAAGCCCGACGAAGGCGTGGAGCGCCTGCTGCAGGAGCGGGTACGCATGCAGTCCACGGCGGCGTTCCGCGGCACTTCCGTGGCCGTCGCGCGATCGATCGCGGGCATGGTGAACCACCCCGTCGTGGACCGACTGCCGTCGCTCACGGTGCCGACCCTGGTGGTCTACGGCACGGACGACCGGATGATCCCGAACCCCATCCTGCACGGCGGCCGCACCGAGGACATCGCGCGGGAGGCCGAGCGCGCCATCCCCGGCGTACAGGTGGTCCGGGTCCGCGGCGCCGGGCACACGGTGCACCACGACGACCCGGGCGCGTTCCACGCTGCGGCGGACGCGTTCCTGGCCGCGCACCGCCAGTAGCCGCTATTTCTTGTTGGCGTCGCCGCGAGCGAAGATCGAGGCCACGTACTGCAGCACGTCGCGCGCGCTGCCCTCGTCGTAGCCGTAGTTGTCGATCAGCCGGCGCTTCACCACCTCGATTTTGGCCTGGGTGTCGGCGTCCATCGACTCGGAGACGAGCGACGTGAGCTTGATGCTGTCCTTGCTGTCCTCGAACAGCTTGAGCTCGAGCGCGCGGTGCAGCCGCTCGTTCATCGTGTAGTCGAAGGTCTTCCCGTCGAGCGCGAGCGCGGCGATGTAGTTCATCAGCTCGCGGCGGAAGTCGTCCTTGCGGGCCTCGGGGATGTCGATCTTGTCCTCGATCGACCGCATCAGGCGCTCGTTCGGCTCCTCGTACTCCCCGGTGAACGAGTTGCGGACCTTCTCCTTGAGGACGTAGGCCCGGAGGTTGTCGATGTAGTTGCTGCACAGGCGCTTCATGGCGCCCTCGTCGGCGGCGATGGCCTTCTGGACCTCGTTCTTCACGATGTCGGTGTACTCCTCCTTCACCACGCCCAGGAGCTCGCGGTACCGCTCGCGCTCCTCGTCGTTGCTGATGAGGCTGTGGTTCTTGAGGCCCGACTCGAGCTCGTTCAGCACCATGAACGCGTTGAGCGACTTGAGGTCGGGGTCCCGCACGAGGGCGTTCGAGATCTTGTCCTGCACGTAGCGTGGAGAGATGCCGATCATCCCCTCCTTCGTGGCCGCCTTGCGCAGCTCCTTCACGTGGTCCTCGGTGAACCCGCGGACGTTGCGGCCGTCGTACAGGCGCGACTTCTGGAGCACGGTGAGCTTGTGGTTCGTGGGCTCCTCGAGCCGGGTGAGCACCGCCCACAGGGCCGCGACCTCGAGGGTGTGCGGCGCGATGTGCGCGCTGACCTTCTCCTTGTTGAAGTCCTTGCGGTAGATCCGCACCTCTTGCGACGGCTTGGTGATGTACGGCACGTCGATCTTGATGGTGCGGTCGCGCAAGGCCTCCATGTACTCGTTGTTCTGCAGGCGGCGGTACTCGGGCTCGTTCGTGTGCCCGATGATGACCTCGTCGATGCTCGTCTGCGCGAACTTCTTCGGCTTGATCCTGTGCTCCTGCGAGGCGCCCAGCAGGTCGTACAGGAACGCCACGTCGAGCTTGAGCATCTCGACGAACTCGATGATGCCGCGGTTGGCGACGCAGAACTCGCCGTCGAAGTTGAAGGCGCGGGGGTCGCTGTCCGAGCCGTACTCCGCGATCTTGCGGTAGTTGATGTCGCCCGTGAGCTCGGTCGAGTCCTGGTTCTTCTCGTCCTTCGGCTGGAAGGTGCCGATGCCCACGCGGTCCTTCTCGCTCAGGATCAGGCGACGCACCTTGACGTGCGACGCGACCTTCAGGAAGTCGCCGTTGTAGCGGCGCATCAGCTCCTTGTACCAGTACCGGCACACGGGGTTGAGGTCGCCTTCCAGGCGCACCGGGTAGGGCGAGGTCTTCGCTCCGTTGAGCTCGGCGAGCACCTTGCCGCGCACCTCCTCGGGCAGGAGCTTGAGGGGCTCGTCGTTCATGGGGGACGGGATGACCTGGCCGTCGACCTCCCACGAGTACGTGTACAGGCGCCCGGTGTCCATCCGCGAGTAGTTCTCGAGCCCCTTCTTGAGGAGCCGGGCGATGGTGGACTTGGCGGAGCCCACGGGGCCATGCAGCAGGATGACCCGCTTCTCGGGGCCGTAGTGCAGCGCGGCGGCGCGGAACGTGCGCACGAGCTTCATGAGCTGGATGTCGATGCCGAACACGCCGTCGGCGCCGTGCTCGAACGGGTCGTCGAAGAAGTGGTGGCGCACGATCTGCTTGCGGTACTCGGTGTACTCGGTGGACCCGAACGACTCGATCAGGTCGTACAGCCGCTGGTACGCGTTGCGCGCGATGCGGGCGTCGGCCTTGACCATCTCGAGGTACTCCGCGAAGGTGCCCTCCCAGAGCAGGCTCTGGTAGTGGCTCGCGTCCTGGTGCTTC
This sequence comes from Myxococcota bacterium, assembly GCA_044356535.1. Classification (GTDB taxonomy): domain Bacteria; phylum Myxococcota_A; class UBA796; order UBA796; genus JACKER01. The sequence continues at coordinate 69,770 of JBIKWC010000003.1, forward strand.
GCGATGAGTCCGAGCAGTCCAGCGGGTTCCGCCATGCGTCTCTCCTTGGCCAGGGGGCTCCGTCGGATTGTGGCCCCAATCCGCTGCAACCGCCACGCACAAAGGGTCGGAGCCTGTCACGACGATGGGTTCGAGCCGTCTGGACTGCCTTTTTCTCATGCCTCCACCCCGTCCCGACGACCGCGATAGGGAGCGCGTTCCGCCCAGGAGGGGAGCCCCGTGTTCGACGAGCTTCGCGCGTTCCTGGCAGCCCACCGCGAGGGCACCTTCACGGCGGGAGCTCGGCAGGTCCACCTGTCCCAGCCCGCGTTCACGGCCGCGATCCATCGCCTGGAGACCCAGGTCGGTGGGCGTCTGTTCGACCGGGGACCGGGCGGCGCGCGGCTCACGGCGGCCGGGCAAGCGCTGTTGCCCTGGGCCCAGCAGGCGCTGTCGTCGGTGGACCGCGGGATCCGCGCAGTGGCGGACGTGGAGGGGCTGCGCAGCGGGGAGGTGCGCGTCGCCGCGGGGTCCACGGCCTGCGCGGTGCTGCTGCCGCCCTACCTCACGGACTTCCACCGGACCCACCCGGGCGTGCGGATGTTCCTGCGGGAGGCGCTGGAGCACGAGATCCGCGAGGGCGTGGGCCGCGGGGAGCTCGATCTGGGCATCGTCGCCGGGCAGGGCACGGAGCGCTGGCTCGACGACGATCTGGTGCTGGTCGCGGCCCCCGACGTGGACGCGCGCGGCCTGCCGCACCTGACGTTCCCGGTGGGCGCCAACCACCGCGCGCTGCTCGATCGACACTTCCCGGAGGCGGACATCGCGATGGAGCTGTCGAGCCTGGCGGCGGTGCGCGCCCACGTGGAGACGGGCCTCGGCGTGGCGCTGTTGTCCCACGCGAGCGTGGCGCGCGCGCTGGCGGCGGGTCGGTTGCGCCTGGTGGAGGACCCGCGGACGCCGCTGCGCAGGACGCTCTCGCTGCTCCACCTGGGCGTGGAGCGGATGTCGCCGGCGGCGGCGGCGCTGCGGACCCGACTGCTCGGCTGAAGGGTTCACGGCCGCCGGAGGCTGATCCCGGGGCCCGCGCGCTGGTACACTTCCTGACTGATCGCATAGGACGGGTTCGGCAAGCGGGCCAGGTGATCCGCCAGGGCCTCGCGAGAGTCGGCGCCCTGGTCGGCGTGTAGGAAGAACAGATCGCGCGCCTGGATCGCCGCCAGGGGGTGCTCGCCGACGAGGGGCCGCATCACGTCCCAGGTCTCCGGGAGGAGGGCCAGCGCGTTCTCGTAGTTGCCGCCACAAGTGAGCATGTAGGGGCCGACGCCCCAACCCCGGATCCGCACCTCTCGGAGTTCACGCAGGACATTGGCCTGGGCCAGCGGCAACCATGCGTCGCGAACCGGCTCGATCGCCAACATCTGCGCCTCGGTGAGCATCAACATCGCATCGGGGCGGTCATGGACGAACACTGCAGTCAGGTCGTCCGCGACGGGGATTGAGGCGAGCGTGTCGCTGCCCCCTCCGGGCAGGTCCACCGTCACCGGCGCTGGTCCGGGCACGACGCGCAACATCACGCGGTCGCGGGTGACCGGCGGGTGGGCATCCGGGATCAGAGCGAACGACAACAGCCGCTGCCGGCCTTCGTCGTGCGTCATGAGCGCCAGGTCCGGCGCAACGTTGCCCAGGTGGATCTGCTGTGTGCCTCCGCCCACCCGCTCCACCTCGATGTCCCCTGCCGCCGTGATCTCCACCCGGGTGACACCCGGTCCGGAACGCAATTCCGAGGCGACGAACCTCGTGGCACTCTCCAACGTCCAACGTGGACCGCCAGCACCGGCAGCGGGTGGGAGGAACGCGCGAGCGACTGTCTCCGCCACCGCGGTGTCCTGGAACGCGATGAGGACCGTCTCCTGACGCACGAACGGGGACCTGAGGGGCCACAGCACCACGAGCTGCAGCCCGGCTGCGTCGATCGCGCCGCCCGCTGTCTTCTCACGCATCTGGGCGACCTCGGCCGTGTCGGCGATGGCGCCCTTCGCGTCGCCCCGACGGAACGAGCCAGAGTCGCCGTCCGCAGCGCGCACCACCTCGATCACCAGCCCGACGGGTTCGTCCGGCTCGGGCGCCACCTCGACCCGCAGCGTCGTCGCGCCGTCTGTGGTGGCGAGCGCGACCCGCGCGTCGGTGGCGAGCAGCTGGCGGCCCTCCAGCACGAGCACCGGGGTCATGGCCTCCTCGATCGTCACCGACGACCGTGCCGCGCCGTCGGGTGCTCCGCAGCCGAACAAGGCAGCGACGAGCACGGAGATCGTCCACCAGGTACTCACGCTCCACCCCCCGCCGCCGTTAACCTCCGCAGTGCCGTGGCGGTGGACTCGGGGAGAGGGACGGATGGAGGGCCGCGCGTGCTGGTGGCGCAGCCACGCCATCGAGACCAGCCGTAGGAGCGCGCTGGGAGCACCCCATTGGCTGAGAATCGGCCCGCGTGGCGCCATGTTGGAGTTGACCCGCTTCCGTGCGGGATGGTCGTCGTCGCGCGACCCTCGCGGGGTGGGTAGTGTGCTCGATGGCTGGTGTTCGGCCACAGCGGTCCCGGGGGCGTCCGGGCTCAGGGTTCTACGCCGCCCGTGATCGCGCCGCACCGGCGGTCCACGAGGTCCCGCAACACGTCCAGTTCACTGTCCGCCGAGGACCAGAATGGGCGCCGAACGCCGCATGGGTCCTCCCCGGCTCCCACCGCCTCGACCCAGTCCACGAAGGACACGACCCCCAGCGACTTCCGAACATTATGGTCGTTCGCCGACAACAGGCTGGCGACGGTCGTCTCGAACACCTCCTCCCGGAGCTGACCTGTCCCGGGATCGCGAACCCCTAGTTCAACCAGGCGTGCCGATCCGGGTCGTGGGCACCGCCAGACCGCGCTGGTGGGACCACAACATCCGCTGCGGGGCGGAGAGGCTGGCTACGTCCTCGCTCGACAGGTACCGGCGTGCGCCGTACTCCCAGTCCTCGCCCTCCCGTCGCCACAACTCCTCCGTCCAGGCAGCTGCTTCCGCGGCCGACATCTGCCTTTCCTTGCCGCCCTTCCCGCCGTGGGGGGACGGCGGGGCGCCCGCTGGCTCGGCCACCTCACCGAGCACCGCGGGCGGAGCGGCGCGAAGGCTCGACCCCCTCGGTGGCACCCACGGGACCTCCTCCTCGGCTGGTGGCGCTGGCAGTGCCCCCTCCGTCCCGCGGCCACAGTCTCGAATCACCACCCGTCCGCTCGGCGTCGGAGTACGCCGAACGGGAGCCATGGTGACAGCGTCCGAGGAGGAGGTGGCCATCTCGGACGGGTCGACCGGCGCGGGTGAAGGGGCCTGGCAGCCGAGCGTCGCGACGAGCAGGTGCATCGAGTTCCTCCAGGTCCGCTCGCCGGTGGCCGTGTCGACCCTACGGCGCCGGCGGGGGTGGCTGGGGCACACACGCCAGCGACCCGCTGTTCACCGGCACGTCCGCGGTCCAGGTGACTGCCGTGGGGCCGAGGGTGAACGTGGGCATCGCGTCGCGCACCGCCGGGTCGAGGTCCCCGCTGGCCACGAGCTCGTCCAGGAGCTCGCGCCCGATCGGCTCCACCTTCACCGCCACCTCGACCCGATCCGGCACGCCCCAGAACAGGAAGCTCTTGGGCACGTGGGTGTCGAGCCACGCTGGCGAGTTCGGATCGAGCGTGGTGGGCGCTGGGAGCGACGGGCCGGGCACCAGCGCGGCTGCGTTCCACAGGTCGCTCGTCGGCGCGCCCTCGGCGTCGAGGAGGGTGCTCCAGATCCGCCACAGGTCGGGGTCGTCCTCGGTCGACACCGCGCCGATCGGGGTCTGGGCGTCGGGGGCCACGCCGGTCTGGAACAGGAGCTCGGACCCGCGCCAGGCCGAGAGCTCGACCCACACGCGCCGGTCGGCGGTCGCGCCACTCGGGAAGTGGTGCCCAGCAGCCACGTTCTCGAGGGTCACCACGGCGAGCGACGACGCGTCGTCCGAGGCGGCGGGGGCGACACACAGGTAGGCAGCGACGGTGTCGTCGAGGAGCTCCTGCACGAGCGCGCGCTGGCGGTCCTGCTCTTCGGGGAACTCGGCCGGGAAGGGCTGCAGCGCCACGTCCACCCCGGGGAAGCCGTGGTCGTGGACCTTGCGCGCGCCGCTGTCGGCGGCTGCGGTGCCCGCCCGCCGGTTCATGTGGCACTCGCTGCACTGCAGGCCCACCACCGGCTTCGCGAAGAGCGAGTCCTGCCACTCGGCGTACGTGCGCTCGATGTGGGCGCCCGCGGGCGTCACGATGTCGTGGCAGCTGCCGCAGAGCGCGGCCGAGCGCGGGTCCTCGCGGTCGTGGAGCCCCGAGCCCTGCGACGCGTGGGCGGGCGTGGGCAGCGGATCGGCGAACGGACCCCGCAACACGCCGTCGGTCGCCACGCGGAGCGGGTTGTTGTGGGTGCCCTCCACGTCGGTCACGAGGTGGCAGAAGGCGCAGGTGACGCCGCGCTGGGCCTCGGGCACCTCCGACAGGTCGCCGTCCTGCGCGAGGCCGTCGGCCACGGCCATGGGCGCGTGGCACTGGACGCAGAACGTGCCGAGCTCTCCGTCGGTCTCGCGCTGGCCTTTGGCGTTCATCGCCAGGAACACGGGGTCCACCCCAGCGTAGGCGTGCATGGAGCCCGACCACTCGCGGTAGTGGTCCGGGTGGCACTCCGCGCACGCCGCGGGGTCCCGGAGCTGTTCGGCGGTGAGGAGCTCGTCCTCCGGCGTGCAGGCGCCGAGCAGCGCGGCGAGCATCAGCCCTCCGCGCAGAACGTGAAGGTGGCGGCGTCGGGCGCCTCCCCCACGGGCGCAAGGTCGACCGAGAACTCCCACACCCCGGGCATGATGAGGTCGAACAGGGGGACGTCGTACACCCCGTCGCCAGCGTCGACGCCCACGTACTCGGCGGGGACGAGGCCGTGTCCGTGCAGCGGCATCCAGGGGATCACGCGGGGCGCAGCGCCCCCGACCGCTCCAGCGCCGTCGTCGAGGGACAACGTCCAGGTGTTGTCCCCCACGTCGGGCGGCGCGGGCACGGCGGCCACGAACCCGACGGTGACGCCGGACGGGGTGGTGGCGGTGGCGTCGAGGGAGAACGGCGCTGCGCCGTCGCAGTCGGCGGTGGCGGAGTCGCGGGGGGCGTCGTCCAGCGTGACATCGTCGGTGCACCCGAGCGCCAGGACCAGCCACATGTGTCCTCCCCGCCGGAGCGTAACCACCGCAGCGCGCCGCAGGGCCTCACGTGGCGAGCTCCACGAACGTCGTCTCCCTACGGGCTGCGGTCCAGGTCGGGCGAGATCGGAGACGGATGACCGGCCAGGGCCCGCGCCGCGTGCCAACCCAGGCTGAGGGTGCCGATCCCGAGGCCCGCCACGACGCCGACATCGATGATGCCACGCCAGGGTGGCGCCATGGTCGACACCGCCACGATCAGCGCCACCACTCCGATCCACACGCCCCAGGCGACCGCGAGCCCACGGCGGCTCGCGTGGAACAGCGACATGCAGAACAGCGGCGCGAGCAGCGCCCGCGCGGCGGTGGGGTGGTCGAGCAGGGTCGCCGCGCGCGCGACCACGCGGGGGGAGAACCTCCGGTGGAAGCCGTGCCAGCCTTCGGTGTAGCCCATGAAGGCCACCCAGCCGATCACCAGGGCCCATTGCAGCGGGCTGAGGTCCGCCGTGAACACGTCCGCTGCCTTCGGGGCGAGCCGCAGCTCCGCCTCGACGAGGAGCGCGGCCACCCCGAGGACGCCCCATCCGGCTGCGAGCTTGCCCATCCAGGTGCCACCCACCTCCGACACCTTGCCATCGAGCGTTCGTTGGGGTTCCATGGCAGGGAACATCGGCGTATGGGGACAAGTCTTGACGGCCCGATCCGGGTTCTCGCGGTCCTACTCGAACCGCCGCACTGCTGGTCTCGGTGCGACGAGGTCTGGACCGACCCCTCCGGGCGTTGGTGACCGAGGCGGTTGGCAGCTGCCCACCCGTTGATGACGACGGTAGCTGAGCGTCAAGCCTCGGGGCGACGCGCACCGGACGCACGCCCGGGGCTGATCCTCGCAGCGCCCACCCCATCATTACGAATCCGGCTGACATTCGTCTCGAGTCGACATATATTCTCGGTGCCCCCCTTTGGAGGCCCTCATGTCTGTCCGTTCTGTCGCGTTCTCCCTGCTGTGTTCGCTGGCCGGCTGCGCTACGACCTGGCTCGCACCGAACCAGGCTCCCGCCCCGCTCGGCCGCGAGGTCGTGCTCCGGCCCGAGGCGGTCCTCCTCGACACCCTCGCTGGTGTCGAGGCGATCGACGTCGCGCCCGACCGCGTCGTCGTCACCGGCGATCCCGGCGCGCTCCTCCTCACCCAGGGCGACGTGATCGTCGGGCGGCGCGGCGGCGGCTACCTCCGGCGCGTCGATGCCGTCGAGACCACCCCCGATGGCCTCGTCCTGTTCACCGAGCCCGCGAGCCTCGGCGACGTGATCCTCGAGGCCTCTGCCCTCCAGCACATCACGCTCGACACGCGGCGCTCCGCCTACCGCTGGGACCTCGGCGGCGCCGTGCTCCTCGACGAACGCATCGGCGATCCGTCCGCCGGCGCGCACGTCTCCGTCGTGATCGCCCCCGGCGCCTACGCGCAGATCGAGCCCACGTTCGATCTCACGCTCGACTGGTTCGACGACACCACCAACGTCGGGTTCGACACCGCGGTCCGCATGGACGCGGTCGCCGACTTCGTGGCCACCGCCGACGGCGCCGTCGACCTCTCCCACGAGCAGGCCCTGGGCGAACAGACCGTGCCGTTCGAGTTCTGGATCGGCCCCGTCCCCGTCGTCGGAGAGGCCACGATCACCCTCGCCGGCCGCGTCGCGCTGGCCGCCGACGGCACGCTGCAGCAGACGCTCCACACAGAAGCGCACGCGTCGGTCTCGCTCGCCGCCGGCTACGCGGACGACTGGTGGTCCGACGCCGACGCCGACGCGTCGTTCGTGTGTGACCCCTCCGCTCCCACCGCGACCGGCACGTTCAGCGCCCGCGCCACGCTCGTGGCCCACGTGTCCACCACGCTGTACGGCACGGCCACGCCCTACGCCGAGGTGGCCCCGTGGGTCGAAGCCTCGTCGTGCGACCCCGACCTCACCCAGGGCGTCCAGGTGCGCGTCGACAGCGGCATCGACGGCGTCTACGGGGGCTCCGCCGACGTGTTCGGCTGGGAGCTCGCCTCGTTCGGGCCCGAGCCGTTCACGTTCGGCCCCTGGAACCTCTCGAACGCCTGCGAGTAGCTACAGGGCGAGCCGGTGGGCGAGGAACGCGCGGACGACGTCCACCTCCTCGGGCACGATCGTGTGGCCCTTGTCGAAGGCCTCGAACCGGAGCGGCCACCCGCCGGCCTGCAACCCACGAACCTGGGCCGCGGTCGTGTCGAACGGGAGGACCTCGTCGGACCGCCCGTGGGTCACCAACCAGTCCGGGCGGCGGGCCTGGGGGTGCAGCTCGTGCTGCAGCGCGCTGGCATCGAGGAGGTACCCGCTGATCCCCACGTAGGCCGCGAGGGCCACCTCCGATCGCCCACCCCACTCGAGGGCCATCAGGCAGCCCTGGGAGAAGCCCAACAACGCCGTCCTGGCTGGATCCTGGCCCCCGGCCGCGAGGTCGGTGAACAGCCGGTCGAGCAGCCGCCTCGACCGCACCACCCCCGGCGCCTGGTGGGGAGGCAGGTCGTACCAGGAGAAACCGTCGTAGTACGGATCGGGCGCGTCCACCAGCAGGTACCCGAGTCCGTCGAGCCGGAGGGCGTCGGGCAACCAGGTGAACCCGCGGTGGCTGTCTCCGCGGCCGTGCAACACGACCAGGAGGCGATCGGACGGGGAGACCGGGGCGATCCGGTGCGTGTCGAGGTCCATGGCGAAGGGGGTCCGGGCAGCGGGTGGGCGGGGCGCGCTGCCCGGGACGATACCGCCGTTCCTGCCGTGGTGGCCGGGGGCGCGGGTCGTGCCGCGTCACGAACGGTCACTCCCGGGGCCCGGGCCACTGGGTACACCGCATACATGCTCCTCTCCTGGCTCTGGGCTGCGACCGCGCAGGCCTCTCCGTTGTGCGACGCGCTGCTGCAACCCACGCCGCCGCTGGCAGCCCTGCAGCAGGCGCTCGCGGCCGGCGACGACCCGAACGAGCCCTGCCGCTGGACCGCGAGGGTCCCGTCGATCCAGACCCGGGACGGGGTGCTGGCCGCGTTGTTCGCGCCGGTGGTCAGCTGGCCGTTGCTGCTCACCGAGCAGGTGCAGCAGGAGCGCTCGGCGCTCCCGCTGTCGCTCGCGATCGATGACCTCGGCGACGAGGGCGTGGCCATGCTCCTCGACGCCGGCGCCCGCCCGTACGACGGCGCGCTCGAGACCGCCGTCCGCCACGATCGGTGGGAGGTCGCGCGGTGGCTCGTCGAGGCGGGCGCACCGCCGACCCTGCAGTGGCTCGGCGAGCCGCTCGCAGGTGATCCGGGGCGCCTCGCGAAGCTCGACGCGCTCGGGATCCGGCTCGACCAGGTGACGGCGCTCGCCGGGGGCGGAGCGATGCTCACCGATCCGATCGCCGCCGCGCGATTCCTGGAGCAGGGTCTCGCGCCGGAGGTCCTGATGCTGCCCGTCGTGGAACATGGATCGGTGGCCGTCTTCGAGCTGTGCCTGGCGGCTTCCGACGCGACCGACAGCCGCCTCGTGGGTGCGCTGCGGAGCGCGGTCATCGGCCGGCGGTGGGACCTGGCCGATCGGCTCCGTGCGTTCGGTGTCCCGTGGGATGCGGACGGGCAGTCACCGGTGCTCGTCGAAGCGGTCTCGCGGGGCTCTGCCCTCGACGTCGTCACCTGGCTGCTGAATGCGGGCGCTCCGGTCGACGACACCGAGTCCTGGGGCGCCAGCGCGCTGTCGATCACCGCACGGGACGGGCGCGCGGAGCTCGTGTCGCTGCTGCTGGCGCGCGGGGCCTCTCCGGGCACCGGCCACCCGCTGGTGGCGGCCCTCTGGTCGGACGAGACCGCCATCGCCGAACAGCTCCTCGCAGCCGGCGCCCCCGTGGACGACGCGACCGTCCGCTCTGTCGTCGACCACCCGGGCGCCATCGGCTTCCTGCTCGGCCACGGGCTCTCGGCCGATCATCGGCTCGGCACCGGCCAGACCCTCGCAGTGCTCGCCGTCCGCAACAAGAAGACCGAGGTGCTGCGGATGCTGGTGGACGCGGGCGCTCCGCTCGACGGGCCCACGCCGGAGCGCTCCGCCCTGCGGGCCGCGATCGCCACCGACGATCCGGCCCTGGTGGAGCTGGTCCTCGCCCTCGGTGCGGATCCGGGAGCGATGCCGCTCGAGGGGGTCTGGAGGGGGGTCGACGGTCCGATGGAGGCCGTGCTGCTGGGACGCCTCCCGCTGGCGCCGTCCCCCGACGCGCTCGTCGACGCTGTCCGCAGGAGCGACGTCGCGCGGGTCCAGCACCTGCTCTCGGCGGGCGCCGACCCGAACGCGCCCGATCGGTGGGACGACCTCCCGCTCGACCTGACCACGGATGCAGAGATCGAGCGCCTCCTGCTGGCAGCCGGCGCCCGCCTGTCGTACGGCCTCGTGGAGCGGTTGGTCCGTGACGGGGCGTGGTCCTCGCTCGAGCGGCGCGGCGCGCAGGGGACGGCGCTCGGTTCGCTGCTGACGGGGACCGTCGAGCGAGGGGATTCGGAGGGCGTCGCGTGGATGCTCGCCCACGGCGCAGATCCGAACCAGGTCGACATCGTGCACTTCCGCCGGCCGTTGTCCGCAGCGATCGAGCGCCGGGATCTCGCGCTGGTGGAGCAACTGCTCGCGGCCGGCGCCTCGGTGACGCGGACCGATGGGAAGGGTGCCACGGTGATCCATCAGGCCGTGGAGGATGCGTTTCCGGAGGCCATCGGCCCGCTGCACGCAGCCGGAGCGCCGCTCGACCTCCCGGACGACGAGGGGCGCACGCCGATACAGCGCGCGCTCGAGCGGTGGAACCCGACGGCGGTCGACGCCCTGCTCGCGGCTGGCCACCCGTACGCGCCGCTCGTGCTGGCGTGGGACCTGGAGACCTGCCAGACCGATCGGCTGAAGGCCCACGTCTTGCCCGGCAGCCTGTCGTGGACGACGGTTCGCCCGCAGGTCCGCGGCCGGTCGTGCCGCGCAGAGCTTCGACGCTGGCTGCGCGACGGATGACTCCCTGGGGTGCCGATCCCGAGGCCCTTGGCGCGGGCGCCGTCCGGCCAGACGAAGTTGGCGAATCCTCCTTCCCCCCGCTCGCGGGTACCCGTCGCATCGACGACCTGGGGGCCCCACGTTCGTTGCCCCGAGTTCCTGCCGCCGTCACGGGAGGGCGACACGTGGTCGATATCTTCGGCCGCGGAGGATCTGATGCGTCCAACTGCTCCCGTGTGGCTCGTGCTGGCGCTGGTTGCCTGCAACACCGACAAGGCGCTGACCGACACCGACACCGACACCGACACCGACACCGACACCGACACCGACACCGACACCGACACCGACACTGACACCGACACCGACACTGACACCGACACCGACACCGACACCGACACCGACACCGACCACACGGGCCATACGGGGACGCCGGTCGTCCCGTCCTTCACCTTGCAGCTCCTCCACTTCGCCGATGTCGACGGCAACGAGGCCACCGCGCTCGCAAGCATCGACGAGTTCTCGGCGCTCGTGGATGGATTCTCGAACGACCCGACCTACGGGACCAGCACCCTGGTGGTCTCGTCGGGTGACAACCTCATCCCGGGTCCTCGCTGGTTCGCTGCCGAAGACGTCACGATCCGCACCCTGTCCGGCAGCAACGAGCCGGGGCACGTCGACCACTACTTCATGAACGCGCTCGGCGTGTCGGCCTCGGCGCTCGGAAACCACGATCTCGACCAGGGACCCGCGGAGTTCGCGGACACCCTCGAGAGCGAGACCTACAACGCGGTCACGTTCCCCGGCACCACCTTCCCGTACCTTGCCGCCAACGTGGACTTCACCGGCGAAGCCGACCTCGCGTCCAAGGTGGCGGTGGGCGGTACGGATGTGTCCAGCCTCGGAGGCAAGCTCGCCCCGAGCGCCATCGTCGTGGTGAACGGTGAGGCGATCGGGCTGGTCGGTGTGTCCACGCCGGAGCTGCCGGATCTCACCACGACCGGCAGTCTCGTGATCGCAGGGGCCCTGTCGCCCATCTCCGACCTTGCGGCTGCGGTTCAACCGACCATCGACGCGCTCGTTGCGGACGGCGTCGACAAAGTCATCGTCCTCGCACACCTGCAGTCGATCCAGTACGAGAAGGACCTCGCCAGCGAGCTCCGGGGCGTGGACATCATCGTCGCCGGCGGATCGAACACCCGCATGGGGGATTCGACCGACACCCTGTTCCCGGGAGACGCCGCCTTCGCCGAGAACTATCCGTTCCGAACCACGAACGCGGACGGCGAGCCGCTGCTGATCGTGAACGTGGATGCGGACTACAAGTACCTGGGACGCCTCGTCGTCGGCTTCGACGCTGCGGGTGTGGTATTGCCCGGGTCGATCGACGACCTGGTGAGTGGCGCGTGGGCCTCGACGCCCGCCAACGTCACCACCTCCGGTGGCACCGCCATCCCCGAGGTCGTGACGATGCGCGACGCTGTCGACCTCGTCATCGCCGATCAGTACGACAACGTCGTCGGCCATACCGACGTGTTCCTCGAAGGGCGCCGCGAGCTCGTGCGCTCCGAGGAGACCAACTTCGGCAACCTCACGGCGGACGCCAACAAGTGGTACGCCCAGCGCTGCGACGGAATCACCAGCGTGCTGTCCCTCAAGAACGGCGGCGGCATCCGCGCGGAGATCGGTGATGTCGTGGTCACCGGGTCGGTGGTGGAGCTGAACCCGCCCGCCAACAACGGTCGCGTCGTGGCCCAGCCCGGAGACATCAGTGAGGGCCATCTCCGTGGCTCGCTGCGCTTCGACAACGGGCTCGTGGTGGTGGACATGACGGGCGACGAGCTGAAGGTGATGCTCGAGCACGGGGTGGCCGCCACCGCTCCGGGAGCCCTGCCCGGCCAGTTTCCCCAGGTGGGTGGGATGTGGTTCGGCTTCGACCCTGCCGGGACCGCGCAGGTGCTGAACGCGGCCGGCGTCGTGACCACGTCCGGAACCCGCATCACGGACCTCTACGTCGACACCGATGGCGACTTCTTCCCCGAGACGGCGCTGTTCGTCGGGGGTTCGGCCCAGACAGCCGCCGCGGGCACCTTCGCTGTCGTCACGCTCAACTTCCTCGCCAACGGAGGGGACGGATACCCGTTCGCTGCGTTGTCGAACCCGAACCGTCGACAGACCTACACCAACGTGGGCTTCGGCGACATCGACGCCAACGCCGACGGGCTGCCCGACTACCCGGTCCTCGCGGACTGTGACCCGGGCCTGCAGTCTGGCTTCAGCAGCACGGGGGGAGAGCAGGACGCGCTGGCCGAATACCTGATCGAGCTGTACCCGACCTCCGGGAACCCGTACCGGACCCCGGAGTCTGCGGGGGCGTTCGACCGCCGCATTCAGAATCTGTCCCTGATCTCCGACTTCGTCGAGCCAGCGATGAGCGACGTTCCGCTTCGCCTGACGGGTGTGGTGGACGGTCCACTGACGGGTGGGACCCCAAAGGCGATCGAGCTGTACGTCGTCCAGGACATCGCCGATCTGTCGGTGTGTGGTGTGGCGTCGGCAAACAACGGTGGGGGCGCCTCCGCCGCTCCAGAGTTCACGCTGTCCGGCAGCGCGTCGGCCGGTGAGTTCCTGTACGTCGCGTCCGAATCGACCGAGTTCACGAACTTCTTCGGTTTCGCTCCCACGTTCGTCGACTTGTCGGCCTCGATCAACGGCGACGACGCGATCGAGTTGTTCTGTGACGGCTCCGTGGTGGACGTGTTCGGAGACGTGGCGATGGACGGCAGCGGCCTGGCCTGGGACTACGCAGACGGCTGGGCCTACCGCGCATCGGCCAGCGGACCGGACGGCGCGGTCTTCCAGGTCGGTGCCTGGACGTTCAGCGGCATCGATGCGCTCGACGCCGAGACGACGAACCAGGCGGCTGCGGTACCGTTTCCGATCGGCTCCTTCGTTCCGTGACGGTTCAGGGCCGACGGCGCTGCTCCCTGCCTGAGCCAGGGCTCCAGTGCAGCAGGTGGTCCCACGCCTCCCGTCCGATGACTGCGGCGGAGGCGTCCGAGATCAGAGCACGTCGTCGCCGGCCACCAGCGGGTCGCGTCCGTTCAGGACCTCGTCCCCGTCGCGCTCACCGCCGAAGTAGGTGTCCGGCATGCGCGGGTCGGTGGCGTGGTCGAACACCTCGGCACCGTCCAGGAGGCCGTCCTGGTCGAAGTCCGGGTCCCACAACCGCAGGCCGAAGGAGGCCTCGAGGCGGTCCGGCAGGCCGTCCTGGTCGTAGTCGGAACCGGCGTGGTCGTCGTCGGCGTCGTCGTGCGGATCGGTGGCGGATTCCCATTCCTCGCGGTCGGTGGCGCCGCCGCCGTCGGTGTCCTGGACGAGCGGATCGGTCCCCCACTGGAGCTCGGTCGGGTCGGACAGCCCGTCCCCGTCCGAGTCGGACCCCCATGGGTTGGTTCCGTGGTCGAACACCTCGGCGCCGTCCAGCAGTCCGTCCTGGTCGCAGTCCGGGTCCCACAGCCGGGTGCCGAGGGCCTGCTCGATGCGGTCGGGGAGGCCGTCCTGGTCGTAGTCGGAACCGGCGTGGTCGTCGTCGGCGTCGTCGTGTGGATCGGTGGCGGATTCCCATTCCTCGCGGTCGGTGGCGCCGCCGCCGTCGGTGTCCTGGACGAGCGGATCGGTCCCCCACTGGAGCTCGGTCGGGTCGGACAGCCCGTCCCCGTCCGAGTCGGACC
>JBIKWC010000383.1:0-6150 GCA_044356535.1 Myxococcota bacterium
TCGGCCATGGCTTTGTTGCGGGCGGCGATCTGGGGGCGACCGGCTTCGTCGGGGTAGGCGGGGAGTGGCTCCCCAGGGCGGGAGCACGCCTCGAGGTTCGGGGGGTCCTCCTCGAGGCGGGCGAGGCGGGTCTCGAGCTCGCGTACACCCGTGAGGTGCTGCTCGAGCCGGGCCCGGTCGGCCGCGCCGAGGCGCCGCTGGAGCGCCGAGACGTCTTCGCCGACCGCGTCCAGCACGGAGCGCCGCAGCCCGATCCGCGGGTCGACGAGAGCCTCACCGCCGGGCTCCACGAAGGTGTCGCCGAACAACCGCCGGTACAGCGCGTGCGGGTCGAACTCCGCCGGGTGCCGCGCGTTCGGGCCGGAGTACGACAGGCCGCTGTAGTTCGTCGCGGAGGTCTGCAGCGACGGGTACAGCGTGTCGCGGCCGATGCCGGCGGCGACGAGCTGATCGATCGTGGGCGCCATGATGCTGTCGATCGGCTCGCTGGCGAGAGGTGCGCCCGCGAGCATGCCGCCGATGCCCGACCCGTGGGGGAACCGGTTGGGGATGCGGATGGACAGCCCGGTGGGCACACACAACACGTCCTTGTGGCGCGCGAGCGGCGCGAGCCCGTCGGACAACGTCCAGGCGTCGCCGGACCCGGTGCCCCGCGGCGTCCAGCGGTCGGGGCGGTTGCCGTTGCCCCAGAAGAACAGGCCGAAGCGCTTGGGGAGCCCGCCCCCGCAGGCCCAGGCCCGCGAAGACATCATGCTCTCGAGCATCGGCAGGCCGAGCCACACGGCCGAGCCCTGCAGCATCCCCCGCAGGACGGTGCGGCGGTTCATGGGGTTCATTCACCCTCCCCTGCGTTCACGAAGCCGTCGGAGGCCATCACGTCCTCCAGGAGCCGGGACCAGGACCAGCCGTCGCGGGCGAACCGGGCGTCGAACCAGTCCACGAGCTCGTCCTCGCCCTCGGACAACGGGTGCCCCTGCGCGTAGCGGAGCGCCCCGGTGACGAGGCAGCGCGTGAAGTCGGGGTGGTCGTGGACGGCGAGCGCCAGGCCGCCGAGCCCGTCGAACGCGCGGCCGTCGAGGTCGCCGCTCGTGTCGATGGCGTAGCCCTGGTCGTCCTCGCGGTACCGGCCGATGCCGTCGAAGTGCTCGAGCGCGAGGCCCATCGGGTCCGAGAGCCGGTGGCACGACGCGCACACCGGGTCCTGGAGGTGTACTGCGACGCGGTCGCGCATGGTGGGGGAGTCCGGCGTGGACGCGGGGATGGAGGTGTCGACGTTGGCGGGCGGCGCAGGGAGGTCCTGGCACAACAGCCGTTCGCGGACGAACATGCCCCGCCGCGTGACGGAGGTGGAGACCGGGTGGGCCTGCAGCGCGAGGAAGCTCACCTGCCCGAACAGGCCGCCCCGAACGCCGTCGGCGGGGAGCTCGACCTCGCCGAACCCTTCGCGCGCGGGGGCCGGGATGCCGTAGATCGCCGCCAGCGTGCGGTCGACGGAGGTGCGCCGCGAGGTGACGAGGTCGCGGAAGTCCTCGTCTTCGGCCCACAGGCGCTCTACGAGCGACAGCGTCTCCTCGCGGGCGGCGGGTCCGACCTCGGGCCCGGCGTGGACGAAGGTGGTGGGGTCCTTGTTGAGGGTCGACAGGCCCTGCAGCCCGAGGAGCTCCACGAACTGGGCGCGCACCCCGCGCGCGGCCCGGGGGTCGGCGTTGAGGCGTTCGGCCTGGGCGCGGCGGACGTCGGGATCCGCGAGCTCACCCGCTTCGGCGAGGTCGAGGAGCTCGTCGTCGGGGGGCCCGCCCCAGGCGAGGTACGCCATGCGGGACGCGAGCTCGGTCCCGGAGAACGCGCCCCCCGCGCCCACCTCGACGCGGTACAGGAAGTTCGGGGACTGCAGGAGCGAGGCGAGCAGGAACTCGACGCCGCCGTCCGGGTCGCCGAGGGTGTCGGCCGCGGTCTCGGCCAGTCCCACCTGGACCTCGAGCTCGGCCGCCGTGAGCGACCGCCGCCACAACCGGCGGCCCACGGTGGACGCGAGGGTGTCGAAGCAGCCCTCCGCTGCGGGCTCGCAGGGCAACGCGGCCCGGCGGGCGTCGTCGGCCAGCACCTGCTGCGCCACGAGGTACGCAGCGGACTCGTACTGCTCGACGCCGTACGGAGACAACGCCGCCTGGCCCGCGCCCACCGACACCAGCCCCTCGACCTCCACGTCGGGCTCGAGGTACGGCGGCAGGATCAACCCGGGCCCGAACACGTCCTCGAGGGACGCCTCGAACTGCGGGCGGGTGAGCCGGCGTAACGACGCGACGGTGGGCGCTACCTCCGGCTCGGGGCCGAGCGGCTCGGCGGCCACGGGATCGGACGGAGCACACGCAGCGAAGGTCAGCCAGAGCGCAGACGCCACGCGCCCTCCCATCGGTTCCGAGCATACAGGAACTCGAGCATAACACCCCGGTTCGGGCCCTGGGCGTCACTCCCAGGGCGCGAGCTCCCGGACGAGCCAGGCCCCGCGGAAGGCCCCGATCGCCAACAACACGGAACCCACCCCGGTGCGGCTCTCGGCGAGCATCAGGGCCCCGAGCCCCAGGAACGTGACGGTGCTCATGACGCCGGTGAGGAGCTTGAAGCGGCTCACAGGCGGTCCCGGCGGGCGAAGACGGCCCACCAGGCTTCGGCGTCCTCGAGCCACGAGCCCCCTTCCGGCAGCGGGGTGGGCAGGAGCGCGTGGACGGCGGGCAGCTCGCGGTCGATGCGCAGGCGCTGGAGGCGATCGAGCGAGCGGCGGATCCCCACGTCCACGTCGAGGCGGCCCCGGAGGTTCTGCGCGCGGGCCGCGATGAGCCCGAGCAACGCCACCGTGACGTCCTTCGGGAGGCTCCGCGACCGGGCATCGAGCTCGTTCGCCGCCCACTGGACGCGGGAGACCTCGACCCCGAGCTCGGCGGGGTCGTCGAGGTCGAACGGCGGGCGGAGGAGGTCGAGGAACTCCTGCAGCTCGGCCTGGAACGACGACGCGCCGACCGCGAACCCGCCGAGGCCGGTGAGGGGATCCTGGGCGCGGGCCCCGACGCTCGCGGTGGTCTCGACGGCGTACTGCTCGCCGGCGTCGGTGTCGTCCGACTCGCGGAGGAGGTGCAGGTCGTCGGGGATGGGGATGTCGCCCGTCTGGAGGTCGCCCGAGTCGAACAGGGGGCCATCGTCTGGGATCTCGATGGGGCCCGTCTTCTCGTCGTCGTACCAGCCGCGCTCCCGCCCCTGGGGGACCTCGTCGGTGAACGACTCCTGCGTCGGTCGGGCGTCCGGGATCATCGGGACCAGCAGGGCCGCGAGGTCCGGGTCGGACACGATCAGGGCCCCGAGCTGCCGCTGCAGATCGCCGACGAGGGTGTCGATCTCGACGGTCTGCTCCCCGTCGCGGGCCAGGCGGTCCCGGAGGAACTGGGCCCGCCGGATCTCGACGAGGAGGTGCTTCGCGCGCGTGCGTGGTTCGGCCATTCCGCATCCTACCCGGGTGCCTGCGCGCGGTGAAGGGCGCGCTCGAGCGCCAGCACGGACAGCGCCGCGTCGATGGCGCCTGATCCCAGCAATCGCCCGAGCTCGATCCGGCCGACGCGCCGGAGCGCGAGGGCCTCGGTGGGGTCGGGGCGAGTGAGCGCCACGGGTCGGGCTCCAAGCGCGAGGAAGAGGCTGCAGGTGTTGTCCTGGAGCGTGGGGTTGGGCCGGACGGCGCCCAGGGACACCCACGTGTCGGCGGCGTGCCCGGTCTCCTCGAGGAGCTCGCGCCGCGCGGCGTCGCCGGGCGACTCCCCCGGGTCGACGACTCCACCCACCACCTCGAGCGAAGCGCCGGAGGTCCCGAACCGGTGTTGCTCGACGAGGAGCCAGTCGCCGGCATGGTCTACGGCGGCGACGGCCACCCAGTCCGGCATCCGGAGGCGCAGGAACTCGTGGGTGTCGCCGTTGCGGTCGGTGACGGGCCCGGCCTCGAGCGTCAGGACGGACGAGTGGTGGAGGATGCGCACACGGCAGCATAGTGCGCTACCGTCCGCCGATGAACCGACAGGTGGTGTTCGAAACGCACGTGTCACGCCCCGGAGCGTCGACCTGGGTCGGGGTGCTGGCGGCGTTCGCCATCTGCGCGGCGGTGGTGCTCGGCCTCAACCTGTACATCGGCGAGCGGCAGCTCCCGCGCGAGCTCGTGGGCAGCACCCCCTGGTTCGGCGTGCTGTTCGTGGCGCTCTCGGGTGTCACGGGGTGGGTGTGGTGGCGGAGCCGGCGGCGCCTCGTGCTGGCCGCGATCGACGGAGTGCAGGTGCTCGAGATCGACGACCGCCCGCCGGTGCTGTTGCAGGGTCCGTTCACGATCCGCACCGGGTGGACCCGCTTGCCCCAGCCGAAAGGCCCCGACATGACGCTGTTGCAGGTGGTGTTCTACGACGGTGAGCGCGTCCCGCTCGTGCTCACCGAGACCTGGGGCGCGCTGTACGGCACCCCAGGGTGGGACGAGGGCGTGGTGCTGGTAGAGGCCGAGGCGTCGTACTCCCCCTCCGGCCTCGGCATGGTCACCGAGCTGGTCGGCGCGCTGGACGTGCGCGACTGATCAGGGGGCCAGCACCGGCGCCAGCTCCTCGAGGCGCGTGGCCAACGCGGGGCACAGGGCGGTGTTCGCGAACAACGCGCACGGGTCGGCCCAGTCGGCGCGGTACGCGGTGAGGTTCCGCTCGACGTACCGGAGCTGCCAGAGCTTGTCGCCGCTGACCGGATCGATCTCGACGATGGTGGTGCGGTCGCCGCGGTTGCTACTGAAGCAGTCGGAGTGGCCCTGGTTCACGAGGACCCGGCCGTCGGGGAGGTAGTCGGCGTCGCCGAGGGTGGTCTCCCACCAGTCGGGCTCCGTCCAGGTCCAGTCGAGGACGGCGGTCCGCGCGGCCTGATCGACGGTGTATTGGGAAACCCGGCTGTAGCCCCGGCCCGTCCCGTTGTCGTAGACCAGGAGGTGGTCGTCGAGGGTGACCTCGAGCCCGTGTTGGCACTGCGTGAAGCCGTTGGCGCCGAGCGGGTTGCCCTGCGGATCGGTGAGCGAGAAGTCTCCGCCGGCGCCGAAGGTCCACAGGAAGTCGCCGGTGGCGACGTCGATGGCGATCACGGCCTCGAGGTTGCAGAGGCTGACGTACAGCACGTCGTCGACGATGTCGACCCAGTTCGCGTGCCACGGGTCGCCGCCCTGGCCGCGCGGCAGGTGGCCCTCGTCGAACGCGCGCTGGCTGTGGTAGTCGAAGTCCACGAGCCCGGTGACGGGGTCGACGCGCCGCACCCGGAACCCGTCGAACCGGCCGTCGATGTCGACGCGCTCGAGGGTGAGCAGGCGCCCGTCGGCGAGCTGCTTGCCGTCGTGGTGGAAGTCCGTGGAGGCGGCGTCGGGGAGCGCGACAGCGGCGTCGTAGCGCTCGCCGTCGAACAGGTCGACCTGGCGGGGGGCGCCCAGGGGGTTGGGGTCCCAGCCGCCGCCCCACTGGAACTGGTCGTTGCCGTGGTACCGGAACTCGACGGAGGGCCCCACCCACTGGGGCGTGGCGTACCACCAGCGGATCCGGCCCTGGCGGTCGACGACGTTGAGGCGCTGGTACTGGTAGTCGCAGTCCCGCGAGCTGTTGAAGAGCACGTACTCGGTGCCGGCGCCGCCGTAGTCGGTGGTCTCGACCTCGACGAGCCCGACGGCGGGGTCACCGGTGCGGAACGAGAACGTGGTGGGGGCCGTGGTCGCCGGGCACACGGCGGCAGCGACGCAGGTGTAGTCGGACGCGGAGAGGAGCCCGGAGAGCCGCAGCGTGTGGGACGTGGCTGCGGTGGTGCCCTCCACGAGGTGGACCTCGGTGGGGTCGGTGTCGAGGGTGCACGCGACGGCAACGGAGGCCGGCGCCGACAACGTGAGGTCGAGCTGCTGCTCGTTCTCGTGCCACGGCGAGGTGGCGACGGCGGAGACGATGGAGAGCGCGTCGTCGGGGGCACACGGCGGAGTGGTGGGCACCGTGGGTTCGGTGGGCTCCGTGGGCTCGGTGGGGACGCCGGTGTGCGTCGCGGTGTCGTACCCGGTGGGCTCGGGGCGCGGCGGGCCCTGGGTCTCCGGTGAGCAGGCCAGCGCGAGCAGTGCGA
>JBIKWC010000384.1:0-6123 GCA_044356535.1 Myxococcota bacterium
CGCCACGCTCTCCGGGTGGGTGGACGTGGCCGTCTACTCCCAGGCGGAGGAGGAGGAGCTCCTGCTCGGCGGCGTGGTCCAGCGCGCGCGGATGCAGATCGGGCTGTTCACCGTGATCCTCACGCTCACCGCCGGGGTGGTCGTGATGATGGTCATCTACCAGCTCACCCTCGAGAAGACGCACGACCTGGCCGTGCTCAAGCTCCTCGGGATGCCCCGCGCGCGGCTGCTCGCGATGGTGCTGCAGCAGTCGTGGATGCTCGGCCTCCTGGTGTGGCTCGTCGCGACCGCGCTCGGGAGCCAGCTCTACCCACACTTCCCGCGGCGGGTGGTGATCACCGAGTCGATCCGCCTGGCGACCCCCGTCGTCACCTTCGCAATCGTGACGCTCGCCAGCGCGCTCGCGCTCCTCCACGTGGACCGCATCGACCCCGCCCAGGCCCTGGAGGGATGATGTCGACCGAAGCCGTTCGGGCAGTCGCGCTCTCCAAGACCTACGGCACCGGCGACGGAGCCGTCACCGCGCTGTCCGACGTGAACCTGACCCTGGAGAAAGGCAGCGTGTCCGCGTTGCTCGGGCCGAGCGGGGCCGGGAAGTCCACGCTCGTGAAGGCCCTCGGGTTCGTGTCTCCCTCCGACCGCGGCGAGGTGTGGTTCGCGGGCGAGCTCGTGGTGAAGGACAGCGTGCCGCGGGCCGATCTCGCCGCGCTCCGCCGCACGCACCTCGGGTTCGTGTTCCAGAAGGCGAACCTGACCTCGTTCCTGACCGCCCAGGAGAACGTGGCCCTGTCCGCCGAGCTCGCTGGCCTGCCCGACCCGGTGGCCCGCGCCCGCGAGCTCCTCGGGTACCTGCAGGTCGACCACCGCGCCGCGTCGTACCCGGAGACGTTGTCCGGTGGCGAGCAACAGCGAGTCGCCATCGCCCGGGCGCTCGCGAACGCCCCGTCCCTGCTCCTCGCCGATGAGCCCACCGCGGCCCTCGACTCGGTCCGCAGCCGCATCGTGATGGAGCTGTTCCGCAAGGTGGCGCACGAGCGCGGGACCGCCGTCCTGGTCGTGACCCACGACCACCGCGCGCTCGACGTGTTCGACCACCGCTACGAGATGGAGGACGGGAAGCTGTGCCCACAGCACTGAGCGCTCACCCCTACTTCGCCACCGCCACCAGCTGGTCGAGCGCGGCGCCCCACCCGTGGTGGAACCCCATCTCCTCGTGTTTGCGCTTCGTCTCGCGGTCGGCGTGTTTGGCCATCGCCACGTAGCGGGTGCCGTCGCCGTGGGGCTCCAGCGTCACCACCGCCACCATGAACGGGTTCGGGACCGGGCGGTAGCCGGGGAGCAGCGCCCCCGGGCACCGCGGACAGGTGCGCCACCACCCGCTCGATCGCGCGCGGGCGTTCCCACGAGATCGAGAACGTCGGGCGGGCGCGCGGCGCCTTCGCGGCGGGCGCGAACACCGCGCCGTCCACCAGCCGGTCGGGGCGGGTCACGCCGTCGGCGTCCAGCACCGCTGCGCCCCGGGCGAGGTCCGTGCCCGGGCTGCGCCCCAGGTCGGGGTCGTACGCGTCGCGCCACAGATCGGGGTGCAGCAACGTCCCGAGGGTGAGGTCGTACCAGTCGAGCACGCGCGGGTTGGGCGCCGCCCAGGTTCGCGGCGAGTACATCTTCCCGCCGAACCGCAGCTGTTCGTGGTTGCTGGGGAGGTCGACCGCCAACCGCCGCGCCGTCTGGTACTCGAGCTGGTGATAGAGCTCGTGCAACGGCAGCTCGAACGCAGGCGCGGGCGCATTCGCGCGCAACACGTCGCGGTGGGCGATGGCGCCACTCGAGAACACGGCGCGCTGTCCGCGGTGGGTCGGCGCGAAGGTGACCCCGAGCGCGGGCCGCGGGAAGCCCGGAGGCGCCGGCAGCCAGACGAACACCGAGTCGTAGGCTCCGTCCTCCACCTGCAGGTAGAGGTCCTCGGGGAGCTCCTCGGGGTCGAGGCTCCAGCGGCGGAGCCCCTCCTGTTCGGCGAACCCACCTGCATCCAGCGGGGTCGGCCACTCCACGAACTCCTGCTCCAGCTGCAACGCGCCGCGGCTGTGGGTCTCGACCCACGACGCCAGCTTCTGGTGCGCCTCGGTGATCGAGGCGAGGGCGTCGTCCGTGAGGTGCGCCTTGTGCCCCTCCACCACGGCGCGGGGGACCGACACCACCAGCATGCGGAGCGTGAACGGCTCGCCTGCGGACCACGCTGGAGGTGGTACGGCGGCGGGCGCGACCTGGGCCGTCGAGGGTTGCACGAAGTCGAACCGGACCCGGGCCCGGAGCGGCAGCTCCGGCGGCTCGGGCAGGACGGTCGCGCCCACCAGCTCCAGCACGCAACGCTCGGCGCCGACCGGGAGCTCCCCCTTCACCACGGTGGGCTCGACGAGGTGGCCATCCCGGAGCGCTCGGACCTCGACCGTCAACGACCCACCCACCGTCGGATCGCCGTCGCGGACGAAGCAGTCGTCCAAGGCCTGGGCGTGTCCGCGCAGGCCGTCCCCGATCCGGCGCAACGACACCCCCTCCTCCGGACCCAGGTCCGAGGTCACGTCGATCGCTGCCTCGTGTCCGAGCGGGATCTGGCGGACGAGGACGAGGGCCCCCCCGCCGGCGGACGGAACCGCGCTCCGGACCAGAGCGCCGCGAGGCACGACGCGAGCGCCGGGTTGGTCGAGTCGACCCGCACCCCGCGCACCGAGCCGTCGGCCTCGACGCGCCACCGAACCTCTACCGGCCCCGTCACGTCGGGATCTCCGGTCAGCGCGCCGAGGAGACACTGGTGGGACGGCCGCTTCAGATCCACGAGGGTCCGATCGATGTCCTTGGGACCCAGGGTACCGGAGTAGGCGAGCTGCGGCGTGGCGCCGGCAGCGAGGAACGCGGCCTCGTCGCACGCGTACTCCGACGCCGGACAGCGTCGACGGAGCTCGGCGACCGCCTGGTCCCGAGCGGCGGCATCCGCCACGACCCGGGCGACGTGCACCCGCGCGCACGACTCGGCGTCCTGCAGGGCGCACCCGAGCTCGGTCCACCGCACCACGTCCGCAGGACCCGCTCGCTGCGCCAGCGCCCGACACGACCGCCCGACCCCCGCCTCACACGCTGCGGCGTGGAGCGCGGACTGGTCCTCCGTCGAGGTCTCCAGGAGCGCGAGATCCGCGAGCGCCGGCGCGTGACCGGCACGGATGGCCCGCTCGAGGAGGGCCCGGGAGTCTCGCGGCTCCAGGCTGGCGAGCTGTCGACAGGCCTCGGGCTCCCCGGCGGCGCAGGCCGCTCGCCACGTCACGCTGGCGCGCAAGACGGACGGGTAGGTCCCGATCCCGAAGCGCTCGAGGAACCCGACCTCGGTACACCCGCGCTGCAGCCCGGACGCACACGCCTGCTCGAACCGCGCGCGCGCATCTCCCGGGTCCCGTTCGCGCGCGAAGGTGCCCGGGACCCGCTGGGAGGCCACCCAGCCGAGCGAGAGGCACGCGACGGGCTCACTCGCGCTGCAGCGCGGGCCCATCACCCTTCCGAGGGCGGCCAGGTCGAACGAACCATCCGAGCCATGCCAGGCCTGTGGGGCGCAGGCGAGCTTCGTCCCTGCAGCACACAGCGCGGCGTACTCGCCGGCGAGCGCCGCGGGGGGCGCGGTCGCTCCGTCCTGCCCCATGTCCCGCAGGAGCGCGCTCAGGAGCGCCGCGTCGGGGTCGTGGTCCCGCGAGGGGAGCGGACCGAGCGTCGGAGGCACAGCGAACGCAACCGTACACCAGAACAGCAAGCATCCTCCTTCGCGGACCTCCGCGCAACGCCTGGATGTCGCGGGGACGGCCGACGTCACACCGGGAGAGATCGTCCTCTGGACCATCGCGTCGCTGCTTCGGGCGCTCGCTGGGTGACCGGGTAGAGTGCGCTGCGGAGCTCGTGTGCAAGACCCGGATCTTCTGCGGCGGCTGCTGCGCGCCAGGGACCACCTGGACGCGGCGTCGCACGAGGAGTGGGGCTCGTCCAGACCCGCCGCTGACCCGTTCTGGGCACAATCCCGTCCCGTCTCCCGAGGCCCACGTGACCCACCCCGCCGACCGCCACGACCTCATCCGCGTCCAGGGCGCCCGCGAGAACAACCTGAAGGACATCAGCGTCGAGCTGCCCAAGCGGCGGCTCACCGTGTTCACGGGCGTCTCCGGCTCCGGGAAGTCCTCACTCGTGTTCGGCACCATCGCGGCCGAGTCGCAGCGGATGATCAACGAGACGTACAGCGCGTTCCTCCAGGGGATGATGCCCACGTTGTCGCGTCCCGAGGTGGACGTCCTCGACGGGCTCACCACCGCCATCATCGTCGACCAGGAGCGGATGGGCGCCAACGCGCGGTCCACGGTGGGCACCGCGACCGACGCCAACGCCATGTTGCGCGTGTTGTTCAGTCGCCTGGCCCAGCCCTCCCTCGGCTCGTCCAACGCGTACTCGTTCAACGTGCCGTCCGTGTCCGGCGTCGGCTCGATCACCATCGGCGAAGGCAAGGCGGAGAAGAGGACCTTCAGCCGGGTCGGTGGCATGTGCCCGCGGTGCGAGGGGATGGGCTCGGTCAGCGACATCGATCTCACCGCGTTGTACGACGACACGAAGTCGCTCAACGGCGGGGCCCTCACCATCCCCGGCTACAGCATGGACGGGTGGTACGGCCGCATCTTCCGGGGCTGTGGTTACTTCGACGCCGACAAGCCCCTCCGCGAGTACACCGAGCGGGAGAGACACGACCTCCTGCACCGCGAGGCCACGAAGATCAAGGTCGAGGGGATCAACCTCACGTACGCGGGCCTCATCCCCTCGATCCAGAAGTCGTACCTGTCGAAGGACGTGGAGGCGATGCAGCCGCACATCCGCGCGTTCGTGGAGCGCGCCGTCACGTTCACGCCGTGCCCCGAGTGCGCCGGCACACGACTCAGCGAAGGTGCTCGTTCCTCCAATATCAACGGCGTAAACATCGCCGACGCCTGCCGGATGCAGATCAGCGATCTCGCCACCTGGGTGGGGGGCCTCCAGGCGCCGTCCGTGGCGCCGCTGCTCGCGAGCCTTCGGCACACGCTCGACTCCTTCGTGGAGATCGGGCTCGGGTACCTCAGCCTCGAGCGGCCGTCCGGCACACTGTCCGGCGGCGAGGCGCAGCGAACCAAGATGATCCGGCACCTCGGGTCGTCCCTCACCGACGTCACGTACGTGTTCGACGAGCCCACCATCGGGCTGCACCCCCACGACATCCAGCGGATGAACGAGCTCCTGCTGCGGCTCCGCGACAAGGGCAACACGGTCCTCGTGGTCGAACACAAGCCCGAGGTCATCGCCATCGCCGACCACGTCGTGGACCTCGGCCCGGGCGCGGGCACGGCGGGCGGACAGGTCGTGTTCACGGGGACGGTCGAGGGCCTGCGCAAGAGCGGCACGCTCACGGGCCGCCACCTGGACGCCCGCTCCAGCGTCAAACCAAAGGTTCGAAAGTCGAAAGGCGCGCTTCAAGTGCGCGGCGCCTCCACCCACAACCTGAAGGCCGTGGACGTCGATGTGCCGCTCGGGGTCCTGGTCGTGGTCACGGGCGTGGCCGGCTCCGGCAAGAGCTCGCTGATCCATGGCTCGGTGAGCGGCCGGGAGGGCGTGGTGACGGTCGACCAGACAGCGATCAAGGGCTCGCGGCGGAGCAACCCGGCGACGTACACCGACCTCCTCGAACCGATCCGCAAGGCGTTCGCCAAGGCCAACGGCGTGAAGCCGGCGTTGTTCAGCGCCAACTCCGAGGGCGCGTGCCCAACCTGCAACGGAGCGGGCGTGATCGAGACGGACCTCGGGATGATGGCCAGCGTGAGCACGGTGTGCGAGGACTGCGAGGGCCGACGCTTCCAGGCTTCGGTGCTGGAGTACCGCCTCGGCGGACTGAACATCGCCGAGGTGCTCGAGCTGCCGGTCGACGCCGCCATCGGGTACTTCGGCGCCGGGCCCTCCAAGCTCCCCGCTGCCGTCGCGATCCTGAAGCGCCTCTCGGGCGTGGGGCTCGGCTACCTGCGGCTCGGCCAGCCGCTGAACACGTTGTCCGGCGGGGAGCGCCAGCGCCTCAAGCTC
>JBIKWC010000099.1:0-21813 GCA_044356535.1 Myxococcota bacterium
CGGGCGCGGACCTGGACCTGTTCCTGGTGTACTCGTCGATCGCGGGGACGCTGGGCTCTCCGGGCCAGAGCGCGTACGCGGCGGCGAACGCGTGGCTGGACGAGCGGATGCGGGAGCGCCGGGCGTCGGGGCTGCGGGGCGTGTCGATCGCGTGGGGCCCGTGGGCGGACCGCGGGATGGCGGCGTCGATCGAGCAGGACGGCTCGGTGCGCAAGCTCGGGGACCGCGAAGGTGTGGCGCTGCTCGAGTCCGTGGTGCGTCGCGGGACGGCGGTGACGGTGGCTGCGCCGCTGGTGGTGCCGGCCGACGTGCGCTCGCTGGCCGAGGTGCCGCCGCTGTTCCGCTCGCTCGTCGCGGTGCGCACCCAGCGCGGCGCTGGTGGCGCCGGGACCGGTGCCTTCGCGCGGCAGATGTTGGCGTTGCCGACGGCGGAGCGCGAGGTCGTGATCGCGTCGGCGGTCCGCGCGGACGTGGCGAAGGTGCTCGGGGTCCCGGAGGCGCGCGTCGGTGACGCCACGCCGCTCCAGGAGCTCGGGATGGACAGCCTGCTGGCGGTCGAGCTCCGCAACGTGTTGTCGAAGCGCGTCGGGGAGCGCCTGCCCGCGACCGTCGCGTTCGATCACCCGTCCGTACAGGCGCTGGCCACGATGTTGTTGCAGCGGCTGGCCCCGGCGGTGGAGGCGCTGCCGGCCCCGTCGTCGCGCCCCCGGACTGGCACCGGCCCGGTGGCCATCGCCGTGATCGGCATGGCGTGTCGCTTCCCGGGTGGCGGGGACGACCCCGAGTCCTACTGGCGGCTCCTGGAGCGGGGCGCGCCGGTCGCGGGTCCCGTACCGCCCGAGCGGTGGGACCACGCGGCGATCTTCCAGCCCGGTGACCCCGCGCCGGGCAAGACCAACGCGAAGGGCGCGGCGTTCCTCACGGACGTGACCACGCTCGACGCGTCGTTCTTCGGCATCTCGGACCCCGAGGCCATGATGCTCGACCCGCAGCAGCGCCTCGTGCTCGAGGTGGGCTGGGAGGCGGTGGAGTCGGCTGGCCTGCCTGCCGAGCGGCTGCGCGACACGCGGACCGGGGTGTACCTGGGCGTCGCGAGCTCCGAGTGGTCCCACCGGATCCCCGACGAGCAGCTGTCGTCTCCGTACGCGCTCACCGGGACCGACACGTCGTTCGTCCCCGGTCGCCTCGCCTACTCGCTGGGCCTGCGCGGCCCGGTGATGTCGGTGAACACGGTGTGCTCGTCGGCGCTGGTCGCGCTGCACCACGCGGTGCGCGGGCTCCAGGACGGCGACTGCGACGCGGCGCTCGCGGGCGGCGTGAACGTGCTGCTCAACGGCGGCGGGATGGTGGTGCTGGCGCAGATCGGCGCCTTGTCTCCGGACGGGGTGTGCCGGTCGTTCTCGGCGGACGCGAACGGCTACGGACGCGGCGAAGGCTGCGCGGTGGTGGTGCTCAAGCGCCTCGCCGACGCCGAGCGCGACGGTGACGAGGTGCTCGGCGTGATCCGCGGCTCGGCCGTCAACCACGACGGGCGCACGAGCGGGCTCACGGCGCCCTCCGGTCCGGCCCAGCAGGTCGTGATGCGCGAGGCGCTGGCCGCCGGCGGCGTGCGCGCCCACGACGTCGACTACCTCGAGTGCCACGGCACCGGGACGAAGCTCGGCGACCCGATCGAGGTCCGCGCCGCCGCGGAGGTCTACGCCGTGGAGCGGCCCGCCGAGCAGCCCCTGCGGCTCGGCTCTGCGAAGGCGGTGGTGGGCCACCTCGAAGCGGCCGCCGCCATGGCCGGGTTCGTCAAGGTGCTGCTGGCGATGCGCAAAGGCGTGTTGCCCCCGACCCCCGTGGCCTCGCCCAACCCCGAGCTGCCGCTGGACGAGTTCCCGCTGCAGATCGTGCAGGAAGCCACGCCGTGGCCGCGCGGCGCCCGGCCCCGCATGGCCGCGATCTCGTCGTTCGGCCTCTCTGGGACGAACGCCCACGTGGTGCTCGAAGAGGCGCCCCTCCGCGCTTCGCCCCTGGCGGATCGGGGGGATGGCCCGTACGTGTGGCCAGTCTCCGGGCGCTCCGCGGATCAGGTGGCTGCCAACGCGTCCCGGCTCGTGGCGCTCGACGCCCACCCCGCCGACGTCGGTCACAGCCTGCTCCTGCACCGGGGCGCGCTGGAGCACCGCGCGGTGCTGGTCGGCGCGGATCGGGAGGCGCTCGCCGCTGGCCTGCCGCGGCTCGAGGTTCGTGGCGTCCGCGCGCCCGGCGCGGTGTTCCTGTTCGGTGGCCAGGGCTCCCAGCGCGCCGGCATGGGCGCGGAGCTGTACGCAGGGTCCGCGGCCTTCCGCGGCGCCTTCGATGCCGCCGTGGAGGCGCTGCGTCCGCACCTGCCCCAGGACCTGCGGCAGGTGATGTGGGCCGACCAGGGACCGCTCGATCGCACGGAGTGGACGCAGCCCGCGCTGTTCGCCCTCCAGGTGGGGCAGGCAGCCTGGTGGCGGAGCCTCGGGCTCGAGCCGCGCGCCGTGATCGGGCACTCGATCGGTGAGTTCGCTGCAGGGTACGTCGCCGGCGTCTGGTCGCTCGAGGACGCAGCCCGCCTCGTCGCCGTCCGTGGCCGCCTGATGGGCGCGCTGCCCGAGGGCGGCGCCATGATCGCGATCGGAGCCGAGGAGGAGGTCGTCCGGTCCGCGCTGGTGCCGGGCGCCGAGCTCGCTGCGGTGAACGCGCCGGGCGCTTGCGTCATCAGCGGCGACGAAGCCGCAGTGACCGCGGTCGCCGCCACGCTGGCCGCCACCGGGGTGCGCACCACGCGCCTCGTGGTCTCCCACGCGTTCCACTCGCACCGGATGGAGCCGATGCTGGACGCGTGGCGCGACGCCATCGGCGACCTGCAGCCCGCGCAGCCGAAGGTCCGCCTGGTCCCCACGTCCGATGCTCCGGCGCCGTTCGGCAGCGCCGACTACCTCGTGGCGCAGCTCCGCGGCGTGGTGCGGTTCGGCGCGGCGGTGTCCGAGGTCGCCACCGCAGCGCGGTTCGTCGAGCTCGGCGCGCGGCCGGTCCTCGGGCCGCTCGTGGCGCGGATCGTTCCCTCGGGCACGCCGCTGTTCGCGACCGGGACCTCCACGGGCTCCGAGCTGGTCGCGGCCGTGACCGCAGCGGCCGGCGCGTGGGCCAGCGGCGAGAACGTCCGCCTCGACGCGCTGACGCCGTCCGGCCGGTCGATCCCCCTGCCGCCCATGGCCTGGCAGAAGAAGCGGTACTGGATCGAGCCCGAGCTCGCCCCGCAAGCCGCGCCCGCTGGTCCTCCGTCGCTCGACGGCTGGGTCCACGAAGGCCGGTACACGGCGGCGCCCGTGGCCGAGCTCCCCATCTCCGGCACCTGGCGGATCGTCGGGAAGAGCCCGCTGGCGCGTGCGCTGGCGGAGCTGCTGCCGAACCAGGGCGTCCGGCTCGCCCCAGACGGCGCGCCGCTCGTGGTGGTGGACGAGACCGCGACCGACGGACCCCAGGCGGCCACCGCTGCGGTCCTCGACACCCTGGCGGCGGTGCGCGGCGTGGGTCGCTGCGCGATCGTGACGGTCGGCGCAGCGTCGCTCGACGGGTCGGCGCCGCGGCTGGCACACCGGGCCGTGCTGGGCTTCTCGCGCACGCTGCGCGCCGAGCGGGGCGCGGGCATCGTCATCGACCTCGATCCCGCGTCCGACGAGCACCAGCGCGTCGCGAACGTGTTGACGGGGCTCGGCGCCGGAGACGGCGAGATGGCGTTCCGCGGCGGGATGCGGTTCACGCCGTCCATCACGCAGACCACCCTCCCGGAGGCGCCGCCGCTCCAGGGCACGTGGTGGGTCACGGGCGGCCTGGGCGCTCTGGGGCTGGCCTTCGCGCGGTGGCTGGTGGGCCGCGGGGTCACGGACGTGGTGTTGTCGGGCCGCAGCGCTCCGGACGCCGCGACGACCGAGCTCCTCACGGAGCTGCGGGCCACGGGTGCGGCGATCCACGTGGTCGCTGCGGACGTGGCGGTGCGCGCCGACGTGGACCGCGTGTTGGCGGAGCTCCGCGAGCGGGGCGGGGTGTTGCGGGGCGTGATCCATGCGGCGGGCGTGCTGGACGACGGGCTCGTCGACACGCTCACGCCGGAGCGCGTGACGCGCGTGTTGTCCGCCAAGGTGGCGGGCGGGTGGAACCTGCACGAGGCCACGGCGGGGCTCGACCTCGACGCCTTCGTGGCGTGTTCGTCGATCGTGGCGGTGGCAGGGTCCCCGGGCCAGACGGCCTACGGTGCGGGCAACGCCTTCCTCGACGGGTTGGCGGAGCTGCGGCGCGCGGCGGGCTTGCCGGGCGTGTCGATCGCGTGGGGCCCCTGGGCGGAGGTGGGCATGGCGGCCCGCCTGGGCCAGGCGCACCTGGACGCGGTGGCGGCGCAGGGCCTGGTCGCGGTGCCGACGGCGAACGCGCTGCTGGCGTTGGGCGCGGCCCTCGGTGGCCCGGCGAACGTGGTGGTGTGTGGGTTCCCGCACACGCAGCGCGCAGCGACCGCGCGGGCGGCGGCGCAGGGAGCGGCCGGTGGGACGTCGTTGTTCCAGGTCGCGGTCCGGGGCGCGCCGCGGGCGCGGTGGGCGGAGCTCGTGGAAGAGAAGCTCCGCGGGATGCTGGCCGAGGTGGGGGCGCCCGTGGACCTGAGCGCGGAGCAGCGCCTGTGGGACCAGGGCCTGGACTCGATGAAGCTGATGGACCTGCGCAACCAGCTGCTGAAGGCCGGGGTGGACTTCCCGGTGGCGAAGGTGATCGCGGGGCCACCGCTGTCCGAGCTGGTGACCGCGGTGCTGGAGACGCTGCAGGAGGAGGTGCCGGAGCCCGCTGTCGCGCCGACGGCGGGTGCCGTCGCGCCCACCGCCGCCGCTGCGGTGTCGGCGCCGAGCGCCGCCCCGGACGGGGAGCTGTCGCCGCTGTCGCCGGTGGCGAGCCACCTGCTCGCTGCGGTGGCCGGCGGCGGGGCCGTCGCGGGGCTGGGGTACGTGGTGCTGCAGCTGCTGGGCCTCCTCTGACCCATCCGGCACCACCTCCCGCTGTTACGAGTTGGCGACGGCGATCACCTTCACCTGGGTGAGGGTGTCTTCGACGACCTGCCACTCCAGCGCGGTCACGCGGTAGCAGCCTCCGATGGGGATGCCGTCGAGCGACACGGTGTCCCCGATCTGCGGGAACGCGCTCGGGCGCCCCAGCACCGACGAATACACGTCCTGCTGCGCCTTGTTCTTGAGCTGCAGGCGAACCAGGACGCGGTGGGTGGGCTCGGTCATCACTACCTCCGCTCCGGAGCGCTGCGAGGCGCGTGCCGTGGGGCGGATCGAGCGAACGCCGAGGCCGGACGGGGCGCCGTGCGCGAAGGCACGACGCCCTGGGGCAGGACGCTCAGCCCTTGTAGTAGAAGACCTCCTTGCAGATCTTCCCGTCGGCGTTCCAGGTCTGGACCGCGACCTGCGTGCGCGTCATGCGCTGGCCGTTCATCTCGAAGTCCATCCACATCTCGTAGGCGGAGTGGTCGCCGTCGACCATCACGGGGCCCATCTTCGCGCCGTGCCACTTCGCGTTGTTCACGAAGTACTCCTCGTACGCCCGGTTCTGCGCCTTGTTGACGCGGTTCGGGTCGGGCTCGTTGTTCTCCATCATCACGACGTCGTCGGCGTAGAGCTTGTCGAAGGCGGCGAGCAGGGTGCCGTTGCCCAGGGCCTCGAGGAGCTCCATCAGGTTGCGGCGGTTGCGTTCGGTGTTGTTCATCATGACCTCCTGGCGCCTTTCTACCGTGGGGCGGCGGACTTCGGGCGCAACGCTGCGTTCCCTGGCTGGAACGCTACCCGGTGGTCCACCACACGATCGGCACCCCGACCGCCAACACCAGCACCGTCGACGGCAGCCCCACCCGCAGGTACTCGAAGAAGCCGAGCTCGTACTCGCCGCGCGCCTGCTCCGCGACGATGATGTTCGCGACCGAACCCACGAGGGTGAGGTTCCCGGCGACCGTGGACACGAAGCCCAGCAGGGCCCACGCGCGCTCCGGGTGGCCGAGGCCTGCCAGACCGTCGCCGACCAGCAACACCAGCGGCACGTTCGACACCAGGTTCGACCCCACCGCGAGCGCGGCGGTGAGCGCGGCGAGGCCACCGGCATCCCCGAGCGACACGTGCGGCGCGACGAGCGCCCACCCGCGGTCCGGCAACCCCGTCCGGTCGAAGCCCGCGACCACCACGAACAGGCCAGCGAAGAACAACAGGAGCGGCGTGTCGATCTTCGCCAGCGCCTCGCGGGGGTCGGTCCGCTCGAACAGGAACAGCGCCACCACCCCGGCGAGCGTGGTGGTCCCGAGGTCGAAGCCCGCCAGGAACCCCACGAGGATGCCGGCGCCCACCACCAGCACGCGGCGTACGCCGGTCCCCGGAACCGTCGGCTCGGGCGCGACCGAAGCGCCGGATCCAGCAGCCAGCGCGCCCCGGAACACCACGGCCAGGAACAGCAGGTGGACCACCATCCCGGCGACCGCCGCGGGTCCCACGAGGACGAGCCAGCGGGTGAACGCGATCCCCGACCGGCTCCCGATCAACATGTTCTGCGGGTTGCCGACGAGCGTAGCCGCGCTCCCGAGGTTGGCGCAGGTGGCGAGGGTGAGGAGCCACGGACCGGGCGGGGAGCGCAGGCGCCGCGCGAGCTGCAGGACGAGCGGCGTGAAGAACAGGCACACCGTGTCGTTGACGAGCACCGCGGACAGGGCGCCCGACGCGACCCCTACGCCGGCGAGGAGGGCGCCGGGGCTCCAGCCCGTGCGGAGCAGGCGGTCCGCGAGGACGGAGAACACCTGGGCGCGCTCGACGTACGCCGTGAACAACATCATCCCGAGCAGCAGCGTGATCGTGGGGCCGTCCACCGCCGCCCAGGCCTCCTCCGGGGTGAGCGCGCCGACGACGATCATGCCCACCGCTCCCGCGAGCGCGCCGGCGGGGCGCCCGATGGGCAGCCACCGGAGGCGGCGGAACGCGATCAGCAGCCACGAGACGACGAACACCAGGACCGTCGCGGTCACGAGCGTCTCCGGATGAGCCCCTCCTGCGCCGTGGTCGCCACGAGGTGGCCCGCCTGGTCGTAGAACCGCCCGCGCACCGACCCGCGCGAGCCGCTCGCCGACGGCGAGTCGATCACGTACAACAACCACTCGTCGAAGCGGACGGGGCGGTGGAACCACATCGCGTGGTCGAGGCTGGCCACCTGCATGCCCGGCGTGAGCCAGCTCACCGCGTGTGGCTGCATGGCCGTGGTGAGGAAGTGAAAGTCGCTCGCATAGGCCAGCAGGTAGCGGTGCAGCGCAGGATCGTCGGGAAGTGGATCCGAAGCGCGGTACCATACGTGGCGGACGGGTGGGCGGGCCTCGGGCGCCAGGGGGTTCTGCGGATGGACCGGACGGATCTCGATGGGTCGGGCAGCGGTGGCCTGGAGGCGCAGCGACGCCGGGATGTGTTCGGCCCACGTCTGCGCCAGCTCCGTGTCCGACAGGAGCCCGTCGGGGCCCTCGGTCTGGGGGGCGGTCTCCTGGTGGTCGAAGCCCTCCTCGTCGACCTGGAACGAGGCGGACATGCTGAAGATCGCGTGCCCCTTCTGGATCGCGACCACCCGCCGCGTCGTGAAGCTCTTGCCGTCGCGGATGCGGTCCACGTCGTACACGATGGGGGCCCGCGCGTCGCCCTGGCGCAGGAAGTACCCGTGCAGGCTGTGTACCGGCCGGTCCGCGGGCACGGTCTGCGCGGCGGCGGACAGCGCCTGTCCCAGCACCTGACCGCCGAACACGGCGCCCCAGCCCAGATCCTGGCTCTGGCCACGGAACAGGTTGTGCTCGATCCGCTCGAGCTGCAACAGGGACACCAGCTCGGCGAGTACAGGGCGCATTCTCCCTCCGGGCCCCGCGTCTATCTCCGACCACCTGGGTCGTCCGGATCGGGGAGCGGGCGCCCCACCTGGGACAGCGAACCGCGGAAAAACCACCGCAGACTCCGGGTGATCGAAGGTCGATCCTGGACCCTCTCGCGGATCGAATCTTGCAGGTCCACGCGTCAATCCGCGGGGACCGACCGTCCGTCGACCGGCCACCGCGGGGTGCGGGGATGAAGATGGATCGCGATCTGATCGGTTTCGACGAAGCCTCGGACCCCGGAAAGCACCTGTCCGTCAACGAGACGAACTGGGAGGGCCACGAGGCGCGGGTGCCCCCCGCGCGGAAAGGCCCCCGCCAGGCGTGGACGCCGGCGCCCGTCGCTTCGCGCGCGTCCGTGAACCCGCCCACCGCCCGCGTCGCCATCCCGATCGCGCCCCCGGAGGACCGGAGCGCGGTGCCGTCGCCGCGGTCGTTCCGCACGCCCGCGCCGGTGCCCTCCCGCAGCGAACACCCGGTCGAGGATCGGCCTGCGGGCTCGTCCTCCACGCTGGTCCTCGTCGGGGCAGGCCTGGGCGCCGCCACGGTCGCCGTGCTCGGCTCGGTGGGCGTGGTGGCGGTGGTCGTCGCGGTGTTGTTCGTCGCCGGTACCCCGGCGGCTGGCGGGCTCGCGGTCGAGCCTTCCACCGTCACCCCCGTGGTCGTGACCGCGGCTCCAGGTGAACCCTCGCGCGCCGTGGTCAGCCGCCAGGCCGAAGTCGCCGCGTCCCCGACTGCCGTTGCACCTGTTGCCGCCGCTGCGCCCGTCGCTGCAGAGCCGCAGGGTTGGGTCGAGTCCACCGTCCGCGCGGTGTCGTCGCTCGTGTCGCCGAGCGCACCCCGGGCAGCCCAGCGCCAGGCCGCCGCGCCGCGTCCCGTCCCACACGTGGAGCAGGTGACGGGCGCGCCCGCCGCTGGCGCCGCAGCCGTGAATCTGTCCGACTACGGCATGGCCGCCCCCGCAACCGCGCCGGTCGCCGCGGGAGCGGCCGTCTCCCCCGGAGCGCAGCTCCAGGCACCCGCCGTGGCCAGCGCGCCCCAGGCCGCGTCCGGTGAGCTGTCCCTGGCGGGGCAGGTGCTCGTCGATCGGCCCGGCTCCGCCACGTTCTCCGCGCAGCCGGTGGCTGCTGCCGCCCCGGTCGCCGTTGCCGCCCCGGTCGCCGCGGCCGCGCCCGCCCCCTCCGGCTGGTCGAACGTGGTCGACACCGTGACGTCCCTGGTCACCGGGGCGCCGGCGGAGCCTGCTCCGTTCGCGGGTCCCGCGCTGGTCGAGCCCGTGGCTGCGCCGCTCGACGACATGGACGACCTCCTGAGCGCGCTGTCCACGGACCGCGCCGCGCCGGCACCGGCGGCAGGCGGCGAGCCCGATCCGATGGCCGCCCTCCTGGCCGACCTCGAAGTGCAGCGCCCCGCCCCGGCCGCGGCCCCCGCTGCCGTCGCTCCGGCGCCGGCCTCGGGTGGCTGGTACGACACCGTGGTGGGCGTGGGTTCGGCGGTGGCCTCCCTGGTGTCCGGCGGCGACCCTGCAGAGGCCACGTTCGCCGCGCCCGCAGCCGTGCCCGTGCAGGTCGCCGGCAGCCCCGGTGGCGGCGCCTTCGTGGCCGACGACGACGAGGTCCTGCGGGCCTCGCGCACCTCCGGGTGGGACGGCGACGCCTCGGTCGACGACTCCACGCGCGCGATCCTCGCCGAGCTCGACGAGCCGCTGCCCAACCGCGCCGGGCAGCCCACCCAGGCCGCCGCCAGGACCGCGCCCGCCGCCCGCCAGGCGGATGCACCCGCGGACGCTGCGTACGCGCCGGACGACTCCATGGCCTCGCTGGTGGCCGGCCTCGGCGACGAGCGCGCCCCCGCTCCCCAGGCGAACCAGGGCTACGAGCCCGCTCCCGCTGCTGCGCCGACGTATGCCGCTGCTGCGCCCGCGCCCGCCGCTCCCGCTGCCTCGGGCGGCTGGTACGACACCGTGGTCGGGGTCGGCTCGTCCGTGGCCTCGATGATGGACGGCGGCGACGACGGGCTGTTCGCGCCCGCCGCCGCAGCGCCCGCCGCGGGTCCCGGGCTCGCCCTCGACGACGAGGAGGTCGTGCGCGGCCGCACCTTGTCCGGCTGGGAGACCGCGGCCTCCGCCGACGACCCCACCACCGCCGTGTTGGCCGAGCTGGACGGCCCGATGCCGTCCGCGGGGCGGCCGACCATGAACGCCACGCGCGCGGCTGCGCCGGCCAGCGGGGGCCTCGATCAGGACGGCACCGCGGCGCTGATGGCCTCGCTCGACGAGGAGCCTGCGGCGCCCGTGGCCTCCGGCGGCTACTTCGACACCGCGGCGTCCTGGGCGGGCTCCATGGCGGGCGCCCTGCTGGGCGAGTCCCCGGCGCCCGCGACACCGCCCGGGGCCCCGGCCCAGGCCCCCGCAGCGCCGGCAGCGCCGGCCAGGGCCCCCGTGACGGCGGCCGACGCCTTCTTCCAGTCGTCCACGGTGTCGGCGGCCCCCGCTGCCCCCCGCGACTGCGCGGACGGCGAGTGGTGCGACGACGACCTCTCCACCTGGCGCGACGACGGCGGCGCCGGCAACCTCCTCGCGGAGGACGAGATCGAGCTCGGCGCGATGCGGCGCACGGACGAAGGCGAGCTGTTCGCGCTGCCTTCGGATGACGCGGGTCCGAGCGGCGACTTCGACGTGTTGTCCACGTACATCGTGAACGTCACGACCGACGTGGCCGGCATCCCGGTCGAGATCGACGGCAAGAAGGTGGGTACCACCCCGCTCGTGGCCGAGGTCGCCCCCGGCATGCACACCGTGCAGCTGTTCGGCGGCGGCGGCGCCGTCACGACCTACCGGCTGTCGGCGGACCGCGACCCCGAGGAGTGGTGCTTCGAGGTGAAGGGCCGCTCGCTCAAGACCGTGACCTGCCGCTGAGGCCCGAGCCTCAGGGGCAGGGGAAGGTCGACCAGGTGACGACGTCGTTGGCGGTGTCGCACTGCTCACCGGCGGGCACCAGGGTGAGGGTGACGCCGCTCGTGTAGTCCGCGCTCGTGAGCGTGAGCGGACCGACCCACACCTGGCCACCCGCTGGCACCACGCCCGCGTCGAACGACCACGAGCCCGAGGCGCTGTCGACCTGCACCGTGACCGGCCCGCCGTCCACGGCCCCCACGTTCTCGACCGGCACGAAGGTGATCACGCGGTCGCGGTCACACTCGTCGAGGCAGGGGTCGTCGACGCCGATCCGCCAGTCCGGGCGCGCTCGGCCCGTCGGGGCCTCGTTCGCAGCGGAGCGGAACGTGTTGTGGGTGGTCCAGCTCGGGACCTCGGACGTGGGGATCTCGCCCACCGGACCCACGTTGTCGACGTGGAACGCGTGCTGGTTCCAGATGGCGGGGGCTGCGGGCCAGCCGCTCCCTGCGTCTCCGAGCACGGTGATGCCGGAGGTGCCGGGCACCCAGTAGTCGTTGCTGGCCAACACGAGCTCGCCGGCGCCGTCGTGGTCGAGGTCGACGACCAGCGGGTACTCGCGCGAGGTGCCCGACCCGTGGGCGTCCCAGGCGAGCTCCACGGCCCCCGTCTCGCCGTCGAACACCCACAACGTCTGCTCGTCAGCGACCACGACCTCGGCTGCGCCGTCGCCGTCGAAGTCGAACGCAGTGGAGCCGATGGAGCCGCTGGAGGTGTCGGTGATGGGCATCTCCCACATCATCGTCCCGTCGCGCTCGAACACCCGGTACGTGTACTTGAAGCCGATCCCGATCTCGACCTCGCCGTCGCCGTCGAAGTCCGCGACGACCGGGGGCCCGCCGCCGAGGTCGGGCGGCACCCAGCTCCACAGCACGGAGAAGTCGTCGTCGTTGGCCTGCACGAGGCCGTTGATGGCGCGCACGAACTCGGGCGCCGGATCGGCGTCGAGGTTGGCGACCGCGGGGTAGCCGTCGAGCCCGGGGTCGGAGAAGCGTACGGAGCCGTCGTGTTCGTACACGGTGTTTCCCGCCACGATCTCCATCAGGCCGTCGCCGTCGAGGTCGACCGGGAACGACATCATCCGCACGGGGTCCGGCACGACGGTCTGCCAGCGGATGGCGCCGTCGGCCTCGAGCACGTTCGCGCCGATCACCACCTCGGCGCGGCCGTCACCTTCGAGGTCGGCGATCGCGGGCTGCCCCTTGGTGTCGGGGATGGGGATGTCGGTGACCCAGACGAGCTCGGCCTCCGCGCCGCCGACGGGGGCGTGGAACGCGTACACCTGGTCCTGGTAGTTGACGGCCACGATCTCGATGACGCCGTCGCCGTCGAGGTCTCCGGCGGCGATGCCGGCGATGGGACCCACCGGCACCCCGCCCACGGACTCGAACGCCCACAGCTGGCTGCCGTCCACGCCGGAGAGCGCGACCATCGGGCCGAACCGGGGGAACTCGTACCGGTCGATGAAGGCGCCGAACACGAGGTCGGGCGCGTCGTCGTCGTCCACGTCGCCGTCGCCGTCGTCGTCGGTGAGGTTCACGGCGACCGGGGTCGTCATCACGTCGGTGGCGCCGGGGAACGTGGGGTTCGTGTCCCACCGCCACTCCACCACCGGGTCGAGCAGGCCGATGGTCGACGACGCGAGGCACGCGGGGTCGAACGGCTGGGCCACGGCGGCCGGCGGGGTGGTCGCGCACTCGGGCGGCGGCACCACTGCGCTGTGGCCCGGGTCGCCGGTGTGCCCCGTCTCGTCGATGCCGGTCTCGTCGGTGCCGGTGATCGGCGTGGTGGTGTCGGTGAGGGTGTCGGTGACGACCGTCCGGGTGGGCGAGCCCTTGTCGTCGGGCGTCTCGCAGGCGATCAGCAACACGAGCGAAGGGACACGCACGGGAACCTCCAGGCCGAACGGGTACGCGCGCGCCAGTGGATCCGATCACGCGTCGTAGGAGCGAGCTCCGTATCCCAGCTGCTCCATCGTCTCGCCGACGATCGCCCACATCCTGCGCTGCAGCGCGGGGGGCAGGGCGCGGTGGCGGCCGGTGTTGTCCTCGAAGGTGGTCGAGGTGCTCACGTGGTGATCTTCGAGGCCCCCGCTGTGTGCCTGCCGGTTGAAGTCGAGGGTCTGGGGCTCGAAGGCCTCGCCGAGGAACGTGAACAGGCGCCGGAGCGCGGGCTCGGGCTCGCGGATGAGCTCCTCGTAGCGGAACAGGAGGCAGCGCTCGGGGTGCCGGTCGCGGAAGGCCAGCATCTTCTGGTTCAGGTCGACCCAGTACCGGCACGCGGCGAGGTACGGGTCGGGCTCGGCGCGCAGCCAGGGCTCGAGCTGCCACCACGGCGGGGTGGCGCCCCCGAGCGAGGTGGCGACGTCCATGCCGTCGCGCGCGATGCAGACGTACTGGGGCCGCCGCCCGAACAGCTGGTCGATGCCCTCGAGGTGCACGGTGTTCCCGGGGGACTTGTCGGCCCAGCGGGGCTTGCCCTGGCGCCGGGCGTGGTCGCGGAACCAGCGCTCCGCGACGGCGCCGAGCTCGGTGGCGACGGCGTCGGGGGTGAGGTCGAGGCCAGCGAGGCCGCGGGCAGCGGACGGGCTGTCGAGCACGGCGCCGAGGTGCTCGAGCAGGAGCGACTCGCCGCCGCACGCGAGGCGGGAGTGGCTGTCGACGCAGCGGCGGACGAGGCTGGTGCCGGAGCGGTGGCAGCCCACGAGGAGCACGGGGACGTCGTCGAGCCCGGGGCGCGCGACGGCTTCCGGGGGTGGGCGGAGCCGGCGCAGCAGCGAGCCCCGGGCGCGCACGATGGGGCGCCAGATGCGGAGCCGGACGGCGGTGGCGTAGCGGTTCCAATCCATGCCGCGCCGCCTAACCCCCCGAGGAACGGGAGGCGCGGCCCCCGAGGTGCATCAGACGGGCAGGCCCAACTCGCGGGCGGCGGCAGACTGAGGCCCGTCCAACGTCACGAACCGGGTGAGCGGCCGTTCGGCGTGGAACGCCAGCGCCGTCCGGAGGTGGACGAGGTCGAGGGTGCGGGGCGTCGTGACGGCCGGCATCGCTCGTTCGCGCGCGAGCGCCAGGGTCAGGTCAGCGAGGGTGAACATGGTCAAGTCCGCGTCGAAACGGTCGCGGGCCTGCTGGAGCTGTCCGGCGGTCAGCAGGCGATCCCGGGCCAACCGCACGAGGTTTCGATCGACCTCGGAGACCAGCAGCACGCTCGAGACCAGCTCCGCACCCTGCACCTCGTGCCTCACGGCCTCTCCGCCGGATTGCCCCAGCATCCCGGCGAGCCACGCCGACGTGTCGACGTAGTATCGGCGGAGGGTGGCACCGGAGGTTTCAGCGGTCATCGCTGCGATCTTCTGCGAGCGCGCGCGCGACCGCCCCCTCCGGCACGGTGAACCCGAGGGGTTCGAGCGCCCCCTGGCCGAACCGGGACCCGACATGCCACCCCGGAGTCCCGACCGGGGTGAGCTCGGCCAGGGGCCGGTTCCGACGGGTGATGGTCACCCGCTCGCCGGCCGCGACCCGATCGATCCAGCTCGCGAGCTGTTGCTTCAGGACTTGTACAGGTACGGTTCGCATCCCTCAACCATACGCTCCAGCGCTGGCCCTGTCGAGCCTGGCGTATCCACGTCGGCGCCCCCTCGGCGCGCGCTCCGGTCTGCCCGCTGGCGGGCGAGCACCAGCCCGACGAACACCCGCAGCGGCTCGCGCCACGCAGGCCGGAGTCGCACCAGGGCGCCTGCCGCCGCCAACAGGTGGTCGGCGCGGTTCGCGGCGAGCGCGGCCACCAGTCGCACGGCGCGGTCTTCGGTGGTCCAGGGGCGTAGGAAGCGGTCGTGCACCACCCGTACGCACGCCGCCGGAGCCGACGAGCGGGCGCGATCGACGACCTCGGTGCGGCAAGCGGGGCACGCACGGCCGCCCGGCGTGGGCGGCAGGTCCTCGTAGCGGAAGGGAAGGGGGCACGGAACGACGTCGGACGGGGAGCAGGACACGGAGCCTCCGTACCCCGTGGTGTGCGAAGCGCGTGCCGCGCTGGACCCGGCGTTCTCCCTTGTTCGTTGGCGCGCGGCCGCCAGATTGTCCACGGGAGCGGGGCGCCGTCCGCCGCCGCCGCCAGGGTGTCGAACGCTCGTCAGAGCCTGCGCTTGGGCGTGTCCGCGGGCTTGGGTGGGTCGGGGGTGGGGTCGCCGCCACCGCCGCCGCCACCGCCGCTCCGGCCCATGCCCTTGAGCTCCTCGAGCTCCTTGCGCGCGCGCTCCTCGCGGTCGATCTGGACGGCGCTGCGCCCCACGGAGGCGCGGGCCGCCTGGGCCTTCTCGAGGGCCTCGCGCGCGGCGGCGAACGGGTCGCGGCGCTCGTTCCCGACCGGGGTGGGCCGCTTCACCTCGACGGGCTCCGGGATCCCGGCGCCGCGCCGCGCCTGGCGCGCCTTCTCGAGCGCGGCCTCGGCGGCGGCCATCGGATCGGGGCGCACCCACGGCTCCACCACCGGCTGGACCTCCACGCCCTGGCGGACCTGGTCGGCGGACCCGGAGGCGGGCGCGCCAGCTGGCTCCTCCTCCAGCTCCTCGAACCCGCCCTCGAACTCCTCGGGCTCGTCGGCCTCGGCCGCCAAGGACGCCGGACTCGGTGCCACGGCGGGCTCGTCGACCATGTCGATCCGCGGCGCGCGCTGGGCCTGGGCCTTCAGGCGCACGAGCTCCGCTGCGGAGGCTTGCTGCCGGTCCTCTGCGGAGGGGCGCGCGGGGGGCGGCGGGGCTTCTTCGGGATCGGTCGGCTTCGAGACGTCGAGCTGCTGGCGCCGGGCGAGCTCGCCCTCCATGGCGCCGAGCCACGAGTCGAGCTGCGCGCCCGCTGCGCCCACGACGCCGTTCACCAGGGCCTTGCCGGCCTCGGCCGCCGCCTTCTCCTTGGCGTCGCCCAGCTTCTCGTCGAGCCACGACTTCTTCTCGTCGGCCACGGGCCCTCCGTCCCCCATCGTACACCGGAGGCCGGCGGTCCATTGCACGCCGGCGCGGTGCACCCCAGGTTCAGGGAGCGACGCGGATCACGCCCGCCGAGCCCGCGTTGCAGCGGTACGGGTTGACGTACCGGTAGGTTCCGGGGGCCTCGAACGTGTGGTCGTGGGTCGGCGGGAACGGGTCCTGCAGCGGCCCGGTGGGTGGGGCCTGCTCCCGCCGGCGGGCGTGGAGCGACTCGTTGAGGTCGGACGATGCGCTGCCTGCGGTGAGCGCCGCCGCCTCGTAGGCCTCGATGAACGTCACGGGAGAGTTGGCCATCGCATACCGGATCGCCCGCTCGAGGGAGGCGCCGTCGGTGATCTCGTTCGTGGTCTGCAGCCCGACGATCTGGGTGGGCTGGCGCTCCTTCGTGAGGAGGTTGTTGATCGGGTGATCCGCCCGCAACGCGGCGTGCATCAACGCGAAGCGCTCCTTGTGCTCCGCCCACCCCCGCCGGATGACCTCCCGCGTCTGCTGGGTCGGCTGCGGGACCCCCTTCGCCTCCTTGCCCTCTTCGCCACACGTGCGGAAGTCCCGGCCGTCCACCTGCGGGAACCCGTCGTGGATGAGGAGGAACGCCATGTCCTTGTCCGGGAACCAGCGCCCG
The DNA here is from genome assembly GCA_044356535.1 of Myxococcota bacterium. Taxonomy (GTDB): domain Bacteria; phylum Myxococcota_A; class UBA796; order UBA796; genus JACKER01. Next base: position 16,502 of record JBIKWC010000099.1, read on the forward strand.
ATCCCGTCCAGCTGGCGGTCGTAGTACCGGTACAGGCCCTCCGGCGTGTAGCCGGCGTCGGCCCAGACCTTGGTGTTGCAGATCCGGCCGTCGGGCGCGAGGTTCGGAGCGCCCTGGAACTCCCGCGGCACCTTGCAGGGCTCACCCGGGCACTGTTGTTCACACGAACACCGCTTCGGCAGCCGGTTCTCGGCGCTGTACAGGTTGGCGCCGGACGGCTTGATGTACGCCAGGTGGCGGTACCAGGCGGCGTTGCTCTTGAGGTGCGCGGCGAGGGCCTCGAGCATCCCGAAGTACAGCTCCTGGTACCGGTCGTCGGTGGGGTCCCCGAGCTCCATGAACGAGCCGCACTTGCAGTCGCCCACGCCGGGCGCGGTCCCGAACTCGCGGAACGTGAGCTTCTCGACGCCGGCGTCGAAGATCCAGCCCGGGGTGCCGTTGTCGCCCGCCTTGACCGAGATGCTGTACAACTTGCCGTTGGCGGCGGCCCGCGAGACCTCCCGATCGACGACGGTCCAGTCGTACTCTCCCTCCCGGGTGGGCTGGATCCAGTTCCAGCGGAGGCGGAGGAAGGCGCCGACGTTGTCGGGGCTCTTCCAGCTCTGCTCGGTGACGGCCCCGAGCGGACCGGACTCCTGGAGCCGGTCGCCGACGACCACCAGTCCCGGGCCATCCTGGTTGAGGACGAACACGCCGGACGCGTTGCGCGGCATCGGCCCGGTGAAGTCCTCGGGGCCGCCGTCGTAGGGGGCGATGCCCTCGCAGCCCTCCCCGCGCAGCGGCGCGATGCTGTCCCGGTACCGGTCCGCGAGCTTCCAGACCACGCGGGTCCCGGGGCGGATGTCGACGGTGGCGGGCGAGAACGTGCCGTCTGCGTTGACCTCGATGACGACGCCCCCTTCGGTGGAGCGTGCAGGCGCCGCGGGACGCGCCGGCTCAGCGGCGGCGGGACGTCGCATGGCGGCGCGGCCGACCGGCTGGGCCCAGAACCACCACGTGCCCCCGACGATCAGGGCGAGGACGGCTGTCACCCAGACGGCGTGGACAGCAGGAGGAATGCGCATCGGGTTCGACTCCAGCGGGCGCCCGCCCTATCTGCTGAAGGGGGCGCGCACCACCGCCGTGCGTGGCCACGCCGGCCCCGTTGTAGGCTTCCGACGTCGCGACAGGAGGGCCCCCTGGTGGACCACGCCCACAGCACCAGGGACGGGCCATCGTGAGCCGGGAGGACGACGTGCGCCTCGCGCTCGGCCTCGCGCTGATGGCTGGTCCGGCCCCGCTCCCCCAGGGAGCGCCGACTCGCTCCGGTGCTCCGCTCGACGTCGTCGTGCAGGCGCTCCGCGCGAGCGGTTGGGCCAGGGTGGGTGTCCTCGAGCGTGCCGATACCGTGAGGTTGTTGGTGGCGCCGCGACTGTACTGGGGGCATCGCTGGCTGAGCGACCCCATCGGCCGGGGAGACACCCGGTGTGGCGTGGACACGGCCTTGGTGGAGCTCGGGTTCGGCGAGCGCGACACCGCGACGGCGCTGAACCGGGCGCCGAGGGTCGCGACGAGGGTTCGATGCGGGAGGCCTTGATCGAGGACGTGGGCAAGCTCGCTGTGTTCCGCGACGTGTGTGTCGCGCTCGACGGCTCGCTGACCTGGCTCGTCCTCCGGGACGAGGGGCCGCGGGGCGGGTTGTGTGGGTGGATCGAGGTCGACCCGGCCGAGCGGCGCCGCCTGTTCGACGTGTGGCGCGAGGGGGACCTGGTGGCGCCTGCGACCGTTCGAGGCACGTTCGTGGGACCCACACCCGCGCTCCCCTGGAGCGGTCGCATCCTGGCGACCGGGATCCAGCGGTGGGGACAGGGGACGGTGTCTCTCCATGGGTCGGAGGTGGAGGTCACGTTCGCGCCGCGACGACAGTCGCCGGCACCCGACAGCTCGTCGGGGTGACCCACAGCCCCGCCAGGTCACGTCGGCTGGGGTCGCGCGGGTGTCGCGGACAGGCCGCGACGCCCCCCGAGCATCCGGAGCGGCTGGACGGGCGCGATGCGGGGTCAGCCGGGCGGAACGAGAGGGAGGATCCGCCGGATCGGCCAGGGGTGCCGATCCGCGTGGCGCCAGAGCAACCATTTCCGAAGGATCACGGCCCGGCCCTTGCGAGGAGGAGGAGGAGGTACGTGTCTCACGAAACAGCAGGGGATCGCATGGGAACCGCGGAACAGGCCGCGGGATCGGTGCTCCGATGTCATTGTCACGGAGGCCGTCGTGAAGTTGTCCCAGGTCACCCCGCTCGTGTCCGACCAGTGCGTAGTGGACTCCACCGCCAACGAGACGCTGCTGGTGACTTCGTGGTTGCCGTGTGTCGGTGGCGTGACACTCGCGGTGACGGGTGAGCTGCAGGCGGTGGAGGGAGCGGGGACCGTGACGGCGGCGCTCCGGTACCGTACGGCGTTGGTGAGCACGAAGCGCCCGGGGTCGTGGTCGTCGCCGGGCACGGGGCAGTCGGCGGCGGGCCAGTGGTCGTCGACGTGGACGCTGGCAGACACCAACGCGCAGCTGTGGGTGCAGTACGGGATGGTGGGGAAGTACGCGACCGCGCCGATGGAGGTGCTGGCGTCGCTGCAGGGGTCGGTGGCGGGGTCGTCGGCGGTGGTGGTGACGGAGCGGATCCAGGTCGAGCCGACGGCGAACAGCGGGACGTACGTGGTGAAGGGGTTGGGCAAGCGGTTCCCGATCCTGGGGGCGACGTACGCGGTGTTCGGGATCGTGTTCTCCGGCGTGTCGGGGACGATCACCTGGCGTCCGGTGGCGCGTCAGTTCCAGGGGAACGAGGACAACCCCGGAGACTGGGTCGACCTGGCGGCGAACCAGACGCAGAGCGCTGCGGGCGATGTGAACCTGGGGCGGCTGGCGCTGTCCCCGACGGCGGGCTGGCTGTTCGGTCAGCTGGGGATCAAGTTCCAGGGGGACGCCCGGGGTACGATGGACGTGGTCGGGGTCGTGACGTACTGACGGCGCAGCTCGGTTCGGAGGTGGCGCATGGACTGTGGTCGCGGCGACGAGCCGGAGTGGGATCCGGAGGTGGTGGCGGCGGTGAACCCGTCGATGGGCCTGCGGGGATGGCGTCAGCTCCCGGTGGAGGTGCCGGGGTGTGACTGCGGGGGCGCGTGTGGGCGGAAGGGCCTGGACGGGCCCGGGACCGTGGACTTCCCGGAGCTGCCCTGCGGACGGAACGTGGCTGGCGGGCCTTGCGATGCTACCGCCTTCGAGGACGGTCCGACGCGCAGGGCTCGAACACCCCGAAGTGGGGGTCGGAACGCGCCGAAGGGACGGAGGGTCCGCGATGTCATCGTTCAGCGACCACCCGATGATGACGGCGATTCCAGTGACCCGTTCCCGGGCGAGCGCCCGGGCGGCGGCTCGTATGACCCTGGCAGCGGCGGTGGAGGCGGTGGTGGTGGTGGGTGGGCCCCAGCACCAGACGATGATGAGGAAGAGGACGGCGTGGATGAGGACAGCGGGTGGCGCAAGCGGCATCCGACGCTGGGGAGGAAGTGTCCCGACGAACGTCGACACTGTGAGCGCAACTCCAAGGGACTCTGCTACTGCGACGGTGACTGCGCTTGTACGCCCCAGGAGCTTGTTCAACTGCCTGATCATGTCGATGCGGTGACCTGGGCTGCTGCGGGTCTGATTGCGGGGGAGGCTGCTGCGGGTGCCGTGGTTGCGGAGATTGTAGTCGCTGGCTTGGTTGTCGTCGTTGCGGTATCAGCGTTGAATGAGCTCTGGCCTGACGGGCGGGAGCCTGATGTTTGCGTTGTTAGCTGTGTTGGGGAGCCAATGCACGGCGGACCGGGAGGGTGTCCAAACCCCCCGTACTCCGGCGAAGGAGTTCACATCATTGCCGACAAGGCGTGTGCGGATGCGTACTCGAATGCCGCGTACGCGGCAATTGTCTTCGATGACTGCCAGCTGATCGCTGCGTCATGCATCGAGACGTTGCTCCCCGGTGGGCCGTGACGAGCCGGGACCTTCGTCGCTTCGAGTTGTTTCTGCAGGTCGCCGGAAACCTACTGCCGCGCGTACGAACCGCGCGCCTCGAGAACTCGAGTGTGGCGTCGCTCAGCCCAACGGGGAGACGATTGCTGCGGCTCCACGGTGAAGCCGCCGCCGCCATCGTGGCGCGGGAGCTTCGGGTTCGGCGAGGGCCTGGACGGATGGAGCTGCTGGAAGCGATCCGCCTGTCCGAATCACCCGGGCTACTGCGTCTCGCGTTGGACGACCTGCCGGAGCTCGACTTCGCCGAGGTTCGGGTCCTCTTGGCGAACGCGGGCGAGGTCGCTGCCCCCGACCTGCTGGCACGGCTGCTACGTTGGGTACGTGAGCCGCCTCCTCCCGTCGAGCCATGGCAGGTGCTGCAGGCACTTCAGGAGTACGGCCTCCGTGGTAGGGGCCGCGTCGCTATCCGGGCGGCAGCGGTGGAAGTGTTGGAGACCAGCACCCATTCGTTGACATTGCTCGCTGCCGTGACGACGCTCGCGCAGGTGCCCGGCGCCGCGACGCGGACGGCTCTCTCTCGGTTCGTCGACGCGCCCGAGGTCGGGCCCGCTGCCAAGGCGTTCCTTCAGCGGCTCGGAGGGGTGGACCGGTGCTACTTCGGTCGGGACACGCCAGTGATCGATCCCACCACCCCCGATCCCACGTGAAACAGTACTTGGCTCGTCAGCCTCCTTACGACCGGGACTCACCGCGGACTGGCGGGTGTCGGTCGGGCGCGCGTTCCGTGCCTGTGGCCCGGCGCCCCGCCGCGTTCGCCGCGGGGAGGCGAGTGCGCGCAGCGATATCTATGGCGCTGGGACGAAGAGACGCTGAAATGCAAGCGACGCTGGATCAATTGTGGTGACTGCGAAGGCAATTTGCCAGATTATGAACCATCGATCGACCTGGACGTCGATCTTCCGAACAACAAGGCGGAGGCGAGGTGGCCACCCCAGAACTGACCGTTCCGTTGTCGCAGGTGGGCGACAGCATGCGGTTGAGTTTGCCGTCCGACTCGTCGCGGTCGGAGCCCGACTGCAGGTGGAGGTGGACGCAACCTCCAAAGATCCTGGAGGCGCTCTCGTTGCCGCTCGACCGGCAGTGGAGTACTCAGCCCAATCGCCAGTCTCTAGCCGACCTCGACCTCGAGTTCGACCCCTCGACCTCGACCTCGACCTCGACCTCTGACCTCCCCAAGTCGATCACGACCGATGTTGCGTTCGAGCGCCGGCAGGCGTGGGACCTTGGGTATGGCGTCTGTCGGCCCAATACGACGTAGATACAACTTT
>JBIKWC010000100.1:0-21781 GCA_044356535.1 Myxococcota bacterium
TCGCGGCGGGGGGGATCGAAGCCACCCGCGCGCGGATCGCCGTGGACCCGGCCTGGTTGCCCGATCCCTCCGCGCGCCGACCGGAGCCCGGCCTCGTCTTGTTCCTGGGCAGGCTGGTGCCGGAGAAGGGGGTCCGCGAGCTCCTCGCGTCGGTCCCGGGCTGGCCCGCGGGCGCCCGGCTGGTGGTGGCCGGGGAGGGGCCGCTGGCGCCCGAGGTCCGCAGGGCCGGTGGGCAGGTGGTGCACGTCGGGTGGGTGTCGCCGGCCGAGCGGCGGGCGTGGCTGTCCCGGGCGGCGCTCGTCGTGTTGCCGTCGCGCGAGGAGGCAGCGCCGCTCGCGGTCGCCGAGGCGGTCGCGTCGGGGGTGCCCGTGGTGGCGTCCGGCGCGGGAGCCGTGGCCTCGCTGGTCGGGAGCGCCGGGCTGGTGCTCGACCGCCCGGACGCCCGGGCGCTGGCGCGAGCCGTCGCGTCGATGCTGGCGACGACGGTTCCGTCCGAGGCCGGGCGGGTGCGGGCCGAGACCTCGCCCGCGGCGGTCGCGGAGGAGTGGCGGGCGCTCTGGCGCTGCGCCGTCAGTCGGTCGCGGTCGGGCTGACGCTCAGCAAGAACGTGGCGAGGTACTCCTCCACCATCGCCACCCGATCGACGAGGCGCGCAGCGGAGAGGTACCGGCGTTGCTCCTCCGTGCTGCCGAAGGCTCGGCGCGCCAGGGCATCCACGAGCTCCATGGGCTCGAGGTCCACGAGCTTGCGCGCTTCGGCGGAGGCGGCGGGGAGGAGCGTGCCGAGCTGCAGGACGAGCTGCTCGAGCGAGGTCACGGCGCGTCCGAAGCCGTCGGCGTCGGGCTCCTCGAAGCGGCAACGCACCTCGCGGAAGAGGGCTTCGGTCGGGAGCTCCTCCTCCAGGATGCCGCGGCCGACGTACTGCAGCACGATGTTCGAGCGCCCGTCCGGGAGAGGCTGATGCGACACCACCGCGCCCACGCCGATCTCCGGGAAGAGGGGTGGCCGCGTCGGGGTGGAAGCCGGCCGCCCGAGATCGAGCGTGGCGATGCCCATCAGGCCGTGTGACCCGACGCAGTGGGCGAGCAGGGCGCGGTAGCGCGGCTCGAACACGTGAAGGGGCAGCAGCGCGCCGGGCATCAGCACGGTCCGCGCCAGCGGGAAGATGGGCAGTCGCTCTGCGACGGGAGCGAGACGGGGATCCACCGGGACTCCGACGTCCCAGGTTCCGGGGACCCAGCTAGGTAACGCCGGTGGGAGGGCTCTGGGGTACAACACGTCTCGGAGGGCGGGTGGTCGAGCTGCGGGTCGGCGCGCGGGACGAGACCGTGACCCACGAGGAGTGGGAGCTGCGGGTGCGGCAGGGACGGGTGCCCGCCGAAGCCCTGGTGCGGATCCAGGCACTCACCGGCAATCGGTTCGTGGAGGCCGCCGAGCTCGCCTCCTGGCGCGCGCTCCGCGACGAGGCCGAACAGGAGCGGCGCACCGCCCGGGCCGTACCGCCGCTCGTGACGGCGCTGCTGGTGGGGTTCCAGATCCGGCTCTGGACGTGGGCGCACGTCGCCCCGGTCCGCTCGTTCCTGCTCGAGTCCCTGATGAACTACTCCCCGTCGGTGTTCGAGCGCGGCGAGCTCTGGCGGCTCCTGACGATGGGGGTGCTGCAGATCGAGCTCCTCCACGCGTTCATGAACCTGCTGTGGTCGTTCTTCCTCGGGTGGATCCTCGAGAGCACCCTCGGCCGGGTCCAGCTCCTGGTGGTGTTCACGTCGTCGGTGCTCGTGGGTTCGCTGTTCTCCGCGTTCGCCTCCCCCTGGGTCCCGAGCCTCGGGTCGTCCGGCGGCGTGTTCGGCCTCGTGGGCGCCGTGGTCACGTTCGGAATCGTGCGCACGGAGCTCGTGGGGTCCCGGCTCGGCGCAGCGGCGGGCGTGTTCATGCTGCCGTACCTGCTCCTCACGTTCTGGTCGGGGTTGTCGAGCGAGGGCGTGGACAACTGGTGCCACCTCGGCGGCATGTTGACGGGCCTCGCGCTGGGGCTGGTGCTCGATCCACCCCACGGCGAGCGGCGCCCGCGGTGGAACGTCGGCGTGTGGGCGGTCCTCGCGGTGGTGCTGGTGGGCGTGGTCTCCACCCTGGGCCTCGCGGGACCGCGCGTTCTGCCGTTGTGGGACTCGGCCGCTGCCCAGGCCGAGGTGCGCCGGCGCAAGGACGGCACGCCGCCGCCGCCGCCGCCGGAGTGGCGTTCGCTCGCGTTCTCGGTCCCGGGGGGCTGGCTGGCCCAGCGAGACGCCACGGGGCGCCAGGCGTTCGGGAGCCCCGTCGGCGAACACGTGTTCGGCGTGCGCGCCGAGCCGCACGATCGCCCGCAGGACGCGGAGTCCGTGCTCGAGGCGCTCCGGGTCCAGGTGCTCGCGGACTGGCCCGGAGCCCGGTTCCACGCCCCCGTCCCCACCGTGCTGGCGGGGCGCGAGGGCCTGCTGCTGCTCGGGGTCACCGGGGGCGAGGCGCCGCGGGTCCTCGAGTACGCCGTGGCCGTGCGGGGCGTGTGGACGCTGACCGCGGTGTGGGAGGTCGAGGACCCGTTCGCGGCCCGGTTGTCGCCGCTCCGGGACCGGCTGCTGGCCTCGGTGGTGTGGGACGAGCCCGAGGAGCTGCACACCGCGCGCGCAGCCGACGCCGCCCGCTCCACGCGCGACACCCGGCGCACCCTCGCGTCCGCGCTCGCGGCGGTGGGGGAGCGCGAGGAGGTCGAGCGGCTCCACGCGGAGCTGCTCGCGCGGCCCGACGACGACACCTGGCGCGCGACCCTGTCGGACCTGCTCGTGCTCGGCGCCTCCGCGGAGGAGGTGCGGACGCTGGTGGCGCGGATGCTGGCCGCGGACCCGGACCGCAAGGTGCTGGTGGCCGCCGCCGACGCCCTCGACGCCGCCGGCGACCCGGCGCTGGCGCGGGGCCTCCTGCTGGTGGCCTGGGAGAGGACGCCCGGAGACCGCGCGCTGAAGCGGGCGCGCAGGTCTCGGGGCCTGACGACGGCGCTCCTGCCCGACGGTCGCCCGTGGGATCGCGCGTGGGACGCCACGGGCGCACCCCGGCCCTCCGCCGAGCAGGACGCCCGCGCTGCCTGGGCCCTGGACCTGCCCACGGCGACGGCGGCCGCTGCTGCGTGGGAGCGGGAGCGCGCGGCGGTGACGCAGCGGATGGTGGAGCGGCTGGCGGCGTCCGATCCGTCCGTGCTCCGCGACCTCGCGGTGCTGGCGCAGGGCGACGACACCGCGACCGGCCAGGACCTCCAGGTGGTGGTGGACGAGGCCCTGTCGCTGGAGGCACCGAGCTGGTTGCCGCCGGAGCTCTCGGCCGCGCTGGCGGCGCACGCGGACTTCGTGCGGAGCCTGCGGCCGCCCGACCCACCACCCACGCCCTGAAGCAGGAGCCGTGGTCGCCGACGAAGGTGGTACCGTGCTGCCACTGCTCGGAGAACCTGGATGATCCTCGCTACCTGTCTGGTGTTGCTGCTCGGTGCCTGCGCAGGCGGCGATGCGCCCCCGGGCGAGACGACCGTCGCGCTCTGACCTGTCGGTCGACCTGGCCTCACCGGACGCATATACTCGTACGTATAAGTGGAGGCCATCGTGGGTCAGGTCACGCTGTACATGGACGACGACACGCTAGGTCGAATGCGCGCTGCGGCAGAAGCGGCTGGCCTGTCGATGAGCGCCTGGCTCGCGCAGCTCGTTCGCGAGCGGACCCGCACGGAGTGGCCGCGCGAGGTGGCTGACCTCGCCGGGGCCTGGCGGGACCTGCCTACCGCCGAGGAGCTCCGCGCCCCTCGCGTGGATGATCTCCCACGAGAAGCCCTTTGATGTTCGTGCTCGACACGAACACCTTGGTCTACTTCTTTCGCGGTCAGGGCCAGGTGGCGAAGCACCTCCTCGCCACCCCGCCTGCGGATCTCGGCGTCCCGACAGTGGTGGCCTACGAACTCGAGACTGGAATCGCCAAGTCGTCGGACCGTGCGAAGCGCCGAGGTCAGCTAGACCAGCTGCTGCGCGTCGTGACGGTGCTGCCGTTCGGCCTCGACGAGGCCAGGGCGGCGGCGGTCCTCCGGGCCAGGCTCGAGCTGGACGGAACCCCGATCGGGCCCATGGACACTCTCATCGCCGCCACTGCGCTCGCCAACCGCGGTGTGCTCGTCACCCGCAATGTCGGCGAGTTCGGACGTGTGCCGGGCCTCGTGGTCGAGGATTGGTACGGCCCGTAGGCACGGCCCGCGGGGTTACCGGAGGGGCAGGTACCGCCACAGGTCGTACGTCTTCAGCACGTACATCAACACCAGCAGGCCGCTGCAGATCAGCGTGAACGTGAACAACACCATCAGCACCGACACGCAGCCCGCCAGGTAGCCCCCGCCGCCAGCGTCCTCGTCGGCGGTGGGCTTCGGGACGTACCGCGCGATCGGCGCGCCCCCCGCCTGGAGCAACGCGATGGCCCCGCGGATCGCGCCCAGATCTCCCGGGGTGCGGCTCCGTCCGGAAGGTGGCGCCCGTCGCCATCTCGATCCAGTTGCCGTCGCCGTCGTCGAGCCCGATCGCCAGCAGCAGGCCCGGCCCGAACTGGACCCCGCCGATCGCCCGCCGCAGGATGAACTCCCCGATCGAGCGGTTCTTGTGCAGCTCGTACAGCTCCACCCGGTCGCCCGCGCGCGCCGCCACCACGATGCCGTTGCCCGACACGGCCAGCAGGTCCATCGCGTGGTCCGCCCCGGCGATCGTGGCCTGCACGAGCTTTCCGTCGCCGCTGACCCGGTACAGGGTGCGCTCCGCGCCCACCAACCACGAGCCGAGCGCGCTCCACGCCACCCCCGACACCGGCGCCGGCAGCTTCACGGAGCCCCAGGCCGCCCCGCTGCGGAGCTCGATGGCGGTGAAGGTGCCGTCTTCGCAGCCCACGCCCAGCGCTTCGCCGGGCCCGAGCGCAGCCCACGTGCACCCGCGGACCGGGACGAGCCGGAACCCCAGCGGTGAGTCCACCAGCGGCCCGTCGCGGGTCACGATCAACAGCCGGCCGTCGGGGCTCGGGACGAGCGCCAGCGGGTGGTGGGCGATCGACACCGTGGAGACGAGCTCGCCGTCGGTGCGCCGCCACTGGCACACCCGCCGATCGGTGTCGACGGTGACCACCACCTCGAGGCCCACGGCCACGCCGACGAGGATCCCGTCGGTGAACACCTTCCACTGGGGGGCGCCGTCGTTGCGCCAGGTGAGGAGCTCGGGGCCGTCGGCGGCTGCGAACAGCAGGCCGTCGGGGGAGACCGAGAACGGGGCGCTCACGTGGAGCCGGGCTTGTCGTCGGGCTTGTCGTAGGCCCCTGCGTACTCGGGCGGCAACGCCGTGTCGCGGAAGTGGGCGAGGTCGTCGTCCGGCGGCGGCAGCTCGCCGATCACGGGCGTCTCGTCGGGCGGCCCAGCGTCGTCGTGCGCGGCCTCTGGCACGTGTTCGGTGGTGGCGTCTTCGCCAGCGCTCGAGGGGCGGTCTCCGGCCTCCGCGAAGGGGGCGGACGCGGGGGGGGAGGAGTGCAGCGACAGCGACGTGGGCGGCACCGAGATCAGCGGCTGGGCGGGCGTGTTGCGGGCCAGCGCCGTCGTGATCGCGAGGGCGCCGGCGGCCGTGCCGAGGAGCTGGAAGTCGAGGTCGAGCGAGGTGAGGGTGGGGGCCAGGAGCGCCTCGACCATCGTCTCGGCGCGGGACTGGAGCTGCTCGGCGTCCAGGAGGTCGAGCTCGGCCAGCGCCGCGGACGGGGAGCGTTCGCGGTAGAAGTCGCGGACCTCGATCGCGTTCGGCTGGACCTGCCCACAGAGCTCGGCGCGGGCGTGGGACACCGTGAGCACCGCGGGCCATTTCTTGAGGGCGGCCAGCGCCTTCACCTCCAGGCGGTACGCCTGGCCCACGCCACGGATCGGGTCCGCGACCTGCCACAGCTGGCGCGCGGACTCTGCGGCCACGAGCGAGTAGGCGGGCAGGTTGCAGCGCAGCGCGTGCTCCGAGAGGCGGAGCATGCCGACGCCCAGGCCGTGGCGGTGGTCGAGCTGGCCCAGGAGCCGCGTCCCCTCGACGAGATCGAACAGCGCCGAGCTGTCTTTCCGGCGGCTGCGCACCTCTCCGCGCCCGAGCAGGGCGAACGCCTCCATCTCGGCGTCGCCGGCGTCGCGGATGCGGCCCAGCGCCTCCGTGTACGCCGTCTCGGCCTCCGCCAGCTTGTTCTGCTGCGCGAGCAGCGCGGCCCGCTGCGAGCCGGCGCGCCCCTGCAACGCGGGCTGCCGGGTCTCGTCGGCGAGCTTCGTCGCTTCGTCGACGGCGGCGTTGGCGCGGTCGAACCGCTCGCCGAGCCGCTCGATCTCCGCCAGGAGGAGCCACGCCGAGGCCCGCCCGGCCGTGTCGTGGGCGCGGTTGAGGATGGCGATCGCCCGCTCGGCGGCGCCCCGGGCCTCCGGGAACCGGCTGTCGCGCATGCCGAGCCGCGCGAGGGTCAGCCAGACGCCCGCGGCAGACGGGACGTCGTCGCCCAGTCCCGAGTACAGCTCCCGCGCATACCCGAGCGTGGCCCGGGCCTCGTCCGTGCGACCCTCGCGGATCAACAGGTCGCCCAGCAGCACCTGCGCGGCGGCCTCCCCTTCCTCGGCCTCGCGCCGGAGCTCGAACGAGACGTGGTCGGGGTCCAGGCGATCGAGCATGGACCGCACCTCGACGTACTCCACGAGCGCCTGTCGCACCGCGGTCTCCGCCGCCGAAAGGCGACCCCCGTGGAGCTCGACCTCCCCCATCCCGCGGAGCGCGTGGGCCTCCCCCAGGCGCAGCTCGGGGCCGCGGAACTGCAGCAGCGCCGCCTGGAAGTGGGAGCGGCTCTCGTCCAGGAAGCCCGTCCGGAGCGCGCGGATTCCGTTGTCCAGGTGGTGCCTGCCTGCCAGCAGGCGTTCGTCCGAGGTCACTTCCGGTCTCCTGTCGCGTGATCGGGTGTGGGAGGATACCGCCAGGGCGCGCGGGTAGGGGGGTCGTTCGCCCGAGGCCCGCTGCGAACGGGAGAGAACGTGCGCCACGTCGCCATCGTCGTGCTCCTCGCAGGGTGTGGCCAGCGCGACGAGCGCTTCCTCACGGAGGGCGTGGACGCCTTGTGCCTCGCTGCCAGCGACTGCGCGGGCACGTACCCGCCCGAGACCTGCGTCGAGGCGCTGCGCACCGGTCTCGACGCCGCGCCCTGCACGTTCGACCCCCGGGCGGCCGACGACTGCACCGAAGCCCTCGAGGAGGGCGCTGCCTGCGTCGCGCTCGAGCCGTTCACGTTGCGTGTGCTCGAGGTCCCGGAGGCCTGCCGGGAGGCGTTCGACTGCGGGAAGCAGCGCGACTGGACCGAAGCGATCTCGTCCGACCTGCCGCCCGCCGCCCAGGCGGACTGACGCGATGCCCGCCACCACCCCTGCGTTGTCGCTGGTGCTGCACGCCTGGGGCGATCCCGGCGCGCTCGATCGGGATCGGGACCGCGTGTGGTCCACGCACCACGAACCGCTGCTGCGCACGCTGCGGGAGCACCCGCGCCTCCGGGTCGGGTTGGTGCTGGGCGGCGAGCTGATCCCCCACTGGGAGGAGAAACACCCGGACCGACTGGAGTTGGTGCGGGAGCTCCAGCGCTCGAAGCAGATCGAGCTCGTCGCCACCCCCATGTACGAGCCCGTGTTGTCCGCGGTCCCCGAGCGGGACGCCGTCGCGCAGCTCGTCCGCCACACGATCCTGGTCAAGCGCGTGTTCGGGATCCGGCCCACCGGCTCGTGGCTCCCGCACCGCATCTGGGACCCCGCGCTGCCCCGCGTCTTCGAGCGCGCGGACCTCTCCTGGGTCCTGGTCGACGACCTGGCCATCCTCCGCCACCACCCGGGCCGCCCCGATCCGTGGGGGGTGTGGTGGACCGAGCGCGGTGGGCACGCCGTGCGCCTGCTCGCCACCGACGCCCGCGTGGGGGAGATGGTGGGCGCGGTCCCCGTCGCCGACCTGCTGCTGTACGCGCGCGGTCGCGCCGTGCAGGGCGCCGAGGTCCAGTTCTGGGGCATGTCGGTCCACGACCCGCAGCTCACGCGGCCCGACTGGCTGCTCGACTTCCTCGTCGCGCTCGCCGGCAGCCAGCACCTCACGCTCGTGCCCCCGTCCGAGGCGTCGGTGCTCGTCCCGGACCGCGGCCGCACGTACCTGCCGTCCCACGCGCCCGGCCTCGAGCACCACCGGTCCTCGTTCGAGGGCGAGCACCCCTGGGAGCGGCACCTCCTCGATCACCCCGCCGCCGACCGCCTCCACAAGAAGATGCTCCGCGTGTCGCGGCAGCTGGCGCGGTGGCGCGCGGACCTCTCCGGCGGCGAGCTGCGCCCCGATCCGGACGCCGAGGTGCAGGCCGAGCGCTACCTGCTGCGCGCCCAGTCGGCCGACGCCTACCGGCCGGGGGATCGCCCCGAGACCCGCTGGCGGGCCTGGCGCGACCTCGTCCGCGCCGAGCGGTTCGTGCTCGCGGGACGTCGCGCCCTCGATCGGCCGGTGGCCGAGCTCGCCGACGTGGGGATCCGCGGTCGACCCCAGGTGGTGTTGCGCACCGCCGCCGGGGGCGCGGTCATCGATCCCGACCGCCAGGCGGGCGTGGTCGAGCTCTGCTTCTTCGACGTGTCCGCGAACGTGGTGGATCCGCTGTCCGCCACCGACGCCCCGTCCGCCGCGTTCGTCGAGACCGTCACCATCGATCTCGCGGGGAAGGCCGCCGATCCGCAGTGGACCCTCCAGTCCGTCGAGCGGGACGACGACGGCACCGCGCGCTGCTCGTTCTCCGGGTCGACGGCGATGGGGCCGTACCAGCTGCACCTCGTGAAGGGCTATGTCCTGCGCCCCCACGCGAGCGGGGCCGGCGCGCCGTACGGGACGAGCCGGTTCGACTGGGTGCTCGACCTCTCGAACCCCGGCACCGAGCCCGTGCGCGGCAAGATCGTGTTGTCCGTGCCGCTGATGGTCGGGCCCTCGCTCGACGGCCTCGACGTCAACACCACGAACTCCCGCAAGGACACGCCGTCTCCGGGGCACCGGAGCGCGAGCTGGCGCGCCACCGAGGTCCGCCGGTCCTCGAACGAGATCGCCGACCTCGAGGTGTCCGTGCAGGCCACGTTCGCCGGCCCCGCCACCGAGCTCGAGGCGCTCCTGCGCACCGTCGGCTCGCTCCGGTTCGGGCTGCGGCGCCCCGCGCGCATCACGAGCGCCCCGGTGCGGGCCCCGCTCGGGGACGGGACCGTGGTCGATCAAGGGCTGTTGTTGACCTTCGAGTGGTCCATCGAGCTCGTCCCCAGAGAACGGGACCGCCTCGGGCTGTCCCTCGAGGTCGGCGCATGAGCGAGCAACCTTCGGCCTTCTGCCTCGTCCTCCACGGGCACCTGCCCTGGGTGCTCCACCACGGACGCTGGCCGCACGGCGAGGACTGGCTGTTCGAGGCCGCCGCCGAGACGTGGCTCCCGCTCCTGCAGGTGTTCGACACGTGCGCCGCCGAGGGGATCCGGCCGGCGGTGACGCTGGGGCTCACGCCCATCCTGCTCGAGCAGCTCACCAGCCCGCGGTTCGTCACCGGGTTCCGCGCGTACCTCACCGAGCAGCTGGAGCGCGCGAAGGACGACGCCGCCGCGTTCCGGGTCGAGCAGAGCCCCGCGCTCGCCGCGCTCGCCGACGGCCTGGCGGTCCGGTACGCCGGCATGGTGGAGACCTTCGAGCGCCTGGGCGGCGACCTGGTGGGCGCCTTCCGCCGCCACGCGGAGGCCCAGCGCATCGAGATCCTGTCGAGCAACGCCACCCACGGCTACCACCCGCTGCTCCTGCACGAGGCCTGCGCGCGCGCGCAGCTCCGGGCCGGCCTCGCCACCTCCGAGCGCCACCTCGGCTTCCGGCCCGCGGGGATCTGGCTGCCCGAGTGTGCGTACCGTCCGCCCGGCTCGTGGTGGCCGCCCGCCATCCACGGGTTGCCGCGAGACGTGGTGGGAACCGCCACGCTCCTGGCCGACGAGGGCATCCGGTACTTCTTCGTCGACACCCACCTCGTCCGCGGCTCCCAGGGGGTCGCCGCCCTGTCCCCGGGTCCGTCCGGCGCGATGGACGTGGCCACCCCGATCGAGCCGTCGCAGCTCGAGTGGGACGTGTTGCGGGGCTGGCGCTCCGAGCTCGAGCCCCAGCGGATCGTGGAGTCGGGTCGCCTGCTGCCCGTCCAGGTGCTCGCGCGCTGCCCCGAGGTGAGCGAGCAGGTGTGGTCCGGCAAGGTCGGCTACCCCGGCGACGGCCGGTTCCTGGAGTTCCACAAGCGGCACGGGCTGCGCGGGCTCCGCTACTGGCGGGTCACGTCGTCCACGGCCGAGCTCGGCGACAAGCAGCTGTACGAGCCCGAGGCCGCGAAGCGGGCGGTCTACGACCAGGCGCGGCACTTCGTGGACCTCGTGAAGGGCCGGCTGCACATGCACCGGTCGCGCACGGGTCGGCCGGGGACGGTGTGTGCGCCGTTCGACGCCGAGCTGTTCGGGCACTGGTGGCACGAGGGTCCGGACTTCCTCCTCGAGGTGTTCCGGCGCCTCCACCACGACGGCGACCTCGTGTCGGCCACGGCCGGAGAGCGCTTCGCGACCACGCCCTCCGACAAGGGCGTGACGATGCCGGAGGGCTCGTGGGGCGCCTCGGGGGACCACCGGGTGTGGCTCAACGACGAGCTCCGGTTCTACTGGGAGGTCGCCTACCGCGCCGAGGACCGGTTCATCGACCTGTGGCACCGCGCGCCCTGGCAGGCCGAAGGTGCTGCGCGCACGCTGCTCACCGAGGCCGGGCGGCAGCTCCTGTTGCTGCAGGCGTCCGACTGGCCGTTCGTGATCAGCACGGGCGGGGCCGTGGACTACGGCATGCGGCGGATCTTCGAGCACGCGGGCCTGTTCGACGACCTGTGCAACGGCGTCGAGGACCTGGTGCGCTTCGGGCCCGAACACCCGACGGACCCGGTGGTGGAGGCCGCGCTGCAGCGGTCGAGGCTGCTCGATCCCGTGTTCCCGGACCTCGTGCCCGAGTGGTGGGCGTAGGAGCCCGTGTGGCGTAGCGCGCGACAGCGCGCTCGCCACACGGCTCCTCCCAACTCGCGCAGCGAGCGGCGCCCGCGTCCGTGCCCGTGCCCGCGCCCGAGGCGCTTCGCCAGCGCTTGCGCCCGGTTCGACAGCCCCTGGGCCACGATCCGCTGGCCCGAAGTGGGATCGGGTTGTCGCAGGATGCAGACCAGTGGCGGGTCCGGAACGGGTCCCACCCGCCGTGATCCTGCCTGGTACCGGTGGTTCCTGCCGCTCAGGCGTCCATGACAATTCGTTACAATGTAGCAAAAACGCAACCGTGCTTGAATAGTAACGTTAGCCAGAGCCAGAGCCAGAGCCAGAGCCAGAGCCAGAGCGTCGTGTCCAACTAACAGCAATTGTTGCCAATGAACCATACAAGTGCCGTTGGAATGAGTACCAAGGCACCTGGCTTAAGATTCGGAGACGAGTGCATCCGGGAGGTCCGCGATAGAGGTGCCGAAAGGAGAGAAAAACATGTCGTGCTCGAAGATCATCAGGACTCCCGGCGGAACCACCGTGTCGTTCGGCACCGGGACCGCGTACCTCTGGCTCACCGACTGGATGGTGCTGCACGGCATGAACTCCGCGGACGCGATGGTCAACGTCCGAAACCGGGTCGGGAACTGGCAGGGCAAGCCCGCCTACCAGCTTGCGGCGGTGCGGGCCGAGGTTCCAGACGCGCCGGCACTGTTCAGCGTGGGGTCGATGATCACGACGGAGGGGTTCACGCACTTCCGCCAGACGGTGACGTCGACGACGAAGCTCCTGGTGCGGCTGGGGGTGGGGTACTCGAACACGGCGGGCACGGTGTTGGGGATGGCGGACGTGGGCGCCACGTACGCGGTCCGGGGGTGTGGTGGAACGCTGGGTCGTGCGGACCTCGACCTGTTGCCGGGTGAGGTGGGCACCGACATCAACTACTACCCGGTGGGGGACTGGGGGCCGACCGTGGACTTCGACAAGGTGATGGCGGTGTTCTCGGTGGAGGACAACGAGTCGAGCTACCTCGAGTACCAGCTGGTGGTGCGCACCGCGAACGACGTACGGAGTCCGAACCCGTGGCAGACGGTGGAGGTGGCGTGGGCCAACCCGTCGACGCCGAACTCCGAGCGGAACTCGACGGCGCTGTCGCTGCCGGCGGGCGCGAACGCCACCACGAACCTGCTGATGCAGTTCGGCGTGGCGGCGCGGAAGAAGTCGGGCGCGGCCGGGAACCCCCGGGCGCAGCTCCGGACGCTCATCGTCGGCTCGTGGCTCTGACGATGCGGGCGGACCTCGACCCGTGGGCGGGCATCGATACCGACCCGAGCACATCCGAGTCCACCGCGGACTGGCCGGCCGTCGGCATCGGGTCGGAGGACGACGGCTTGGAGAGCCAGGGCTGGGGAGACAGCTGCGGCGATCCGGTCACAGGTGCGCCGTGCATCGTCGACTGGCATGCCTGCGCAGACCAGGATGATGACAGGCTCCGTCCTGGCGACGAGAACACCCCGGAGTTCAGGGAGGCCGTCCGCGACTTCCGGAACAAGGTTCGACCGGTCGAGCCCTGTGAACCCCCGTGTCTCCTTGAACAGTCGGCCCGTCACATGCTGAAAGCGCTCCGACGTGTCGACCTGCCGAGGAAGAAGATCAAGTTCAACCTCACCCCAGAGGAGGCCGCCGATCATCCGCGCTGGGTGAAGCTGGACTGCGATCGGGAACAGAGACTTGTTGAACAGGCTTGGCGGTTGCTGGTCGCGAATCGAGACCTGATTCGCTTCGTGATCTGTCGTTTCCAGACAGACCAGTCTGGCTCAGAGGCGGAGGAGGCTCGCTTGCACCGGCGGCTGAATGCAGTACTCACGAGGTGGTTGTCGTCCAATGGACCGTCGCTTCGCGTAATCGGTGAGGATGACGAGCGCCGAAACGAGGAGTCAGGCCTTGATCGTCCACATGCAGTGACCCCGAGGGTGACGACCGAGTCTATAGGATCGCCTGACACATTTAATGGCGTGGACCCGGCGACGAGAATGCCTGTTCGGTTTCGCTTGGACAGGTTTGGCGCATTTAACTTTCCAGTGAATCTCCTTGCCGAAGCCGAGGTGGACGATGATCCTGTGACACAGCTTGAGGCCATCCTTCTGGGTGCTGAGCTTCTGCTTCACGAGTTGTTCCACGTCATGGGATTCCCCGATTGGTCTACCCAGGCAGACGACCTGAACTCGGATCGCCACAGTCGTGAGGACGCAGGATCGCTGCTCCACATGATGTCTACCTCCTTTGTTTACCTCTTCCTTCAGCGTGTTCCAGCAATCGCTGATCCATTCCGAGTGAATGGCCGTTGCTTCGGAGCCTACACGCGGCCACTTTGGGCGACCTGGGTTGGCGCTGGCAATTCGTTCGAGTGTGGGTTGGCGTCATCGGAGAATTATGCGCTCGTGGAGCGTTGGGCCATGTGTGGCGATATGGCTATCGATTTCCAGGTCCCGGAAGGCTTCGTTCCGGTGGAGGAATGGTGATCAACCTGCTTTGCGTTTTGGCCAGCGCCGCTCCTTCTCGGGGTTGGGGACTCGCCCCAGACCCAGGGGACTGGGAGCACGCATGCGCGGTGGTCGAGCTCGCAGGACCCCTCGAGCAGACCGACCCCTACACGGCCTGTGGGCCGGTCAAGAAGGTCTGGAAAGGGGCCATCCCAGTAGGAACGACCTGCTTCTTCAGTGACGCTACCGCAACGGATCCAGGGCCCCTGCGTGGTGGTGCGGGCACCGTGTTGTTCGCGTTCGACTGTCGGACACGGGTGCTTCGGACCACGTCCCCGGTCCGGCACAGGGGTGATGGCCGGCTGGAGACGCTCCAGCCACTCTCCGCGCTTGCCAACGATCAACGGGAGTGGTCACTCGCGGAGGTGGCGGCGCAGCTCGCTGCGCCCACCGCGGATTGGTTCGCGCCGGTGGCCGGCGCCGACCGACCCGCCTGCCGACCCGCCGGCACGCTGCCCCCTCCTGCAGACCGGCCTCCCCCGTCGATGGCCAGGTGCCCCTGCGAGTACACACCGGTTCCGCCTCTCGTTGCGATGGATCTGGCGACGACCGTGGTGGACGCGATGATCGTACCTCGCGCTGGCGGAGCAGCTGAGCTGCAGGTGCAGCGGTGGTGGAAGGGGTCGCCCAGCGCTGCGGAGCCGGTGGTTGGTGGGGTGGTGCAGGCAGGGACTGTGATTGTCCACGACGCGTTCCTGGGAACGCCGTGCGCTGCGCGGTGGTTGGAGGGCGGAGCGCGGACGCTCGCCTTTCTTCCCCCAGCAGGCCCGGACGGAGTGATCGAGGTGAGCGCCTGTACACCAGGGATCACCGACTCGCCGGCGTCGATGTGGGCGGTCGACACGTCGGCGTACCCGGGCGTGCTCCCGGTTCGGTGGACGAGGCTAGGCGAGCCCACGGCTGCGCCTGGGTTCACTTGGGTGACCGGAGAGCTGTCGATGCATGCGGTCGTGGCCCGTACCGCGGTAGGTGAATGGTGCCCGCGGGCGTCCGGCATCCCGGCGACCCCGGACCGCTTCCGCCCGCTCCCGAGCCCCTCGTTTCGACCCGACGAGACGCATCGATGACCCTCCGGGTTCGGGCGATGCGCTGCCGAGGGCTCCCGTGATCGCGGGTCTGGGCCTGGACCTACCCGCCTTCGCCGGGGACCAGGCGCCATCCCTGTGGGAAGGACCTGCTTCCTGAGCGACGCCGACGTGGAACCCCTGAGCGGCGCTGCGGGCACCGTGCTGCTCGCGGTCGACTGTTCGGCCCGGGTCCTTTCCACGGGGCCCGCGGCACGCAACCGCGGAGATGGCCGCCTCGAGCGCGGGTGGTGGCCCGAGGACCAGCGCCCATCTCTGGCCGCCAGCCATCGACCCTCGAGTTCGACCTCGAGTTCGAGAGCGAACTCCGACCTCGAGTTCGAGTTCGAGAGCGAGAGCGACCTCGAGTTCGACCGCGAACCTCGAACCTCGAGTTCGAGCTCGACCTCGAATTCGACCTCCGGCGTGCCGGTCCAGCGACCCCGGCGGGTGGGTGGTCCGAGCGTTAGCCCCCCACCGGGAGGCAACGATGGCCGGGCTCGATCGGCGGGTGCGCATCCGCACGATCCTCGCGGAGGGGACGGCGGGACAGGTGGTGGTCGTGACGGGCTGGATCCGCACCTCGCGGTTCTCCAAGAACGTCAGCTTCCTCAACGTGGGGGACGGGAGCACCCCGAAGACCCTGCAGATCGTGTTGCCCGCGGACACCGCCGAGGCCCTCAAGGCCCGGCTCGGCGTGGGCGCCGCGGTGCGGGTCGAGGGCACCGTCGTGGTGTCGCCGGGGGCCGAGCAGGCCCTCGAGGTCGCAGCCAGCCGGGTCGAGGTCGTGGGCGACTCCGACGCCTCCGCGTACCCCATGCAGAAGAAGGCCACGTCCCTCGAGTTCCTGCGGACCGTGGCGCACCTGCGCCCGCGCAGCAACACGCACCAGGCCGTGTTCCGCGTCCGCAACGCGCTCGCCTGGCAGATCCACAAGTTCTTCCAGGACCGCGGCTTCCTGTGGATCCACACCCCCATCCTCACCGGCGCCGACGCCGAAGGGGCAGGGGAGATGTTCACGCTCGCCGATGCCGAGTTCTTCGGGAAGCCCGCGCACCTCACGGTCTCCGGGCAGCTCAACGTCGAGTGTTTCGCCCAGTCGCATACCGACGTGTACACGTTCGGCCCCACCTTCCGGGCCGAGAACTCGAACACCGCGCGGCACGCCTCCGAGTTCTGGATGATCGAGCCCGAGATCGCGTTCGCCGATCTCAACGACGTGATCGCCCTCATCGAGTCCTTCACGAAGGAGGTCGCGACCGCCGTGCTCGACCAGTGCGCGGACGACTTCGCGTTCTTCGACCAGCGCATCGCGCCCGGCGTGCCGGGGCAGGTCCGCGAGGTGGTGCAGCGCCCGTTCGCGCGCATCACGTACACGGAGGCGCAGGAGATCCTGGCGAAGTCGGGGCGGACCTTCGAGTTCCCGATCGGCTGGGGCACCTCGATGCAGGCCGAACACGAGCGGTTCCTGGCCGAGGAGTACTTCAAGGGCCCGGTGTTCGTCACGAACTACCCGTGGGAGCAGAAGGCGTTCTACATGCGCCTCGACGACGACGGCCGCACGGTCGCCGCCACGGACCTGCTGGTGCCGCGCATCGGCGAGGTGGTGGGCGGGAGCCAGCGCGAGGAGCGGCTCGACGCGCTCCAGGCCGCGCTCGCCCGGCGCAAGATGGACCCCGCGCACCTCGAGTGGTACCTCGACCTCCGCCGGTTCGGCACCACCCCGCACGGCGGGTTCGGGCTGGGCTTCGAGCGGATGTTGATGTGGCTCACCGGGATGCAGAACATCCGGGACGTGATCGCGTTCCCCCGCGTCCCGGGCTCGATCGAGTTCTAGCGGCGAACCCGCCCCCGTCCCGGACTCTGGGCGGTGGGTGGGTGGCCGCGGGCGGAGATAGGGTGCCTCGATGAGCCAGCTGAGTACGCTCGCGCTGACCGACTTCCTGGGCTTCTCGGCCCTCACCCTGTCGTTCGAGGCCGACCTGACCGTCTTGGTGGGGGCCAACGGCGTCGGAAAGACGTCGATCCTCAAAGCCCTGGTCTGGTGTGCCGCGAAGCAGGTCGCGGGGCCGGATGTGCCCGGCGAGTCCGACCTGCGCAGGGTGGGGAGCACCGGGGACAGTTCCGCAGTGGCCGAAGGTCCCGGGTGGCGCTCGGAGCTCCGCTACTCGAACCGGGATCCGTTCGCCGAGCCGTTGCCCGTGACCATCGTGCGGAGGGGGTTGACCTTCTTGCACTACGGGGCCTCCCGGTCGGTGGTCGACCTGACCCGCAGCCCATCCGCCAGCCGCCCGTGGTCCACCGAGCTGGCGCTCGAGAGCTGGTGGGATGCGTCGAGCGGGTATTCTTCGTTCTTCGACTGGTTTCGCGAGATGGAGGACCTGGAGAACGAGCAGGTCCGCTACGGGCAGCCAACCGAGCACCCGGGTCTCTCTGCCGTTCGTCGCGCCGTCCTCAAGTTGTTCCCAGAGTTCACCCAGCTCCGGATCCACCGGCGGCTCCCGCCGTTCTCTGCCGGGCCCGTCCTGGGCCTCACCCGACGGGATGGTGCGACGCTGCCGTTCTCGTCCTTCTCCGAGGGGGAACGCGCTGCGGTCGCGCTCGTCGCCGACCTGGCCAGGCGCCTCGCCCTGCTCGAGCGGCCCGGAGACCCGCTGGAGGTCGAGGCCACGGTCCTCGTGGACGAGATCGAGCAGCACTGTCACCCCGCGTGGCAGCGCCGCCTGGTGCCCGGCTTGCGAAGCGTGTTCCCGAACGTGCAGTGGGTCTGGACCACCCACTCGCCGGTGGTCGTCTCCGAGTGTGAGCCGCGCCACCTCCGTGTGCTCCGCGACTTCCAGCTGGTGGAGTCGGGGCACGGGCGTGGGCTCGACGCGAACGCCGTGCTCGAGGACGTCTTCGGTCAGCCGGCCCGCAAGCAGGACGTCCACCAGGCCCTGGTCGCAGTGCGCGCGGCGGTGGACGCTGGCGACCTGGGCCAGGCGCGAGCCCACCTCCGCACCCTCGCCCAGCTGACGGACGAGGGCGGCGACTGGCACTACTGGGACGCGGTGGTTCACCGTCTCGAGGCATCCTGACGTGCGGTGGAAGAAGGGTGCCGAACCACACCCCTTCCGTGGGTGGAAGCGGCAAAACGCGCCGCTCGAACGCTGCGGCTGGGAGGACCTCCCCGGCGACGTGAAACACGACCTTCGCACGACCCTGCGGCGCGACCAGTCCGACCTGTGCGCGTATTGCCTGGACCAGCTCGCAGCCGATCGCGCCACGAAGATCGAGCACCTCGTACCGCAGGCGCCGGACAACCGCTTCGACTGGACGAACCTCGCCCTGTGCTGCTCGGGGGAGACAGAGGGCAGCCGGCACTGCGACACCGCCAAAGGCGACGCGCCGCTCGCGGTCGTCCACGCGTACGACCGTCCTGTGCGCGAGCTGGTGCGGTTGACCACGAATGGCGCGCTCGTCTCCGAGCCGGTGGCGAAGGACGACGTGACTCGGGTGCTCAACCTCGACGCCGCGCCGCTCCGCCGCAAACGCCAGGGTCGGCTCCAAGGCCACCTGGCTCCGCTCGGGACCGGCGCCTGGGCCCCTCGCTCGCTCCGGGACGAGTTGGAGTGGCTGCGGACTGGCTCGCGCGGCAGGTGGGGAAACGTCCGGGTCAGGCATGACCGGGGTGGCGGCGGAGGTCGCCGCCGGGGCACGCTCTCCAGATGCCGCGCCTCGCCCTCGCCTTCGCCCTGCTCCTCGATGCCGTTTCCCTGGGGGCGACGTCGTGGCGCCTCGGAGACTGGGTCGTCGACGACGCGTTCATCGTGTTCCGCTACGCGGTGAACTGGGTCGGTGGCCAGGGGCCCGTGTACAACCCCGGCGAGTGGGTCGAGGGCTACTCGTCGCCGGTGTGGCTCGCGCTGATCGCGGGCGCCCACGCCGCCGGGGTGGATCCGGTCCACGCTGCCCGGGTCTGGGGCACGGCCTCCGTGGTGGGCGCGCTGGTGCTGCTGGCGTTCGACCGCGACCCGCGCCGCGCTGCGCTCGCCGTGCTCCTGGCAGGCACCTCCGGCTCCCTCCTGGCCTGGGCCGGGGGCGGCCTCGAGACCACGCTCGCTGCGGCCGTGGCGCTGGTGGCGTGGGTCGGGCACCGCGAGGCGCGTCCGTGGGCGCCGGTGGTGGCGGCGCTCGCGCCCCTCGTGCGGCCCGAGCTCGCCCTCGTGCCCGCGCTCCAGCTCGCCGACCACCTGCTCTCCGGCCGGCGGCGGGCTGCTGCCACGCTCGGGCTCACCTGCCTGGCCCTCGTGGGTGGGCACGCGCTCCTGCGGTGGTGGGCGTACGCGGACTGGGTGCCCAACCCCGCCCACGCCAAGGTCGGCGCCACGTCCGAGCAGGTGCTGCGCGGGCTCGGCCACCTCCGCCGCTGGGCGCCGTGGGGTGGGCCGCTGGTGGTGGCGGCGTTCGTCGCTCTGCGCGACCGGGCGACCGCTGCTCCCGTCGCGTGGGTGGCGCTCCACGTCGCGTTCGTGGTGGCGGTCGGCGGCGACGCCCTTCCCGCGTGGCGGTTCTTCGTCCCGCTGGTGCCCACGGCGGCGTGGCTCGCGGCGAGCAGTGTCCGGTCCCGGCCCGGGGAGCTCGCGCTGGTCGGGGTCGTCGCGTGGCAGCTGGCGGGCCCGTGGCTCGACTGGCGCCTGTCGCCGCGCGACGCCGAAGACACCGTCACCGAGCGCGGCCGCGAGGTGGGGTTGTGGCTGCGTGACCACTTCCCCCCCGACACCGTGCTCGCCACGAACACGGCCGGAACGGTGCCGTACTACAGCGGCTTCGTCGCCATCGACATGCTGGGCTTGTGTGACCGCACCATCGCCCGGCGCCCGATCGCCAGCATGGGCCGCGGCCAGGCGGGCCACGAGAAGGGTGATGGCGCCTACGTGTTGTCCCGCGCGCCTGACCTGGTGATGTTCGGCGCGGCGCCCGGCAAGCGCACGCCCGCGTACCGCAGCGACCGCGAGCTGTTCGCCTCGCCTGCGTTCCGCGAGGGGTGGGTGCTGGAGGGAGCGCTGTTGCCTTCGGGCCGCCGCGCGGTGTGGTACCGGCGGGTCGACGCACCCGCTGCTCTCCCGGTGCCGTAGCGTCTACGTTCTGGGCTTGCACGCGCGAGGGCCTCGAGCTGGTCCTGTGGCCCCGCTGCAGCGGTCGAGGCTGCTCGTGCCGGCTCCGAGGCGTGCACGGGTTGTCGTTCACTGCAGACCAGCGGCGGGTCCGGGGGGGCGCCCACCCACCGTAGTCCGGCCTGCCTCCGGCGGATCCCTTCACGCAGGGCACGCATGACAATTCGTGACAACATAACAGTATCGCAATTGTACCGAAATGGTACGCTCGCCGGAGCCGGAGCCGGAGCCGGAGCCGGAGCCGGAGCCGGAGCCGGAGCCGGAGCCGGAGCCGGAGCCGGAGCCGGAGCCGGAGCCGGAGCCGGAGCCTGCGGCAAATTTTGCCATCAATGCATGCAAAGTGAATTCCGCAGGTGATAAAAATAGTTCCTGATGGAGTCGGCGATGAATGCCACGGGCGTGACACGATAGGAGTGCCGAAAGGAGAGAAGAACATGTCGTGCTCGAAGATCATCAGGCCCCCCGGCGGAACCACCGTGTCGTTCGGCACCGGGACCGCGTACCTCTGGCTCACCGACTGGATGGTGCTGCACGGCCTGAACACGGCGGACGCGCTGCTCAACGTCCGGAACCGGGTCGGGAACTGGCAGGGCAAGCCCGCCTACCAGCTGGCGGCGGTGCGGGCGGAGGTGCCGGATGCGCCGGCGCTATTCAGCTCGGGCTCCATGATCACGACGGAGGGGTTCACGCACTTCCGCCAGACGACGTTGTCGACGACGAAGCTCCTGGTGCGGCTGGGGGTCGGGTACTCGAACACGGCGGGCACGGTGTTGGGGATGGCGGACGTGGGCGCCACGTACGCGGTCCGGGGGTGCGGTGGGACGCTGGGGCGGGCGGACCTCGACCTGTTGCCGGGTGAGGTGGGCACGGACATCAACTACTATCCGGTGGGCGACTGGGGGCCGACCGTGGACTTCGACAAGGTGATGGCGGTGTTCTCGGTGGAGGACAACGAGTCGAGCTACCTCGAGTACCAGCTGGTGGTGCGCACGGCGAACGACGTGCGGAGCCCGAACACGTGGCAGACGGTGGAGGCGGCGTGGGCCAACCCGTCGACGCCGAACTCGGAGCGGAACGCGACGGCGCTGTCGCTGCCGGTGGGGGCGAACGCCACCACGAACCTGCTGATGCAGTTCGGCGTGGCAGCGCGGAAGAAGTCGGGGGCGGCCGGGAACCCCCGGGCGCAGGTTCGGGCGCTCGTCGTCGGCTCGTGGCTCTGACGATGCGCGCGGACCTCGACACCTGGGCCGGCATCGACGTTTCGTCATCGGCGGGCACTGGAGATGCCGTGCCGAGTTCGTTTCCGGGGGCTGACTGCGCAGGCGAGGGCGGCGGTCGGTGGGCGGAGGATGTGGGGCTGCAAGACGCCGCACGCATGGAGCCATGCGACCAGGAGCTCTACTTCGCCTTCAGGGACCAGGACCCGTACTATTTTGGGCAACAGAGCCAGCGGTATGAGTTGCCGTGTACCAATCCCCACTCGGCCCGCGAGATGCTGCGGGAGGTGCGTGAGGTTGAGCTGGGTGACCATCGGATCGACTTCCGGCTTGCGAATGATGCAACGCGCGTTGAGAACGTTTCCGAAATCGTGTGCCCCTCGGAGCGCGACGCCATCCGGGATGCCTACCGTCTACTGGTTGTGAACCGTGACCTCATCCTTTGGACGATCCGTCGCTTCCAGACATGCCTCAGCAGAAGTCCGACAGACTGTCAGGTTGAGCAGGACAGAATGTCGGACGTCATGAGATACTGGGTCAACCCTGACGGCTTCGAGATTCGAGTGGTCGCGAGTGAGGACCATCCCGACGTGGCGGCATCCAGTCAGGGCGGCCCTTCCACAGGGAGCCCGGGCGGCGCCAGCATCTACACGTTCAATCAGGCCAACACGGGACAAAGGATGCC
>JBIKWC010000101.1:0-21775 GCA_044356535.1 Myxococcota bacterium
TGAGGCCACCGCCGAGGGCGGTGACGGCGCCGATGATGACGACGGCGATGAGGGAGGCGATGAGGCCGTACTCGATCGCGGTGGCGCCCTGCTCGTCGCGGATGAACTTCATCATGGTGTGCTCCAGAGTGAGTCGGTGGTCCCCGAAGGGGAGGGGCCGGTGGCAGCCCGCAAGAGAAGGATGCCTCGGCGCGGTCCCGGATGCAAGGGTGCAGAAAGAAAATTTTCAACGTGATTGGAGCGGCGCCTGGCGGTCGCCCCCAGAAACGCAGAATGCCGGGCAGGTGCCCGGCATTCGCGCGACGGTGGCGGCCGGAGCCGCCGGGTCGATCAGAGGGCGCCGGCCACGGTGGTGAACGTGGTGGTGAGGCCACCGCCGAGGGCGGTGACGGCGCCGATGATGAC
The DNA here is from genome assembly GCA_044356535.1 of Myxococcota bacterium. GTDB lineage: Bacteria > Myxococcota_A > UBA796 > UBA796 > JACKER01. Next base: position 406 of record JBIKWC010000101.1, read on the forward strand.
GACGGCGATGAGGGAGGCGATGAGGCCGTACTCGATCGCGGTGGCGCCCTGCTCGTCGCGGATGAACTTCATCATGGTGTGCTCCAGCGTGAATCGGTGAGCCCCGGAGGGCGGGAGCTGGGGTCAGCTCGCACCTGAAGAGTGCCCCACCCCGCTCCCGCGCACAAGGGGGATCGTAAAGAAATTTTTCAACAACCCCTGGGCCGGCTTCGGGCGGTCACCGGGCCGCGCGGCCGGGGGTCCGGAGCTCGAGCACGTCCTGGAACTTCAGGTCCGGGAACGGCAGCGCCCCGCTCGAACCGCCCGCCACCCGGTGCGCGAGGACCGCGCGGAGGAGCCCGTCGAGGGCCGCGTTCGGACCGGGGTCGTCGAGGCCCGCCAGCCCGTGCTCCCAGGCCCCGCGCGCACCCGCCTCGTCGCCCGTTGCGCGGAGGAGCTCGCCGTCGAGCCACGCTGCCAGCGCGCGGTGGTGGTACGAGAGGCCGTCCAGCGGGATCGTGTCCAACGTGGCGCGGGCGACGCTGGTCTCGCCGACCGCCGCCGAGGCCCAAGCCGCCATCAGGTGGATCCCTGCGTCGTCGGTGTCGATCGCGCGCAGGGCCGCCGCGGCGCCCGGTTGGTCGCGGACGTCCATCACCAACCGCATCGCGTTCCGGTAGGCGGCCCCGACGTGCGCCAGGTCCGGGTCGTCGACGAACGGGAGCTCGCCGTGGGTCGTCCGGCCGGGCGCGAAGCCCTCGTCGAAGTGGAAGGCGGCGAACGTGGCGAACGGTGCAGGCCGGAAGGGGTCGTCGAGGTTGGGGTCGGCCAGCCACAACACGGGCGCGCGGCCCGGCGCGGTCACCAGGATCACGGACTGCGAGGTGTCGGGAGAAGCCACCGTGTTCGCGCTCGTCGCGCGGTCCCGACCGACGGCTGCGTCGAACCGGTCCCGGAGGAGCTGCGCTGCTGCCTCGGGGGTCAGCGCCGGACCGGCGGCGGCGAGCAGGGCCTCCGCCCGTGCGTACCGGAGCCGCGCGCCTTCGACCGGCCCGCGCGCAGGGTTCAGCTCGCGCGCGTGCATCGCGGGATCCAGGTAGAAGTTCGTGTTCACGCTGGCCCCCCGCGCCACGTGGAAGTCCCGGGCGTCGGTTCCGATCACGGCGCGGTCTCCAGAGGGGTCGGACACCACGAAGCTCCAGGCGCCGACGGGCCGGTGGTGCCGGAGGACCTCGATGGCCTCGTCCACGCTGGAGGCGTCGCGGAGCAGGGACTCGAACAACACGTGGATGGACTCGCCGCCGCGGTCGTGGCGTCCAGTGACCCCCTCCCAGAGGAGCGACGCCGTGCCCATCCGCATCCGGCCGGACACCAGGGCCACGTCGCGGGTGGCGTGCAGGTGGCTCGTGACCGACAGGCCCGCCTCGTTCACGCCGCTGGAGCCGGCGAACAGCTCGCCCACCGTGCCGACGTGGGCGTAGCGGAGCCCGTCCGGGGCGCCGTCGGGCCCCAGCGGCTCGACGAACACGAGCGTGGCGTGGGGCTGCCAGAACCCCATGCCCCAGAAGTCGAGGTTCCGGGCGTGTACGGTCGCGTCCCCGTCCCGTCCGACGACCGTGGTGCACCGATCGGCGACCTGGCCGGTCACGCCATCGAGTTGCACGGTTCCGGCCATCGCCAGCTGCAGGCCGGGCCCGATGGAGGCGAGATCGGTGAGCCACGACAGCTGCCGGAACGAGCCGGGCTCGGCACCGATGGCCTGCTCGAGCCCCGCTGCCGCGGCGGGTCGACCTGCGGGCACCCCGGCGCGCCGTCGCCGGCTGGGGGGTGTTCCTCGGCCTGGGCCTGGCCATGGCCTGGCTCGGCGGCATCGTCGCCCAGACGACCGCCGGTGACTTCGGCTATCCGGTGGGGGCAGCGGCGGTCGGCCACGTCGTCCACGCGCTCGACCTCGGGCTCCAGGTCCCGCTGGCGCTCGCCACTGCGGTCCTGCTCCTGCGTCGCGCGGCGACGGGTTGGCTCGTGGCCTCGATCTTCGTGGTCCAGGGCACCTGCATGTCGGCCGCGCTGGTGGGGATGGTCGGCACGACCTTGGCGCTCCAAGGCCAGAGCCTGCTCGGCGCCGCGCCGTTCGCGGGGATGTTCCTGGTCGGGGTGACACTGTGCGGGCTGGTGTTCCGGTCCATCCACGACCGGGCCCTGGAACCGGGTGCCCGGGCCGTCGATCTGCACCTCGGGCTGGTTCCTTTGGCGCCGGTCGAAGAACGCTAGCGTCGCGCGCCGAGGTACCAACCCCAAGCGGCTCATCCGCACGTGGATGCGTGGCCAACGTGACCCATGAGCGGACGCAGCGGCTCAGGCTGCCTGGACAGCGCTGGGCCGATCGAACACGACCTGCCCGTCGGTGCCCACCCGCGCCGCGTGCGACTGGTTTCGCCCCGCGGTCTTCGACCGGTACATCGCCCGATCCGCGCGGTCGATCAGCTGCTCCAGGGTGTCGTCGGGGCCCAGCGCGGCCACACCGATCGACACCGTGACCGGCACCAGCTCGCCCTGGCTGTCCCGGATCGGGAGGGCGGCGATGGCCTCCCGCAGGCGATCCGCTGCGAGGAGCGCGTTCTCCAGCGACGTCGACGGCATGGCGACCACGAACTCCTCCCCGCCCCACCGGGCCGCGAGGTCGCTCTTGCGGGGGTGGTAGCCCAGCAGCGCGCCGAGCGCGCGCAACACCAGGTCTCCGCCCGCGTGGCCACGCTGGTCGTTCACGGCCTTGAAGTGGTCGACGTCCAGGAGCAGCATCGACAACCCGTCCCCGTACCGCCGACACCGGTACACCTCGCGCCCGACGGCCTCGACGAACGCGCGGCGGTTGAGCCGCCCCGTGAGCGCGTCGATCGTGGCGTGCCGCTGCGACTCCTCCACCAGGAGCGCCATCTGCAGCGGGCCCCCGAGCTCGCGCGAGACGATCCGCAGCAGCGACTCGGCCTCGAACGCGGAGCCTCTCGGGCACATCGCGATCCGGCCGACCGGGCGCTCCCCGAGCAGCACCACCGCGGTGACCACCTCCGCGTCCGCAGGCCCCGGATCGGCGTCGTCGTCCTCCACCACGGCCAGGGCCACGTCGCTGCCCACGTCGAAGGTGGCGCGGGCCACGCGCTCGGCGTCGGCGCGCGTGGCCGGGTTGGCGTGCAGGCCCAGGAACCGCGCGCGGTCGGGCACCAGCGCCAACCACCGGTACGAGGTGACCTGGGACACGAACTGCGCCAGCAGGTCGAACAGGTGCGGGAACGACTCGGAGGTGCCGAGCTTGCGGATCTCGCTGGCGACCACCATCTCAGAGCAACCCCGTCCCCGGCGGCAGCGTCCGCGACTGGGTGGGCGAGCTCACCAACCAGCTCATCGGCCGCATCAAGAACCGGCTCCTCCGGCGCGGGGTCGAGGTGTACATCACCACCCCGGTCGTGCTCCGGGGCCGGCAGCTCGCCCTCGACGCCGACGGCGCCATCCCGACGCCGATGTTCTTCGCGGGCGCCCGCGGCGGGGTGGCGGTGTGGATCGACACCGACGCCGACGGAGAGGTCACGTTCTGCGACGACGTGGAGCTCGACGTGGCAGAGGAGGGGTCCGCGCTGCTGTTCTGACCCTACCGGATGAACTCGACCGACAGCCCGATCTCGTCGTTCTGCTGGAAGTACGACAGCGGACCCCCCTGGTACGTGAACGCGGGGTTCTCCGGGGAGTCCTCCGTACCATCGATCAGGAAGCCCACCGGAGGGGCGGTCTTTCCGGCGATCACGTTGGCCTGGAGCTCGAGGTTCACGTGGTCGCTGGCCCGCCAGCCGAGGCTCGGCCGCACGAAGCCCTCCCCGAACGTGGGGTCGTACACGCCGCCGAGCTGCGCCACCAGCCGGTCGCGCGCGGTGACCCAGCGCACACCGCCGGCGATCTGCACCTGGTCCTCGAGCGAGAACATCAGGTCCTTCGGGGGCTCGAACAGGTGTTGCCAGCGGGCCTCGAGCGTCACCTGCAGCGCTGCGCTCTGGACCCAGTCCATCGCCACCCCAGTGCCGAGCCACGGGGTGGTCGCGGCCTGGCCCCAGTACCGCCGCACCACGTGGGCGGTCTTGAACATGGTGTCGAGCCGCAGCTGCACCGGGCCCACCAGCGCCGAGCCGTCCACCCCGGCGACCGCGGTGCGCGGCCAGTCGACCAGGAGGATGCCGTCGGTCGCGAGCGCATCGAGGGAGGCGGGCAGCGTGGCGTCGCGGAACATGGCCTCGAACGTGGGCGACAGGGACGAGTCCGGCTGGCGGGACCGCAGCCAGCCCCCGGTGAGCGCGAGCTGCGCGTTGGGGCTGCTGATCTCCATGCGCTCCGCGAGGTCGCCCGTGAACAGGAACGCCTCGGGCACCGAGCTCGTGTTGAACGAGGTGTCCAGGTTCCGCCGGTTCTGTGGAGCGAGGTCGTCGATCGACAGCGACGCGTTGCGCAGCACGGTCTGGATGGCGGCGGCGTCGCCCCCTCCGGGGTTCGAGAAGCCCGTGGCGGCGTTGAGCAGGTCGGGCGTGAAGCCCTGGCGGGCGTAGCTCCAGTCGGTGTCGCGGAGCCACATCCGGTCGGTGACGGGGAACGGGACGTACGTGGTCTCGAACCGCAGGCCACGGTCCTGCACCGACACCACCGCCATCGGCGCGGCGAGCTTCTGGAACGCGGGGTCCTGGCGCAGGCCGTTGCGGAAGTCCCGCGCGTTCAGCACATCGGACACGGGGAGCAGGTTGAGCTGGCCCCAGCGCTCCACGAGCGTACCCGCCCGCAGGTGTACGGGACCCGCGAGCTTGCCGTCGAAGCCGGCCTCGCCGACCTGGAGCTCCCACCAGGCCTCGGTGGGGGTGCCGCCCTCTGCGGACGCGCTCTCGGGCCCGAACAGCGCATGGTGCTGGAGCCGGCCCTCCACGAACCAGCGGTCCCCGCCGGCGAAGTCCCCGTTGGCGAAGATGCGGGCCCAGGTGTCCACCTCGAGCACGTCTTCGTCCTCGAAGTCACCAGGTACGAGGTCGGCCCACACGACGGGCTTGATCGTCCCGCCCACCACGGGCTCTCCGCCCCACGCGACCCCCGTCCACCACATGCCTGCCCTCCGCGAGGCCGGCACGCTATCCCACCGGAGCTCAGCCCCGCTCGAGGAACCCGCGGGTGAAGGTTTCGTCGGGGAGGACGTCGGGGCCCACGTTCAGCTGGTGGGACGTGATCTCGAGGATGGTCTTGGTGCCCTTCACGAGGTTCGTCATCTCGGTGAGCACCGCGATGGTCACGCCGTTCTCGACCGCCGTCTTCTTGACCTCCAGCACCTTGAGCGGGCCGTTCGCGTCGAAGAACTCGACCTTCGAGATCACGAGGTTCGCCTTGGCGATGGTGACGAGGACCTTCGTGTACGTGGAGTTCTGCGGCGCGACGGAGAGGACCCAGGCGTCCGCGCGATCCTCGGAGAGGGTCATGCCGCCCACGCTCGCGTCCCGGAACTCGAAGTCCTCGTACGAGAAGTCCGAGCCCACGAAGTTGCCCTTGCGGCTCGAGCCCGAGATCATCATCACGCTCTTGGTGGCCGGCATGTACATGACCTGCTCGTCGGACGTGCCCGGCTTGTCGATGAGCAGGAGCGCCACACCGGCCTCCGCCGACGGCGCCGTGACGCGCATGTAGGTCTGGTTCACGTCGCCGGCGCGGCGCGACTTGAGGTCGAGCTCCTTCACGCGCGTGCTGCCGCTCTTCGCGACGAGCGTCATCTTCAGGTGCTGGATGGAGCTCGTGACCTGGTTGGCGGTGCGGGCCTTGGCGACGATCTCGTCCGCGGTCTCGGCGTGGGCGGGCAGGAGCAGGGCGAGGATCAAGGCGAACACGAAACCTCCGGAGCTTCGCACGACTAACCCTCCGGCCCTGGCGATTCATCCTTCCCCGCCGGAGGGCCAGCGCGCCAGGGTACAATCGGTGGGTTGGAGGTCCCGTGACCCGCGTCCTGCCGCCGCTCCTGCTCCTCGCCGCCTGCGCCTCCGACTACCAGGTCTCCTCCGGACCGGTCGACGTGAACCCGAACGACGTCACGGAGTGCCCGTTCTCCCCCATCTCCGGGACGCAGTTCTCGCGGTACGACTGCAACCCCGTGTTCGCGGGGACGGTCGGCGGGGAGCGCGAGGACTGGATCGCCGCGGGCTCCGGCGTGGGCTCCGTCGGGTTTCACGCGGAGGAGGTGCTGGGGCACCCGTTCTACCAGATGTGGTACGCCACCAGCCTGCGCGGCGGCGGCACGGGCCTCGGCTACGCGGTCAGCGGTGACGGCGTGAACTGGACGCCCCACCCCGACAACCCGGTCTACGAGAGCCCGACCAGCGGGTGGAACCGCGACTCCATGGCGGCGGTCTCGGTGGTGTGGGACTCGACCGACGACCGCTACGTGCTCCAGTACCAGGGTGTCAACTACGAAACCCAGGGCAACGGCCTCGGGATGTTGCAGAGCACCGATGGGATCTCCTGGGACGAGCTGAACTTCGGCGACCCCATCCTCGAGCTCTCCGAGGAGGTGGGCGGCGTGCGGTACTGCTGGCCGCTCTCGCTCCAGCACGCGCCCGGCGACGGCTTCCTCGGGTACATCGGCGGCACGAACGGCGGCGCGAGCGACCAGAAGTGCGAGGTGTTCGGCTACGGCGGCGAGGAGCTGTCGGCGATCGATCCCGGTCGCCAGCCGGTGCTGCCGGCGGGGCCGGGGCGCGAGGACCAGATGGGCGTGGCCTCGGCTGCGGTCGTGAAGTTCGAGGACACCTGGTACATGTTCTACGTGGGCTTCCGCGACTGGCAGCCGATCCCGGGCACGAGCTTCATCACGCCGCTCGACACCACGTTGAACATGGCCACGTCCTCGGACGGGATCAACTGGGACAAGTCGCCGGACAACCCGTTCCTGGCGATCTCGAACGTCACCGGGCCGTCGGTGCTGGGGAACGTGGCCGCGCAGGTCGTCGGGTCGCGCATCCACCTGTGGATCGACGACGAGTACGCGTCGGTGGGTGGCAGCGCCGTGGGCTACTTCCTGTACGAGCCCACGATCACGCCGCACCCCTGAAACCCAGGACAGGTCCTTCGGGGAGACCACGCGACGGGTGTGGTACGCGAAGGAGAGCAGGGAGGACCCATGCCCGAGCTGCAGTTCTCGGTGGACGAGGTGACCGCTGAGCGGCTCGCAGCGCGGGCGCAGCAGGAGGGGCTGCCCCTGGCTGTGTTCCTGGCCCGCATGGCCCGGCGCGAGAGCGGGGAGGTCTGGCCCGAGGACTACCTTGCGCAGGTGATCGGGAGCTGCGCCGGTCTCGGCCTCGAAGCGCCTGCGGACCCGCCTCCCAGCACGTAGGTTGACCCGCTGACCCCGGTTCACGAGCGGGTTCCGTCCCGCCTCCGTCCGGTCCACACGGCGTAGTCCCCGAGCGCGATCACCGCCGGGTCGCGCGCGGTAGCGCGAAGGACATCCATCGCCTCGGCGAATCGGTCCGGGTGCGGGTCGCGGAGGGCGAGGAGCGCCGCCTCACGACCACACGCGATCCCGCGAAGCGACTCGAACCCCGTTTCGACGAGCCCGGCGCCGGCGAACAGGGCCCGAGCCTCCTCCGCGTGGGGGTACCACCCCACCGGAAAGCCCTGCGCCGAGGCGTTGACGAAGTTCCCATCGTGGAGCACCCGGCGCAGCGCTCCTGTTCCCACGTGTGCGGGCGCGTACGACGCGCGTTCGAGGATCCCCCGCACACCCGACAGGCGAGGCATGATCTGCGCCAGCAGGACTCCTCCGGGACGAAGCACCCGCGCGACCTCCGCGGCCGCCCGCTCACGGTCCACGGCGTCGATCAGGTGGTAGAACGGACCGAACGCGAGGACGGCGTCGTAAGCACCGTCCGCGTGGCCGTCGAGCGAGCGTGCGTCCGCCTCCACGATCGGGAACACGAGGCCGGCCTCCCGGGCACGCTCTCGCGCCACGTCGAGCTGAACGGCCGAGGGGTCGGCGAGCACCACCCGATGGCCGCGCCGGGTGAGCGCAAGGGCGTAGCGGCCCGGCCCACCTCCGAGGTCCAGCACTGCGGAGCCTGGGGCAACCTCGCGATCGATGAGCTCGAGCGCCCGAACCAGCTCGAGCCGGCCCTGCGGGGTCTCGAGCCGCGACCACTCGTCGAAGACCTCGTAGTACGCCAGCACACGGTCCAGGTTCGGCATCTCGCGAAGATACCCTGGGCGCGGGCTACGGCGCGTCAGGTCGACCAGCTCAGCCGCGGAGCCCCAGGGCCACCGCGACGGCCAGGACCACCACCACCACCAGCGACACCACCCCGCCCACCAGCCAGCGGTAGGCGGGGCGGGGGCGGTGATCCTCGTCGGACTGGCGGCCGCCGATCGACAGGGAGGTCAGCGACCGCGGCGCGCCCGGCGGCGTCTCCAGGAACGAGGTCGGCAACGCGGCGGGCGGGGGGGCGCTCGGCGGGCTCACGCGTGCGGGCTCCGTCGGGACGCCGGCCTGCACCGCACGCAGCGCCGCCGCGAAGGCAGCTACCGAGGCGAACCGGTCGTCTGCGCGGTCTTCGGTGGCCTGGGTGAGGAGGGGCAACATCGCCCGCGGGACCCCGTCCACCCGTCCCTGGACGAACTGCAGGGGGTCCCGGCCCGTCACCAGGACGTACCCGGTCATGCCCACCCCGTAGACGTCCGCGCGGCCGTCGACGGACGCTGCGTCCGCGGCCTGCTCGGGCGCCATGAACCCCTCCGTCCCGAGCGACGCGCCCGCCCGGGTCCGCAGGCCCGCCAGCTCGTCGTGCGCGATGCCGAAGTCCATGAGCTTGCAGGTGTCGCCCTCGCCGAGGAGCACGTTGTGTGGCTTCACGTCGCGGTGGATCACGCCGGCTGCGTGGGCCGCCTCGAGGCCCGCACACACCTGGAGCAGCAGCTGGATCGCCCGGTCCGGCGGCAGGGGCCCGTCCCGCGTGATCCGGTCCGCCAGGCTCCCGCCCGCGACGAACTCCATGACGAACCACGGCAGCCCGTCCTGGCCCCCCACGTCCGACACCTGGACGAGGTTCGGGTGGCGCAGCGTGGACAGGATGCGCGCCTCGTTCTCGAACCGCGCGCGCAGGCGCTTCTTGCCGGCGCACGCGGGCAGCAGCTGCTTGAGGGCGCGCAGGGTGCCGTCGCGGTCCCGGACCCGGTAGACCACGGCCTGGCCCCCCTGACCGAGGAGGCCCTCGATCACGTACCGACCGCCCACCACGGTTCCCGGGGTCCCCATGCGGGCGGAGTGTACCGTCCGAGCGCGCAGCTGGCCTGAAACACCCCGATACGTGCCCGCACTGCAGGGTCGCGTGAAGGGGAGGGGCCACGGGAGCGCCCCATGATCCTCGGTCCACTGCTCGTCCCCTCCGCGTTCGCAACCGTCGTCCCGGGGGGCTCGCTCGGGAACACCACCTGGGATCTGGCCGGCAGCCCATGGATCGTCCAGGGCGACGTGACCGTGCTCTCGGGCGCCACCCTCACCATCGAGGAGGGCGTCGAGGTCCGGTTCGCTTCGTCGGACGCGTCCTTCTCCGGGCTCGACAGCAGCCGCGTCGAGCTGATCGCGGCGGGCACGATCTCCGTGCAGGGCGCGCCCGGAAACGAGGTCGCGTTCCTGGCCGACAGCGGGACGGCCGCCGGCACCTGGTACGGCCTGGTGGTGGAGGTGGGCGGCGCGCTCGACCTCACCGACGCCACCTTTGCGCACGCGACGTACGGCGTTCGCTCGTCCGGCACCGCGGACCTGTTGGGGTTCACGACGGAGCTCACGTCGTCGGGTGGCATCTGGGGCGCCGGCGGCGTCCTCACCCTGGCGGCCGGCGAGATCACGGGCACCTCGACCGGCGTATACCTGTCCGGCGCCGTCACCACGACCGTGGTCGACACCGTGATCCGCGGCGTCTCCGGCAACGGCGTGTACGTGTACACCACCGGCGCCACCACCACCGACCTCGACCACCTCACCGTCGCCGACGTCTCGGGCACCGGGATCTACGTCGCGCCCCAGTCGGGCTCCCCCACGGTGACGGTGACGAACAGCATCGTCACGGGGTCCGGGAGCTACGGCATCTACCGGAGCAGCGGCACCGTGAACGCCTCGTTCACCGACGCCTGGGACAACGCGTTCGCGAACCTGTCCGGGGTGACCCAGGGCAGCGGGGTGTTCGCCGCGAACCCGCTGTACGAGCAGCGGTACGGTGTCCGTGGACCACTCGCTCACCTGGCGCAACGCCTTCGCGAACCTGTCGGGGGTCACGCAGGGCGCCGGGAACCTCTCCGCCAACCCGATCTACGTCTCGTCGACGGATCTGGAGCTCACCTCCAACTCCCCCGCGCGGTTCGCAGCCAGCGACGGCTCCGATCTGGGCGCCCTCGCCTACGCCGGCGTCCCGACGAACGGCCTGTACGGCACCTTGTGGGTCGACACCGTGGTCCCGGCCGGGGTCACTGCCGTCCCCGGCGACCTCACGGTGTCCCCCGCGGTCACGCTCACGTTGTCCGCAGGCACCACGCTGCAGTTCGCGTCCACCGACGTGATGGAGGCCTACGCCGACAACACCCGGGCCGAGCTCCGCGTGGAAGGGACCCTGTTCGCCATCGGTACGGTGAACCAGGTGGTCACGCTCGACGGCGCCACCAGCGGAGCGGGCCGCTGGTACGGCGTGCACCTGCTCCCCACCGCCAACACCACGGTGCTCGACCGCGTGGTGATCGAAGGGGGCGTGTACGGCCTGCGCACCGACAGCGTGAGCAGCAACCCGCTCCGGCGCGCGGTGATCCGTGAGACCTCGAGCGCGGGCGTGTGGGTCACGGCCGGCGCGGCCCTCGTCGAGGACGTGGTCGTCTCCGAGACCTCCACCGGCGTGTACCTCACCGGCACGCCCACGGTGGACCTCCGCCGGGTGCTGGTGGACGACGTCTCCGGCAACGGCATCTACGTGTACACCACGGGCGCGGCGTCGGTCGACGTGGACCACGCCACGGTGTGGAGCGCGTCGGGGACAGGGATCTACGTGGCGCCGCAGTCGGGCTCGCCGACCGTGGACGTGTACGACTCGATCGTCACGGACAGCGGAAGCTACGGAATCTATCGGAGCAGCGGCACGGTCAACGTGGACCACACCCTCGCGTGGCGCAACGCGTTCGCGAACCTGTCGGGCGTGACCCAGGGCGCCGACAACCTGGCGGAGAACCCGCTGTTCGTGGCGCCCGGTACCGACTTCGCGCTCACGGAGTGGTCCCCCGCGCGGTTCGCGGCCCGCGACGCCTCGGATCTGGGCCCGTTCCCCTGGGTCGGCGCGCCGACGGTGGGCCTGCAGGGCACGTTGTGGGGCGGCGAGGTCCTGACGCTCGCGGGCAGCCCGTGGACGCTGGTGGGTGACGTGACCGTGCCCGTCGGCTCCACGCTCGAGGTGGAGGCCGGGGTCCACGTGGTCGCGGCGACGACCGACTCCATGGAGTCGCACACGGACACCAGCCGCGTGGAGCTGCGGGTCCTGGGGGAGCTCCTGGCCGACGGCACCGCGTACGAGCCGATCGTGTTCGAGGGCGCGGGCGGCGTCGGGTCCTGGTACGGCGTGGACCTGCTCGCGGGCGCCACGGGCTCGCTGACCCACGCGCGCAGCGAGGACGGGGTGTACGGTCTGCGCCACCGCTCGAGTACGCTCCCGATCGCGTTCCTGGAGACGGGGTCCGTCAGCTCGGCGGGCGTGTGGGTGGACGGCGCCTCGCCCGCGCTCGACGCGCTCACGCTGGTGGGCGGCGGCACTGGCCTGTACCTCACGGGGGCCGCGGGCCCGGCGGTGACCAACCTCGTGGCGCGGAGCCAGTCGGGCAACGCGGTGTACGTGTACACGACGGGCTCGCCGGCGGTGTCGCTGTTCGGCGCCACCATCGACGACGCGGGCGGCACGGGGATTTACGTGGCGCCCCAGAGCGGCTCCCCCACGGTGACGGTCACCAACGCCATCGTCACCAACAACGGAAGCTACGGGATCTACCGCAGCAGCGGCACAGTGAACGTCTCTTACACCGACGCCTGGAACAACGCGTTCGCCAACCTCTCCGGCGTGACCCAGGGCAGCGGCAACCTCACCACCAACCCGTTCTACGTGGACCAGCCCGGGGGCAACCTCCGCCTGACGGCCACGTCGCCCGCGATCGACGCAGGGACCTCCGTCGGCGCGCCCGATCACGACGTGCTCGACCGCGCGCGCCCCGAAGACGGCAACGGCGTGGGCGGCTCCGAACACGACCAGGGCGCGTTCGAGTACCGCGTCGAGGTGCCGGGCCTCGCGATCACGCCGTCGGGCACCCTCCAGGTGACGGAGGCCGGCTCGGTGGTGACGCTGGCGGTGGCCCTCGACGCAGCGCCGCTCGCGGACGTGGTGGTCGACGTGTCGAGCTCGGACCTCACGGAGGGGACGGTGTCGCCGGCCCAGCTCACGTTCACGCCCGCGAGCTGGAGCACCCCCCAGGAGGTCGACGTCACCGGCGTCGACGACGACCTCGACGACGGCGAGCCCGCGTGGACCGTGACGCTGGACCCGGGCGCGAGCGTGGACCTCGACTACCAGGCGCTCCCCGCCGTGGTCCGCTCGGCTGCGACCACCGACGACGACGCCACCGCGCTGGTCCTCGTGGGCGCGACCGGTCTGCGCACCACGGAGGCCGGCGGCCAGGCCCAGTTCACCGTCGTCCTCGCGAGCGAGCCCACGGGCAACGTCCGGCTCGACCTCACCACCTCGGACGCCACCGAAGCGAGCGTCTCTCCGCCGGCCATGACGTTCACGCCGGCCAACTGGGACACCGCGCGCACCGTCACGCTCACCGGCCTCGACGACGCGCTCGCGGACGGCGACGTGGCCTACGACGTGGTCCTCGACCCATCGCTGTCCACCGACGCCACGTACGCCGCCCTCCCGGACGTGACGGTGGCCGCCACGAACGCGGACGACGAGACCACCACCCCAGGCATCACGGTGGCCGGCGGCCCCGTGAGCACCACCGAGGCGGGCGGGCAGGACACGTTCACCGTGGTCCTCGACTCTGCCCCCACCGCGAACGTCACGGTGCCGGTCTCCAGCGCGGACGCCACGGAGGCCTCGGTCGCGCCGTCGTCGCTGGTGTTCACCACCGCGAACTGGAGCACGCCGGCCACCGTCACCGTGACGGGCGTCGACGACGCCGTGGTCGACGGGGCCGTGGCCTACTCCGTGACGCTCGGCGCCGCGACCTCCACCGACCTCGCCTACCAGGGCTTCGACCCGGCGGACGTGGCCGGTACGAACGCCGACGACGACGCCGTGGGCGTGGTCGTCACGGCGAACACGCCGGTCGTGACCGAAGCGGGTGGCACCGCGGTGGTGCTGGTACACCTCACCTCCGCGCCGGCCTCGCCGGTCACGGTGTCCGCGGCCAGCTCGGACGTGGGGGAGGGCGAGGTGTCGCCGCCGTCCGTGGTGTTCTCGGCGGCGGACTTCGGCGTCGACCAGCCCCTCACGCTCACCGGGGTGGACGACGCGCTCGTCGACGGGGACCAGCCCTGGACCGTGTCGTTCGCGGTGGCGTCGGGCGACGCTGCGTGGCAGGGCCTCCCCGTCGCGCCCGTCGCCGTCACGACCACCGACGACGACGGCGCCTCCGTGCTCGTCACCGGCGGGGCGCTGCAGACCACCGAGGCGGGCGGCGACGACACCTTCGAGCTCGTGTTGTCGGGCCCACCAGCGCAGCCGGTCACGATCTCGATCGACGTGGACCCGCTGACCGAGGCGCTCGCTTCGGTGGCCTCCGTCACGTTCGACGCGCTCGACTGGAACGTGCCCCGGCTCGTGCAGGTGACGGGCGTCGACGACGCGGTGGTGGACGGCGACGTGCCGTTCACCGTGTTCCTCGGGCCCACGTCCTCCGCGGACCCTGCGTGGGACAGCCTCGCCGTGCCACCGGTGGCGGGGACCAACCGGGACGACGACGCGCCGGGCGTGTTGTTCGCGCCGGACGCGGGCCTGCTGGTGGTGGAGTCCGGGACCACGGACACCTTCACGGTGGCGCTGCGCACGGCGCCGAGCGCGACGGTGACGCTGGACCTGGCGGTGTCGGACGCGACCGAGGCCTCGACCTCCCCGTCGACGCTGGTGTTCCGGCCAGCGGACTGGGACCAGCCGCAGGTCGTGACCGTCACGGGCCTGGATGACGCTCTCGTGGACGGTACGGTGGCCTTCACGGTGGACGTGGTGGCCTCCAGCTCCGCGGATCTGGCGTACGACGACGTGACCGCGCTCGGCGACGTGCAGGTGGACGGCGCCACCGTGGACGACGACGGCGCGGGCTACGCGGTCACGCCGGCGGGGAACCTGGTCACGACAGAGGCCGGCGGCACGTCGTCGTTCCTGGTGAACCTGACGGCGGCGCCGACCTCGGACGTGTTCGTGGTGGTGAACTCGTCCGATCCCACGGAGGGCGCCGTCGCCCCCACGCTCCTCACGTTCACCGCGGCCACCTGGGCGACGCCGCAGCTGGTGACGGTCACGGGCGAGGACGACGCGCTGCAGGACGGCGACGTGCCGTACCTCGCGACCCTGTCGGTAGCGACGTCGGACGCAATGTACGCGCTGCTCGATCCCCCGGATGTAACGGTGACTAACTTCGACGACGAGCCCCCCGTGGTCGTCGACTCGGGCGACACGGGCCACACGGGGCTGCTCCCCGAGACGGGCCACACCGGGCTGGTGTCCGGGCACACGGGGGAGGGCGACACCGACACCGACACCGACACCGACACCGACACCGATACCGACACCGACACGGACACCGACGCCGACACGGACACCGACGCCGACACGGACACCGATGCGGTCGGGAAGGACGACGGTGGGGGCTGCGGGTGCGGCACGGGCCCGGCCGGATCGTGGGCGGCGCCTGCGCTGGTGCTCCTGGCGCTGCGGCGTCGGCGCCGGTGCTAGAGTTTCGCGATGCCGATCCCCGGATCCCCGCTCGGTGACCTCTCGCCCGACGAGCAGACCACCATCCTCGAGCTGCTGGTGCTCCGCCACCTGTACGAGGGCGACATCGTCGACTGGCCGCTCCCCGACGACCACCCCGACCGGGCGCTGTTCAACGGACTCCAGAAGAAGGGCTGGATCGCGCGCTGGGACCGGATCTGGCCGCTGCGGGACCGCTACCGCCTCACCGAGGCCGGCATCGCCGAGATCGAGCGCCAGTACGACCCCGCGAAGGCCGAGGCCGTGCTGGGGGAGCTCCGCAAGCTGGATCTGAAGCCCCGCGCGCGTGCCCAGTGGCTGCGGAGTCGCGGCTACGACCCCACCGTGTGGCCCACGCTGCACGACCCGTACACCCACTGGGAGACCTGGCGCGACGACCCGGGCCCGAACTTCCTGCTCCTGCACCACGTCGGGCGGGACCTCGTCCACCGCGAGGTGGAGCCCGAGCCCCGGCGCGCCATCGAGGACCTGGACAGCTTCGCGCGGGACGCGGGGGGACTCGGCCACGGCGTGCCGTTCGGCGACGTGTCCTGACCGCCACGCGGGCCCTGCGGGTGCTGTTCGTGGCGAACGACGGGGCGAGCGTCGGGCACGTCACCCGCAGCGTCGCCGTCGCGACCGCGCTCCGCCAGGCCGCCGGCGAGCGGGTGGAGGTGCTGCTGGCCACCACGTCGCTGGCTGACGGGATCCTCTCCTGGGCCGGCCTGCCCGCGGTGCGCCTGCCGGCGTTCGGGCAGCTCCCCGAGGAGACCCGCCGGGCGCTGGTCACGCAGGTGCTCCGCGCCACGGTGGACGCGTTCCGGCCCGATCTGCTCGTGGTCGACACGTTCCCGAGCGGCCCCCACCTCGAGCTCGCCCCGGTGCTGGAGCGGGTGCGTTGGAAGGTCCTCGTCCGGCGCACCCTCCGGCCCGAGCGCGCCCACGAGGCCGTCGCCGCCGCGAACCTCGGACTGTACGACCGCGTCCTGGTGCCCGACGACCCCCTCCCGCTCGGGGACGCACCCGTGGGCGCCGTCCGGGTCCCCCCGATCGTGTTGCCGGTCCAGGTGCTGGCACGCCCAGCGGAACACGAGGGGGTGCGGATCCTCGTCGCGTGTGGGGGCCGCGGAGACCCGCAGAGCGCCGCCGTCGCCCGCGCCGTGGTCGCGTGGTGCGCCGCAACGGGAGCCCCGGCGCCGGTGGTCGTGGACGGGCTCCTGGACCGCGCCGACCGCCCGCTGTCGTACCCGCTCCTGGCGCACCTGCGCGCGTTCGACGCCGCCGTGATCTCCGCCGGGTACAACTCGGCCCACGAGTGCGCGTCGGTGGGCCTGCCCGCGGTGTTGTACGGCCGCGAGCGCGCGTTCGACGACCAGCTCGCCCGCGCCGCCCGGTTCGCGGCCGCGGGGTTCGGGGTGGTCGCCTCGGGGCCGCAGGACGTGGCGGAGGCGCTGCCGCGAGCCCTGTCGCTGGCGCCTCCGCCCCTCGCGTGCGACGGCGCGGCCCGGAGCGCTGCGGCGCTGCTGGACCTGGTGGGGGCCGCGTGAGGATCGTGTTCCACGCCATCAACGGGGTCGGCCTCGGCCACCTGGTGCGAACGTGGTGCCTCGCGCGCGAGGTGCGGGCCCAGCACCCCGGGGCCGCGATCCTGTTCGTCACCAACACGCGCGACCCGCAGCTCCTCCGGGACGACGGGTTCGACTTCGTCCACCTCCCGCCCAGGCTCTCCGAGCCCCACGCCGACCCGACCCGCGCGTCCACCGGGCTGCCCGACGACCTCGACAGCCTCGCGGTCCTGGCCGCGCTCGAGGTGTTCCGCCCCGACCTCGTGGTGTTCGACACCCACGCCCCACCCGGCCTCGTCGAGGCGACCACGGCCCTCGGCGCCCGCGCCGTCCTCGTGCTCCGCGAGCTGCGCCCGGACGTGATGGACCGGTGGCTCGCGTCCCCGGCGGCCGGCGCGTTCGACCAGCTCCTGGTGCCCCACGGCGAGGACGAGGTCACCGCCGCGCTCCCCGACGCGGTGCCGGTGTTCCTGGTGGGCCCGATCGTCCGCCCGGCCCCCGCGCCCGCCGACGAGGGCCCCGACGTGCTGGTGGTCGCTGGTGGGGGAGGGCAGCCGGTCGAGGTCGAGCGCCTGCTGCGTGCTGCCGCCGACGCCCACTGGCTGGCGCGCGCCCGGTACCCGACGCTCGAGACCACGCTGGTCGCGGGTCCGGGGCTCCGCCGGCTGCCCACGTACCCGGGGCTCACCGTCCGTCGCCCCGGAAGCGACGTGCCCGCCTTGATGGCCGCGGCGAAGGTGGTCGTCGCGCAGGCGGGCTACAACACCGTCGCCGAGCTGCGGGCGCTGCGGAAGCCGGCGATCCTGGTCCCCGGTCACCGCCGGATGGAGGACCAGTCCGCGCGCGCCCGGCGCCTCGTGGCCGTGGGGGCCGCGCTGCTGTCCCGCCCGGAGGCCGGCGCCCTGGGTCGCAAGCTGGTCACCGCGCTGCACCCGAACCGCCGCGCCCGGATGGCCACCGCCCACGACCGCTGGCCCCTCGTCCCGCGGAACCACGAGGCCGCGAGCGCCGTGTTGCGCGTGCTCCGCGCGCCCGCCGGGCCGGTGTCGCGCGTGGTGGTGGTCGCCCACGACTTCCCGCCGCGCATCGGGGGCATGGAGACCGTCGCCCGCGAGCTCTCCGCCGCGCTGGCCGCCGACGGCGCGCAGGTCACGGTGTACACCACCAACCGCGTCGGCCTCGGCCAGGTGGAGGGCGTGCAGGTCCGGCCGCTCTTCGCGTCGCTCCCCGCCCCGCAGACCATCGATTCGTGGCGCGACCTGCTGCTCACGCTCGACGCGCTGCTCCGCGACCGCCCCGACGTGGTGCACCTGAGCAACGCTGGCCTCGCGCCCTGGGTGCCCTTGCTGCGCGCCGTCTGGCCGTGTCGGGTCACCGTCCACGTCCACGGCAACGACCTGCTCACGCCCTGGGTCCAGTCCGGCTCGGACCCCGAGGCGTACCGGCAGGCCCTCCACGCGGGTCTGCGCGCCGCCGACGCGGTGATCCCGGTCTCTGTGTTCTCGGCCGGCCTGGCGCGCCGGGCGGGGGTGGAGGCGGAGCGGCTCCACGTGGTGTCGAACGGGGTGTCGCTGCCCGCGGAGGTGCCTGGCCCCGTCGACGGCGCCGAGGTCCTCACCGTGTCGCGCCTGGCCCGCCGCAAGGGGCACGGGACCGTGGTGGCTGCGCTCCCGCACCTCCCCGGGGTGCGCTACGCGTTCACCGGCCGCGACGAAGGCCAGATCCGGGCCCTGCGGGAGCTCGCGCAGGCCCACGGCGTCGGTGACCGCGTGTTGGCGCTGGGGTTCCTGTCCGAGGCGGCGCTGGCGGCCCGGTACGCGGGGGCGAAGGTGTTCGTCCTCGTGCCCGACGACCGCGATCCTGCCGACGTCGAGGGGTTCGGGGTGGCCCTCCTCGAGGCTGCGGCCCACGGCCTGCCGGTGGTGGCCTCGCGGACGGGTGGCATCCCAGAGGCCGTGGAGGACGGCGTCACCGGCATCCTGGTGCCCCCGGGGGATCCCGAGGGGACCGCGGCGGCGATCGGGCGCCTGCTGGCCGACCCCGCGCTGGCGGAGCGGATGGGGAGCGCAGGGCGGGCGCGGGCGCGGACCTCGTTCTCGTGGCCGTCGGCCGCTGCGGCGCTGCGGAAGGTGTGGGATGGGGTGGAGGCGGGGACGGGCTCGCTGGACGGCGCGTGGGCCCTCGCGTCCTCCCCACCCGTCGACGGCGCGCCGCCCCACGTCCTCGCCCTGCGGGACGCGATCCGCGCCTGCTCCTCGCCGGCATCGCTCGCCCGGCTCGCCCGGTCGTTCGCATCCGACCAGCGGCGGGAGGGGGAGCAGCGCCGGGAGCGGTACCAGCGGGAGGTCGCGCGCGATCGGACCCTGCGCCTGCGGGCGACGGGGGACGGGGAGCGGCTGCTGGCCGGCGTCCTCGACGATTGCGCGGCGGTGGGAGCGGTCCCCGAGCTGGAGCTGCGGCTCGGCCGCTTCCTGGACCCCGCGTTCCGCGCGGCGGTGCTCCCCCGGGTCGGCCAGGTGGTGCTGCACCACAGCGTCCCCGCGCCCGACGGTCCCTCCGTGCGCGGCGCGGTCGATGCGCTCTCCCCGACCGACGCAGCGCGGGTGCGCAGCGTGCACCTGCACCTCCGCGCGGAGGCCACCGATCCGTCGGCGGTCGTCCCCGAGGTCCACGCCCTGCGGAGCGCGCTGCTGGCGCTGGGCGTCACCGTGGTGCCGCCGCCCGACCTGATGCGGTACCTGTCGCTCACGCCGCCGCCCCCGCCGACGGGGATGATCGAGCCCACGAACCGCTGCAACCTGGCGTGTCCCACGTGCCCCACGGGCACCGGCAAGATCGCGCCGCTCCCGGACCTCACGCTCGAGCGCTACCGCGGGGTCATCGACGCCTTGCGGCCGGCGCTGCGGAACCTGGCGTTGTGGAACTACGGCGAGCCGACGCTGAACAAGGAGCTGCCGGCCTTCGTGGCGTACGCGAAGGAGCGCGGGGTCGGGGTCGTGAAGATCTCCTCCAACGTGCACTTCCTGTCGGGGGACCGCGGCATCCGGCTGCTGGAGTCCGGCCTCGACGTGTTGATCCTCAGCGTCGACGGCGCCAGCCAGGAGACCTACGCCACCTTCCGCCAACACGGGCGGTTCGCGCGGGTCGCCGAGGCGGTCCGCCACCTGTGCACCGAGAAGGCCAGGCGCGGGCTGGCGAAGCCCTCGATCGAGCTGCAGTTCATCGCCATGCGCCACAACGCCCACGAGGTGCCGGAGATCCGCCGGCTCGCTGCGGAGTGGGGCGTGGACCGCCTGCGCATCAAGACCTTCGGCGCGGAGGACGAGGTGAACCGCGAGCTCGTGCCCGAGCAACCCGAGCTGTCGCGGTACACCGCCGACCACGCCACGCCCAACGTGGTGCACCCGTTCTGCACGCGGCCGTGGGACCACACCGTGGTGAACGTGGACGGCGCGGTGACGCCCTGCTGCTACCTGCGGCCGGACATGGGCGAGGAGTACGTGATGGGCAACGTCTTCGAGACGCCGTTCCGCGAGATCTGGCGGGGCGCGAAGTACCGGGACTTCCGGGCCCGGATGCTCCAGGACCGGAGCCGGATGCCGGTATGTGATCGGTGTCGGGGGAGCACGTCGGACCTCCTCGCTGCGGTCGAGGACGTGGTTCGGTAGCCCCCGAACATCCATCAATCGAACTTCAGCACCCGGAGGTTGCGTTCGGCGCCGCCGATCACGAGCTCGGCGCCGCCCCGGGTGAACGCGAGCGACTCGATCGCGCGCCCCGCCGCCTTGTACGTTTCCCACCGCCCGTCGGGCCAGCGCTCGACCAGGAAGCCCTGGTCCGTCCCCAGGACGACGAGGCCGTCGGCGCGGGTCGCGATCGCGCGCAGCGCCTTCGACTCCCGCAGCCCGGCCTGCCGCAGGCGCGCACCCACGTCGTCCCGCGACAGCTCTGCTCCGTCTGTGGCGTCGAGCTCGAGGAAGTCGTGTGGGCCGCGCCCCACCGCGAGGAGGCGCGGGGACGAGGGGTCGAACCCCAGGGCGTAGGTGGTGCCGTCCGTCACGCTCGGCACGGGGGGGCGCTGCCAGAGGAGCGCGCCGTCCGAGAGCCGGACCGCCGAGATGCGCGAGTAGTGCGTGGCGCTGTAGACGACGTCCCGCTCGGGCGACAGGACGGCGCAGGTCTCCGGATCGTACGGGAGCGAAGGGAGGAGGGGGCGGACGGCGCCCCGCTCCAGGTCGACGACCACCAGCGCGGGCGACGGCCCCAGGAGCCCGGGCGCAGCGGCAGCGACCGCAGGGTCCACGTGGCGCTCGTCCAGGCGCACGAGCCGCCCTCCGCGCAGCTCGACCCGCCACGCGGGCGTCTGGGCCACGAAGCGGGCGTCGTCGAGCCAGAGGAACGGCGGGCGGAGGGGGAGGGTCCGCTGGATCGACCAGGCGTCGAGGTCGACGAGCACGCAGGACGCGTGTTCGGCGTGCCACAGCGGCCCCGTCGCGAGCAGCCGGCGGCCGTCGGGGGAGAGCGCCGCGTGCCCGCGCGGACCTTCGAGCGTCGCCACGGTCCGGTGTTCGCGGTCGCGCCGGACCAGGCGCCCCGGCGGTTCCGCCAGCCGGGGAGATTCGACGACGAGCAGGTTCCCGGCTGGGTCCTCGACGAGGGACACCACGTCGGGCGCGGTGTCGGTGGCGACGAGCACGGGGGCCGGCCGACGCGTGCGTTCGGGAGCCGGGCGGAGGCGGGTGACGTCGATCGAGCGCATCGGACTCCGTATCC
>JBIKWC010000385.1:0-6089 GCA_044356535.1 Myxococcota bacterium
CTCGGTGATTCGGCGGGTCACCGACACCCGGAGCTGGGTGGACCAGCAGGGCGACCACGTCGTCGAACACGCGGTGGCCCAGCTCCTGGAGGACGGCGACCTGCAACGCCACACCCGCCGGGTCCGGCGCATCTACCTCGCGCGGCGGAACACGCTGGTCGCGGCCCTCCGCGAGCGGCTGCCCGACCTCGAGGTCGATCCTCCCTCCGGCGGCATGGCCGTGTGGGCGCGCGCACCCGGCCTCGACACCACCCAGTGGGCGGCCCGCGGACGTGCAGCGGGCGTGGTGTTCCAGGCGGGGGGGCCGCTGACCTTCGGGGGGGCGCCCACATCGTTCCTGCGCCTGGGCTTCGCCGCCTGCACCGAGGCGGAGCTGCGGACGGCGGTCGAGCGGCTGGCCTCGACCCGGCCGGACCTCTGACCGTCAGCGGGGGATCAGCGTCTGCCGACCGCCGAGGTGGCGGAGGTGCTCGAGGAGCGTCTTCTTGGGCAGGAGCAGCATCGCGGCGCCCTCCTCCAGGATCCGAAGCTCCTCCGGGTGGGTCTCGCCGTCGACCGCGGCCGTGCGGTGGAACAGCGTGATCAGGTCGAGCTTCTCGGAGGTGGTGAGGATCTGCGGCAGCTCGGCCAGGGCCTGGCGGAACACGTGGTCGACCTCGTGCGTGAGGACGCGTCGGCTGTCCAGGAACCCTGCGCGCTGCAGCATCTGGTCGGGGAAACACCGCTGGAGGAGGCTGACCTCACCCGCGTCGAGGACGCCGTCCGCTTCCGTGATGCGCTGCGCGATCCGCACGGCGAACGCGATCCGCAGGCGGTCGATGCGTCCGGGGACGAGCGGGTTCACGTCGTCGGGAAACGGCATCGGACCTCCGGCCGGATCCTACTCCGGGCGACCCGAGGGCGCTCCGCGGACGTTATCGTCGCCCGATGGACACCACCGACCACCTGCGGGCGTTCCTGGAAGGCGCGGGCCTCGGCGGCGGAGACCCCGAGTTCGCCGGCACCCCCGAGCGCGTCGCGGAGCTGCTGAGGTCGTTCGCGCAGGTCTCCGTGCGCCCGCCCACGTTGTGCGCCACGACCGCGCGCTCGCCGGTCGCGGTCACGGGCCTGCAGTTCCACTCGCTGTGTGTCCACCACCTGCTGCCGTTCTTCGGGACGGTGGCCGTGGGCTACGTGCCGCGGGACCACCTGGTGGGGTTCGGCTCCATCCCGCGCCTCGTGGAGGACCTGTCGCGGCGCCTCCAGCTCCAGGAGCGCCTGACCGAGCAGGTGCTGGGTCAGCTCGTGGAGTGGCTGGCCCCGGAGTCGGCGGTGGTGGTCGTGCGCGCGCGGCACCTGTGTATGGAGATGCGCGGTGCGCGCGCTGCTGGCGAGGTCTTCACCATCGCGACCCACGGCGCCCCCCCGCCGACGCTGGTGGACGAGGTCCGGCGCTCGAGCTGATCAGGCAGGCGAGCGCTCGGTCTCCGCGAGCCCCAGCCAAGACCCCAACCACCGGTGCACCGTGGAGGGGTCCACGAACAACACGTACAACGTGAACATCGTGCACGTGTACGTCGCGACGGACAGCGTCCAGTACAACACCGCGTGGAACAACACGCCCGCCACGAGCGCCACCGGGCGTGAGCGCGGCCACCACAACGCGAAGGGCAACGCGTACTCGAGGACCACCGAGCCGTAGCCCGCCACCATCATCGCCGTCGCGAACCACGGTCCCGGGTGCTCGGCGCCGAAGTAGTGGTCCGAGGTGTAGTGCTCCATGCGGTACCGGAACGCCGGGAACGACTTGTCGTACGCCGCCCACAGGTACATCGCGACCACCTGCAGCTTGATCAGGGTCACCGCCCACAGGTCCCCGACCTCCGGCGGCGACCCCGCCCGGACGCGATCGAGCGAGAACGAGCCCCCACACGGGGTGAGCGACAACAACGTGGCGGTGACGGCGAGCGTGTACACGTGGTGGCGGCGGAAGTGGTCGTCGCCGCCGAGCTCCCCGAGGACCTGCCAACACGTGAGCAAGGTAACGCCCGTCACGAGGCTCGCTGCGCGGCTCCACCACCCGGCCAGCATCGCGAACGAGCCCAGCCACACGGTCGTGCCGAGGGCGAGCTTCGCCGGGTCGTGGAACGACGACACCAGCCGGAACGTGTCGCCGAACTCACTCCAGATCAGGAGCGCCACGAGCACCCGCACGAGCGACACCGCGCGCGTCGACCCCGGGCGGACCAGCAGGGAGTCCGTCATCGGGCCGATCGGCAGTGGTTGCGGACCCCGGCGTCGACCTCGGCCCAGCCCTCCTGGGCCGCGCATCGGCCCTCCACGCGGACGTCCTCGACGCGCAGGGCGCCGCACAACGCCCGCGCGGCGCCGTGGACGGCCTTCGGGGAGCGGAGGTGCCGGTCGGTGAACTTCGCCTCCCACCAGTGGTCCACGCCGTGGAGCGCGCGCAGGCGGGAGACCTCCTCGATCGAACCGTCGGGGGCCACGACGTAGAAGTCGGCGACACACACGTCGTACGCCGTGCCGCCGTACGGTCGCCACGACTTGAAGAACACGTGGTCGCTGTGCAGCACCTGCCGGTCGAACGGTCCGCCGAACATGATCGCGGCGGCGAGCACGAAGACGGCGGCGCGAGCGGGCAGCGGCAGGTCCAGGACGTCTCCGGCGTCAGCGGAGCGTAGGGCGTTGCTCCGGTCGCGTCCACCCTGGTGCTACCCTTCACGTGAGGTGCACGTGAACTGTCCGAAGTGTGGGAGCGGGATGGGGCGGGTCGCGCTGCCGTCCGGCGTGGAGATCGACTGCTGCGACGACCACGGGGTG
Source organism: Myxococcota bacterium (assembly GCA_044356535.1). Taxonomy (GTDB): domain Bacteria; phylum Myxococcota_A; class UBA796; order UBA796; genus JACKER01. The sequence continues at coordinate 2,821 of JBIKWC010000385.1, forward strand.
TGGCTCGACGTCGGCGAGCTGGAGCGCATTGTCGCGTTCCAGGGCCAGCGGCGCGGGGGTGGTGGTGGGGGTCGGCAGGCGCCGCGGGAGCAGCCCGGCTTCGCGTCGAAGATGGCGGGCCAGGTGGCGGGCGGCATGGCGCGCGGGGCGGGCGCAGGGCTCGCGAGCTCCTTGATCCGCAGCCTGTTCCGCTGACCGCGTTACCGGGTCGCGGGTCCGAGGGGACCAGGGGACCGCCGGCCGAGCCTCCGCGAGGGGGCAGAGCGGGAGGAAAGTCCGAGCTCCGCAAGGCAGGATGCCGGGTAACACCCGGTCGGGGCGACCCGGAGGAAAGTGCAACAGAGAGCAGGGAGCCGCGGGGTTCGGCGACGGGCCACGCGGTGATCGTGAAAGGGTGCGGTAAGAGCGCACCGGCGCTCCCGGTAACGGGAGCGGCCAGGCAAACCCCATCCGGAGCAAGACCGAGCAGGGGGCGTTCGAGGGCTGCCCGCCCGAGCCCCTGGGTAGGTTGCTGGAGGCCACCGGTGACGGTGGTCCTAGAGGAATGGTCTCCGCCTTCGCGAGGGCAACCGGACGAAGGAACAGAACTCGGCTTACGGGCCCCTCGGACCCACCCCTTTCGGGGGGGTTCACCCGCCGCCGTCGATGGACGCTGACGCGAACTCGAACTCGAAGGTCGAACTCGAAGGTCGAGGTCGAGGTCGAACTCGAGGTCGAGGTCGAACTCGAGGTCGGAGGTCGAACTCGAGGTCGAAGGTCGAAGGTCCGGGTCGGGGTCGGGGTCGAGGTCTGGGTTCGAGGTCGTGAACTACCGCCCTGGGCGCAGCCACTGCGGGATCGACCACGACCGATCGGCTGCGTCGCCGGTGGCCTCGTGGGCATCGAGGCCACAGCGGCAGCGCTGGGCGGCGGGGACATCGCCCAGGACCTGCTCCACGTGCATGCCGCACCCGGCGAACGTGGGCTTTCCACACTTCTCGCACGTCACCCTTCGACACATGGGACCTCCAGATTCGCGACGCGCACCTCGAACGAGGGCGGCGCGAGGATGGCTTTCTTGACCTTGCAGGTCTCGACCGACCGCAACAGCGCGGGCAGGCTCTTCTCCGGGAACCCCACCGGCGGCGTCACCTCGAGGGTCACCCGGGTGGGCAGGTGGGTGGTGGGGTCGGTCTCGACGCGCTGCGTGATGCGCAGCCCGGCGGTGGACAGCCCGCGCGCCTGGCAGAAGCCCAGGGCGTAGATGCCGCCACACGCCGCGATCGAGGCCAGGAACAGGTCGAACGGGGCAGGGGCCTCGTCCGCGCCGCCCAGGGCCGCAGGCTGATCGGTCGGCACCACGAACGCGCCGAACGACACGTCCACCCGCTTGCCACCTGGGAAGTCGACGACGAAGTCCACGGTCCCTCCTGCCTGGGAGAGTCCCGCCGTCACGGGAAGGGTTCATCGCCCCGAAGAAGAGTTAGGCGATCCGCGTGGAACCCCGCTCCGACGCTGATCTGCTCACCCTCGCCCGCGCTGGGGATCCCACCGCCCGGGAGGCGCTGCTCGTCCGCCACGCGCCCGACGTGCTCCGCTGGGCCCGCGGGACCTGCCGCGACGCTCACGACGGTGAGGACGTCGCCCAGGACGTGCTCGTCACCGCGGCCAGGCACCTCGGGGACCTGCGCGACGGCGACGCGATCGGGCCGTGGCTCCGGACCGTGACCCGCAACACCTGCGCCCGGCGTCGGCGCCGGCGGGCCGGGGCACCAGCCGCGTTCGACCCCGTGGACGACGCGCTCCCGCACCCGGGGCCCGCGCCGGACGCTGCGCTCGACGGCCCGGCGATCGAGCGGGCGCTGGCGGGCCTGGACCCGAAGTACCGCGCCGTGCTGGTGCTCCGGGACGTGGAGGGGCTGACGGCGCCGGAGGTGGCGGAGGTGCTGGGGCTGCGGGTCGACACCGTGAAGACCCGCCTGCACCGCGCTCGCGCCGCCCTGCGCGAGGTCCTCGCGCCCACGTCACCGTCGCCCGGGTGCCCCGACCTGGCGGGCTCGTTCTCCCGGTACCTCGAGGGGGAGCTCGACGAAGCTGCCTGCGATGCGCTGCACGCGCACGTCGCCGGGTGCCCGCGCTGCGACGCCGCCTGCGACGCCCTCCGCGACGCGATCGGGGCCTGTCGGTCCACGCGCCGCCCGCTCCCCGACGCCCGGGAGCACGTGCGCCGGGCGCTGCGGGTCGCTCTTCCCGGGCCGGCCGACCGACCACGGAGGCACGGAGGACACAGAGGGCACGGAGGAGGAGGAGGATAGGGCGAGATGGGGCGGCCGCCCCCGGTACGTTTCCACAACACATGCGCCTGCGGTTGGCCCCGTCGGCGGGCGACCCTCTTCCCGATGATCCGGTTTGTTCGGCGAATAGGAACGGGCAGGGGCCCAGGGCCGGTGGGCCTCCCACTCTGGATACCGTCGCTCCGTGCCCTCCGTGTTCTCCGTGCCTCCGTGGTCGGTCGATTGCTGGACGCGCGACGGGGGGTGGGAGGGGTCGTCGACCGTTCCGGCGCGCGGTAGGGGAGGGCCATGCCGTACGAACCCTCCGCCGTCGAGCCCCGCTGGCAGGCCTTCTGGGCCCGCTCCAACACCTTCGTCGCCACCGAAGACCCGTCGCGGCCGAAGTTCTACGCCCTCGACATGTTCCCGTATCCGTCGGGCAAGGGGCTCCACGTCGGGCACCCCGCCGGCTACACTGCCTCCGACGTGGTCAGCCGCTACAAGCGCGCGCGCGGCTTCAACGTCCTGCACCCCATGGGCTTCGACAGCTTCGGCCTCCCCGCCGAGCAGAAGGCCATCGAGGAGGGCGTGGCGCCCCAGCTTTCCACCGCCGAGGCCCTCGAGACGTTCCGCGGGCAGCTCAAGCGCCTGGGCATGTCCTACGACTGGTCCCGCGAGGTCTCCACGTGTGACCCGGCGTACTACCGGTGGACCCAGTGGATCTTCGCCCGCCTGTACGAGCAGGGCCTCGCCACCCGCGCCGACACCTTCGTGAACTGGTGCGAGGCGCTCGGCACCGTGCTCGCCAACGACGAGGTCATCGACGGCAAGTCCGAGCGCGGCGGGCACCCCGTGGTCCGGATGTCCCGGCAGCAGTGGATGCTCAAGATCACGCGCTACGCCGAGCAGCTCCTGCAGGGCCTCGACACCATCGACTGGCCCGAGGCCACCAAGGTCCGGCAGCGCGAGTGGATCGGGCGCTCGGAGGGGGCCCGCGTGTCGTTCGCGGTGTCGGGG
>JBIKWC010000102.1:0-21605 GCA_044356535.1 Myxococcota bacterium
CACCCGCGCGCCCGTCGGCGAGATGCGACCGCGCAACATCTCCGCTGGGCACCGGGAGCTCGCGACATCGGGCTCGGCCACGAAGCGCAGCGAGCGCTCGCAGGCGGGGCACTTCGGGGAGGGCCCGTCGACCGTGCCCTTCACGGTCCAGGTGATGGAGCAGTCGAGCCCCCCGTGTTTCTTCCACGCGTCGTTGGCGAACAGGTACCAGGTCTCGGTGCCCGACACCTTGCCGTCCACCACCGTGAAGTCCCCGACGAAATAGCCGTCGGCCCCCGTGGCGCCGTTCTCGCACTGGCCGCGGGGCAGCGACGCGGGATCGACGACCGGCGGCGGCGGCGCGGTGGGCTCGGCGGCATCGGCGCAGCCGAGCGTGAACAGCAGGAGCATCGACCCTCCGGACCGCGAGCGTACCACCCCCAGCGCAGGTACGATGCGGGATGCCAGCTCCCTTCGCCATCCACGTGGTCGACCGCGCCGGCGCGCCAGCGCCCTGCGTCACCCTCCGCACCACCGACGCCCAGCGGTTCCTCACGGACGCCGACGGCTGGATCGCCTTCGACGAGCCCGGCCTCCTGGGCGACGAGGTCTGGTTCCACGTCGAGAGCGACCACTACGACGTACCCGCGGACTTCTTCGGCTACGAGGGCGTGGTGTTGTCCCCCCTCGCTGGCGGGCTCGCCACGGTGACCGTCGATCGGCGGTCGGCGCCCGGCCGGTGCAGGGCCCCTGCGCAACTCCCCGCCATCCTGGACGGGTTCCCCGAGGTCCCCTTCGACCTCCACGTGGTCGACGCCGCCACGTTGCGCGGCATCCCGCTGGTGCGGGTCGTCGGCCCCACGGGCGAGCTGTGGACCGACAACGCCGGCCACGTGGCCGTGCGCGACCCCGGGCTCCTCGACACCGAGGTCACCTTCACGTTCCCGGCGTTGCACGGCTACCGCGAAGGTGCGGCCCTCACGCTCACCCCCACCGCCGGCGGAAGCGCCACCGTCGAGCTCGCGCGCGACAACGTCTCCGAGCGCCTCTACCGGATCACCGGGCGCGGCGCCTGGCGGGACAGCGTGCTCCTGGGCCTGCCCACCCCGGTCAGCAACCCGGTCGCCAACGGGCGCGTGATGGGCCAGGACACGATCCTCACGCTGCCCTGGAACGGGGACTGGCTGTGGATGTGGGGGGACACGAACCGCCCCGACTACCCGCTCGGGTTGTTCGACATGGCAGGCGCGGTGGCCCGGCCGCTGGTGGATCCGTCCGAAGGCATCGAGCTCGACTACTTCGTCGACCCCGCGACCGGCTTCGTGCGCGCCATGGCGCCGATCCCGGGCGACGGCCCCACCTGGCTCGCTGCGCCCGTGGTGGTGGACGATGGTGGAACGCCCGTGACGATCGCGTTCTACGGGAACTTCGCCCAGGATCTCTCGGCGAACGAGCGCGGCCTCGCGATCCTGGACGAGCGGGACGTCACCTTCCGGAAGGACCGCGCGTTCCCCGATCCCCGCCTGGCCGTGACCACGAACCGGCCCATCGTGCGGGACGGGTGGGTGTACCTGACGGACGGGATGCGGTTCCCCGCTACGCTCGCGGGCGCCCGCGACCTGACCACCTGGGAGCTCCGGAGCCCCCGCCTGCCCGATGGCACGCTCGACACCTGGCCCGACGGCGCCACGCGCTGGGACTGGCGCACGGACGTGACGTTGCGCCAGCTCGACGTGCCCGAGGACGTGCTGATCGAGCACGCGACCGGCGAGGTGGTCCACGCCCACGGGGACTCCGTGGCGTGGTCGGCCTGGCGCCACCGCTGGGTGCGGGTGTTCACGGAGGTGGGCGGGACCAGCTGGCTCGGCGAGATGTGGTACACGGAGGCCGACACCCCGTACGGGCCGTGGGGCCGCGCGGCGAAGATCGCGTCCCACACCACGTACACGGCCTACAACCCCATGGTGCACCCCGAGCTGTCGGGTGACGGCCGGCGGCTCCTCTGGCAGGTCACGTACACGGGGTGGCTCGCCACCGACGACCTCACCCCGCGGTACGACTACAACCAGCTGATGTACCGCCTGGACCTGGACGAGCCGCGCGTCGTCCTCCCCACCCCGGTGTACGACCTCGGGGATCGGCTCGGCACGATCGCGGACCTCCGCCCTGCCGACGGGGAGCCGACGACGGTGTTTCTGGCCCCGGACCGCCCGTTCGACGGCGCTGTGCCGATGGGGTGGGACGGCCCCGCCTGCGACGGCGGTCACCTGGTCGCGGGGACCCCGCTCGGAACACCCGTGTTCTGGATGGCACCCGAAGCCACCACCGACGCCGTGCCGCTGTGGCGCGCGACCGACGGCGTGACGGAGGGCTGGTTCGTCGACGTGCCGGCCCCCCACACGGCCGACCCTGCCCCCGCCGGCTGGGTGTGGCCGGTCGGAGACGACGCGCGCACCGGGGTCTCCGCCTGGTTGCCGGAGGTCCGTGTGGACGCCGGGGAGGACCGGTGTGTCGCCGAAGACGAGGCGGGCGCAGGAGCCGTGGTGGCGCTGGACGCGTCGGCCTCGCCGGGTGTGGTGGGCGGCGCGTGGTCGATCACGCTCGACGGCGCGGAGGTGGCGACGGACCCGGTCGCGGACGTGGTGGTACCTGCCGGCCGGCACGTGGTGGCGGTGGTCTGGACGAGCCCGGAGGGCACCCCGTTCGTCGACGAGGTGCTGGTGGCCGTGGCGGAGGGCCCCCCGGCGCCGGAGGAGCACACGGGGAACACCACGCCGACCCCCACGGAGACGGGGGACACGGCCGACCCCGAGCCCTCCCCGCCGCCGGCGGCCGCGAAGGGCTGTGGCTGCGCGTCGGGTGGCGCTCCGCTGCCGTGGCTGTGGGTGGGCGCGGCGCTCGTGGCGCTGCGAAGGAGGCGTTGAGCTCAGGCCTGGTGGCCTGCCAGGAGCGGTGCCGCAGCGTCCAGGGCGGGGAGGAGGTGATCGAGCAGCGCCCGCACCCGGGCCGACCGCCGGAGGTCCGCGTGTACGAGCACGTAGAGCGTCGGTGCGTCGGGGAGGGGTGCCGACAACCGCGTCAACGCCGGTGTCCGATCGCCCACGTAGCAGGGCAACACCGCGCGCGCGGCCATGGCCAGGAGGGCGTCGCGCGCAGCCCCCACCTCGTCCACGCGCGCCACCACGCGCTCCATCACCGTCGCGCGCACCGCTGCCACGTGGTCCAGGCCGAAGTACCCGACCCAGGGCGCGTCCGGCGCCGTCGTCGAGCCGTACTCCGCCCACGCCACCGGACCCACCGGACGGGCGATCGCGTCGTCGGGGAGCCGCTCCCCCACCCGCAACGCCACCTCCGCGGAGGTGCCCAGGTCCACGTCGGTGGCGCTCGCCGACAGGTGTGGCTCCAGGGCCGGGCACGCCGCGGCCAGCGCGGTGAGCGCCGGACCGAGCAGGGGCACCAGGGTGGGCGGCAGGCTCACGCGCACCACGCCGCGCGCCGACCCGTCGTGCCCCACGGAGGCGCGACGCAGCGCCATCACCGCCTCCTCCACCTCGATGGCCCTGGGCAGCAGCGACTCCCCGACCGCCGTCAGCCGGTAGCCCCGCGGATCCCGCGCGAACAGCCGGGCGCCGAGCGCAGCCTCGAGCGCCGCCAGCCGCCGGTGCACCGTCGAGGCGTTCACGCCCAGCTCGTCCGCCGCCGCCGCCAGCGTGCCCACGCGCGCCACCGACACGAGCGCGCGCAGGTCGTCCCACCGCAGCTCCTCGGTCTTGCGATTCTGCATGGTCATCTTGCCTCCAGCGCGGTTGGCGAACGATTGTCGCAAGCCTATAGCAGGGACAGGAGGTCCCCCGTGCCCTTGACCCTTCGCCCTGCTGCCGAGCGCGGCCACGCCGACCACGGCTGGCTCGACAGCCACCACACCTTCTCGTTCGCGAGCTACCACGACCCGCGGCACATGGGGTTCTCGGACCTCCGGGTCATCAACGAGGACCGCGTCGCTCCCGGCCGCGGGTTCGGACGCCACGGGCACCGGGACATGGAGATCCTGTCCTACGTCGTCTCCGGGGCGCTGGGGCACCAGGACACGCTCGGCACCTCCTCCGTGATCCGCCCGGGCGAGGTCCAGCGGATGAGCGCGGGCACAGGCGTCCAACACAGCGAGCTGAACGGGTCCCAGACCGAACCGGTCCACTTCCTCCAGATCTGGCTCCTGCCCGACCGTCCGGGGCGCACCCCGGGGTACGAGCAGCGGGACTTCGGGCGGGCGCCCGGCCTCACGCTGGTGGCGAGCCCGACGGGCCGCGACGGCTCGGTGACCGTGGGCCAGGACGTCGACCTGTGGCGCGCGCTGCTGCCGGCAGGCGCCGTGGAGACGCTGGCCCTCCGCCGCCCGCGGGCGTGGGTGCAGGTGGTCCGGGGGACGCTCGAGGTGGAGGGCGCGAAGCTCGGCCCCGGGGACGGCGCGCGCGTCGAGCAGCTCGCCTCGCTGCGGCTGACTGCCACCACGGAGGTGGAGGCGCTGGTCTTCGACCTCCGCTGATCGGCGTGTCGGGGTACGCTCCGAGGATGACCGTAGAGCCAGTTCGTTCCTGCATCGCGGTGGGCGGTCGAGTCCTCGCCGTCGCGGGGGTGATGGGCACCACCACGGCGTGTGACCTGGGGACCCGGGTGTACTTCGACACGGAACTGACGTGGCAGGACCTGCCGCTCTCGCCTGGCGCGCCGCTGGTGGCGGTCGACGCGTTCGAGGAGCCGCCGCCGTGGTCGTCCACCGTCTACGTTCCGGTGGCGAAGAGCCTGATCGTCGCGGTCGGCCCGGGTCGAGAGGTGGTCGCGGAGGAGCTCTCCGGGGAGTGGACCGTCACCGAGACCGCGATGGTGGACGCGCCCGTCGCCGTGGCCTTCCTGGGCCCTGCCGAGGCGCCCAGCGTCTTCGGGCTGTCGGAGGCCGGGGTGTTGCTCGAACGCCTCGGGCCCGGGGACTGGGTGCCCTCCAGCCTCGGGGAGGGGCTCGTGCTCCGGGCGCTGGCCCCGGGTGGCGCTGCCGCCGCTGGGGAGGACGGTGCGCTCGTCAGCCTCCCGGACGGCGCACGCGACCCGGACGCGGCGAACCCCGGACTTCGGTTCGAGCACGTCTCGGTCCATGGGCTCGGTACGTGGGCGGTCGCCGACGACGGCACGCTGTACCGCCAGAGCCTGGAGGGGTCGGAGTGGCTCCGGGGCGGCCGGCCGGTGGAGGCTCTCGTCGGCGCCACGGCGCTGATCGAGGGCGCCCTGTACCAGTTCGATCACGACGGCTGGAACAACGGGGACGACCAGGGATGGGTACGCATGCGCGGGGCGCCGCGACCGCTGGCGGCGCTCGACCACACCTACTGGCTCCACGCGGACGGTCGGGTGGGCCGGGTCTGGGGTGATGAGGAGTGGCGGTCGGGGCTGGTCGCGCCGCGGGCCATCAGCGCCACGGCAATCGTCGGCGACGGCCTGATGATCGGCGTCGCCGAGCGGGGCCGTCGGCACGAAGAGCAGCTCCTGTCCCGATGACGCCTCAGGTGAGCGCGGCGAGCGCTGCCTTCGAGGCCGCGATCGCCCGATCCACACCGGCGCGGCCCTGTCCCGGCAGACCGGACAGCTCGAGGTAGATCTTGAGCTTCGGCTCCGTGCCCGACGGCCGGAAGATCAGGCGCCCGCCTGCGTGGTCGTCGCCCGGTGCGAGCGTGTATACGAGCACGTTGCGCGCCGCGCGATCGCTGTCCGACACGAAGGGTCCCAGTCGCCCGCCTTCGTCGCGGTGGTCCACCACCTGCGTGACCCGGAACTCCCCGAACGACGCCGGGGGCGACGCGCGGAGGCGGTCCAGCAGCGCCGCCATCTTCGAGGCGCCGGTGGCGCCGGGGAAGGCGAGGGTCACCTGGTCGTTCTTCACGTAGCCGAGCGTGTCCTGGAGGTGGTGGAGCACGTCGATCAGCGTCTCGCCGCGGGCCTTTGCCTCGGCCGCGAGCCAGCACAGCTGCACCGCCGCGCCCGCCGAGTCCTTGTCGCGGATGCGGTCGGTGACCAGCAGGCCGTGGCTCTCCTCGACGCCGCACACGAACTGCACCGCCGCAGGGTCGAGGCCCCGCCACGGGCCGCGCTCCAGGGCGGCGAGGCCCTCGGCCACGTACTTGAAGCCCACCAGCAGGTCGTCCACCACCGCCGCGCCGCCGGCCTCGGCCACGCGGGTCACGAAGGCGCTCGTGACCTCGGTCTTGATGACCAGGGGGCGCCGGGGCCATTCGCGCTGCAGCAGGCCGTGGATGACGAGCGCGCCGAGGTCGTTGCCGGTGAGGTGCACGAAGCCGCCGCCGTGGCGCACCTCGCAGCCGATGCGGTCGGCGTCGGGGTCGGTGCCGATCACGAGGTCAGCGTCGCCGGCAGCGGCCAGCGCGTGGGCCATCGCCGCCGGGATCTCCGGGTTCGCCACGCCGTTCGGCACGGTGGGGAACGCGCCGTCGAGCGTGGCCTGGGGCGCGTGGACCCGGCACTCGAACCCAGCGGCGCGCAGCGCCTCGTGGACGGTGCCGGTGCCGTGGAGCGGCGTGTACAACACGCGCAGGCCGTGGCGGGGACCGGCGGGCACGCTGGCCGCCGCGAGCGCGATGTACCGCTCGTGGAGGTCGTACCCCAGGAACCGGATGTGCCCGGCGGCTACGGCGTCGTTCCAGTCCATGGGTGCCGCGGCGTCGACCCCGGAGACCACGCGCAACAGCTCCTCGTCGAGCGGGGGCACGAGCTGTCCGCCGTGTTCGTCGTACACCTTCACGCCGTTGTCGTCGGGCGGGTTGTGGGACGCGCTCACGTTCAGGCCGCCCACGGCGCCGAGCTCGCGGAGGGTGAACGACAGCTCGGGGGTGGACAACGCGCGGGTCGCGCCGCGCTCGAGGAGCCACGCGGTGAACCCGTGCGCCGCGTAGATGCGGGCGGCGAGCTCGCCGAAGTCGCGGCTCGTGAGGCCGTGGAGCGGGGTGCGCGCGGTGAACACCTTGCGGGCGTCTTCGAAGCACCGGACGTCCCACGCGACCACCACCGCGCCGGACAACCCCCGGGCGCGGAGCCAGCGGGCGTGGCCCTCGATCGAGGTCCCCACAGTCCAGGGGTTGAGGCGGTTGGGACCCACGCCCACGAACCCGCGCCGCCCCCCCGTGCCGAACGGGAGCACCTGGCGGAAGCCGTCCAGCAGCTCGTCGAACCGGCCGGCCTCCACGAGCTGCGAGATCGCCGGCACCCACGCGGCGAACGGCGCCTCGGTGAGCCAGCGGCGGGCGTGCCCGAGCGCGGCGGCGCGGGTCTCCTCGGGCACGTCGATCGCAGCGAATCCGTCCTGCAGCCTGGTCCACACGTCCGCCCCCACGCGCCCTCCAATCCGGTGGACAGTGTACGCTCGGACGACGGTGCCGTCGCGGCGGGGTATCAGGTGGAGACGCCGGACGGGAGAGGCGCAGGAGGACCCTTCGGATGCGAGTGCCCGAGGCGCTGGAGCCGCTGGTCGAGCAGGGTGTGATCGACGAGGTGCTGCGGCCGTTGATGGCCGGCAAGGAAGCGCAGATCTACCTGGTCGTCGCGCAGGGACACCTCTGCGTGGCGAAGGTGTACAAAGACGCCACGAACCGGAGCTTCAAGCACCGGTCCACCTACGTCGAGGGCCGAAAGTCGCGGGACAGCCGGTCCGAGCGCGCGATGACGAAGGGCTCGAAGTTCGGGAAGGCGCAGCTCGAGGAGCAGTGGAAGTCGGCCGAGGTCGAGGCCATCCACAAGCTCCGCGCGGCCGACGTCCGCGTCCCCGAGCCCTACAGCTTCTCGGACGGCGTGCTCTTGATGGAGCTCGTGATGAACGCCGACGGGGACCCGGCGCCCCGGCTCGCCGACATCGCGGAGTTCACCGAGGAGGAGGCCCGCTGGGTCTTCGACTGCCTGCTGGGCGACATCGTGCGCATGTTGTGCGCCGGCCTCGTGCACGGCGATCTGTCGGACTTCAACGTGCTCATCGCGCACGACGGCCCGGTGATCATCGACTTCCCGCAGGCCACCGACGCCGCGCGCAACAACAACTCGCAGAAGCTCCTGGTGCGCGACGTCGACAACGTCGTGGCGTTCATGTCGCGCTTCCTGCCGGAGCTCCAGGGGCTCGAGTTCGGCCGCGAGATGTGGGACCTGTACGAACGCGGGACGCTGCGCCCCGACACCCGCCTCACGGGGACCTTCCAGCGGTCCACCAAGGCGATCGACACGGACGCCATCCTCCGCGAGATCGAGGACGCGGCCCGCGAAGCCCGCGCCAAACGCGAGGCCCTCGGGCTGCCGCCCCCGCGCCCGGCCCGCGCTCCCGTGGTCTACGAGACGGTGGCGGTGGAGCCGCGCGGCAAGAAGAAGGGCCGCGGCGGTGGGCAACCCCAGCCGCAACCCCAGCAGGAGCGCAAGGGAGGTGGTGGACGGGGTGGGGCGCGCACGGCGGGTCCCGAGGCGCGGAACCACCCCCAGAACCAGCCGCGCAACCCGCCTCGCGGCGAGCGGCAGGAGACGCGGAGCGAGCCCCGGGGCGAACGCCAGGCGCCCCGGAACGAACCCCAGGAGCGCCGCGGTGGCGGACAGCAGCCGCGCGGCCAACCACACCGCGGGGCCCCGCGGTCGGAGGAGCCCATGGACGACCTCCCCGACGATCTGGACGACCTCCTCACGGTCGGCTGAGCGCCCGGCGCCGGGCGGGGTAGAGTGCCGCCATGTGGTACGTCCGACCCGGTTGGTTGTGGATGGTGGCGCTGGTGGCCTGCAGCGGGCCCGACAAGGAGCAGACCCACTCCGGGACGCCGACGGAGCCCATCGTCTACACGGCGGTGGCGGAGGGCCTGCCCGGCGCGTTGTTGTCGGTCAGCGGCACCGCGGCGGACGACGTGTGGGCGGTGGGCGCCGACCGCGGCGGGGCCGGGCCGTTGGTGTTGCAGTGGGACGGCGCCGCGTGGACGTCGCACGACGTGGGGTCCCCGGGAGACCTGTGGTGGTCGTGGCGCGCGGGCGCAGACGAGCGGTGGATCGCGGGCGCGGGCGGGCGCATCGTGCGGTACACGCCCTCCGCAGGCACCTCGGTCGTGGACGTACCCGACCCGGACGTGACCTTCTTCGGGTTGTGGGGAAGCGGCCCCGACGACGTCTACGCCGTGGGCGGCAACCTCACGCAGCCGACCGGCGGCGCGGCGGTGTTGCGCTACGACGGGTCGGCGTGGACCTCTGTGGCGCTGCCGGCGGCCGCGGCGGCGACGATCGCCATGTACAAGGTCTGGGGCACCAGCGCCGACGATGTGTGGGTCTGCGGCTTGTCCGGGATCGTGCTCCACTGGGACGGCGCCGACTGGACCCAGGTCCCGACCGGGACCACGCAGCCGCTGTTCACGATCGCGGGCTCGTCGTCGGACGACGTGTGGGCCGTGGGCGGCGCTGGCAACGGGATCGCCCTGCATTGGGACGGCTCGAGCTTCGTGGACCGCAGCCCGGCGTTCGTCGAGACGCTGCAGGGCGTGGTCGTCGGGGCCGACGGGGCGGTGGTGGTGGGCTGGGGCGGCCGGGTGTTCAGCGGCGACGCCGACGCCCTGGTCGAGGACCCGCGCGGCCGCGCCACCGTGGAGGACCTGCACGCGGTGTGGGTCGACCCGGACGGCGGCTGGTGGATGGTGGGCGGCGACCTCGGCGGTGCCACGCTCACCGCGGGGACGCTGATCTACTCGGGCGCCGAGCCCCCCGCGGCGTTCGTGCCCTGATCGGGTCGGAGACCCGCCTCGAGGACCCTCCGGATCTGCTCGAGGGCTCGGGTGTACTGCGGATCGGCGCACGCGACCGGGGTCTCCCCGAACAACAACGATGCCATCTCCTCGTCGAGCGCGCGTTTCCGTCGGGAGTCCGCAACCCCGAGTGTGTCCTCGAGGAGGTCCTTGTTCACCAGGGTCCCTGCACGCTTCTGAGTGACCAGCCGCCGGAGCGTCACCTCTTCCTTCGTCCTGGCGAGGAGTGCTGCAACGGCCTCGTCGAACAGGAGAAACGCGCCCTCCGACATGGGGTTGAATGCCCACCCCCAGGCGTTCGGGAACACTTGCTGGAGGCCAGCCACTACGGCTGAGACGTGCATCCGTGCAGCGACAAGCTCGTTGTCGGCGCGGCACTCTGAGTCGCGAAACACGAGGACCGGATCCCTGGTCCTGGCTTGGCGCCACTTTCTCTGCTCCGCCTGGACGGTTTGCAGGACCTTGTGCACCTTTGGGCGCACGAGGTCGCTTTTCGCGACGTAGACGTGCCTCAGGACGACGTCCCCGAACTCCCGGGCGAAAGGTCGGAGGCAGGCCAGGAGCGCCTCGTTGTTGGAGCCCTGATCGGTCACCACCCACACCAGCCGCTCGGGGGTCACGGTTGCGGCAGCTCCTCGGCGCGCAGCTCCGCCGCGTCACCCAGGCCGAGGGCGAGGACGTCCTCGTCCGAGCCGGGCAGGTCGCGCAACCGTCGTACCGTCCCACCCTCCCCGGGACGGCGGGTGACCACCCAGACCGTGTCCTCCGACCCGACCTCCGCCACCAGTGTGGCTGCATGAGTGGCGACGAGGAGCTGCCGCTGCGTGGCCAACGTCTTGAGCAGCTCGGCGGGTCGCTGGATCGACCGCCGATAGAACTGGGCCACCGGCTCGTCCAGGAGCAACACCGTCACCGCCTCGGGCGGATCGAGCGCGAGCGCGAGCAGCCAGGCCTCCACCACCGTGCCGTCCGACGCGGACTCGAACGCGATCGGGGACGGGTGGGTCCCTTCGTTGAACTCCACCCGCGAGGCGCCAGGCGTGCGGAACTTCGTCCAGCCGACGAACTCGCCCATGAACCTCAGGAAGTCGGAGCGGTGCTCCGGCACCTCGTTCGCGAGCCGAACCATCCGCGCCGTCGCGTCCTGGCCGTACGGTAGTGGGAACTCGCCGACGCCCCCGCCCCCTCCGCGCATGAGGACCGGGGTGGGCCGCAGGAAACAGAGGCCCCGCAGGAACCTGCGCGGGACCTCGAGCTCGGGGTACGAGATGCGGTCTGCTCCCAGCGTGACCGTGGGGACCTGCTGCTCTGCCAGGACGGGGACCAGCTTGATGGCGCCAGCGCCATCCGACCTCCGCACGCGCGCGCCCGTCGCGTCCCGATCGAGCAGCACCTCGGGCTCACCCTCCCCCGTCTGGGCGGGCCCGCGGAGGGTCTCCCGCGCAATGGCCCAGTACGACTCGCGCGCGGCGAGCGCGATGGCGTAGTGGTATTCCGTGCCGCGGACCTGGAAGTCGAGCGCGATCTCGATCTCGCCGGAGCCGAAGGACGACACGAGGAACCGGAACGCGTCCGACTGGTCGTTCGCGTTGCCACGGAGCTCACGGCGGAAGGCGGCCCCCCCAACCCGGAGGAGGTCTCCGACGAGCCCGACGGCGTCGAGGAGCGACGACTTCCCGGAGCCGTTGCCGCCTACGACCACGGTGACGCCGCGGCCCGCAGGCTCGAAGGAGGCGTCGGCGAGGCAGCGGTACCCGCGCACGCGGACCCTGGTGAGGCGCTCATTCGGCATGGGTTGCGATCCAATCCTGGCGGTGGGCCAGGATACCCCCGATCCGTTCTGCCACGCGACGGAACAACCGGCCGAGCGGGCCGGGAGTCCGGGTCGCCCGCTCGTCCCAGGCGTTGGCGAGCTCGGGGGACGGCTTTCCGGGCGCGACCGCCTGTGGGCCCGTGGTTGCTCCGATCGCCAACCTATCCACGAGCATGCTGGCGAGCTCAGGCGTGGCGAGGCCGAGGAACTGTTCGAGAACGGCCCTCCCTTCGTCCGAGTCGAGGGCGCTGTCGGAGAACTCCGCCACCATCCAGGCGCACTCGTTGACGAAGCCTGTGTGAAGCGCCTCGCTCGCAAGCGCAGGTAGGTTCGTCGAGGCGTCCGACAGGCGACCATCGAGGACAGCGACCCAACTCGGGAGCTGCCCCGCAGTGATCGCGTGCCGTACGACCCGCGTCACGAGCGACCGCGAGTGGGGAAGCAGCGCCCGAGCGTCGTGGAGCCGTTGCTTCGCCACGAGGCTGTCGAGCGCGGAGAGCCAGCGGTCTGGGTCCTGTGCGGCAGCGGCCTCGACGAACGGGTGCCCGACGTCGGACCAGCCTGCCCCCAGGGTGACATCGCGCAGGACAGCCCACCCCACGGCCGCCACCACCGCCACTCGGGCGCCCGGGGGGTCGTCTGGCTCGGGTTCGGACGTGCTCCAGTGGTCGAGCGCGTCCACCAGTGTGGACACCGCTGGATCCCGCTTTCCGCCCGACCGCGGCTCGAGCGCTGCTTCGAGACGCTCCACGATCGCGACCGCGTCGCGGGTGTCGGGCCGCGGGGTCCGGTACTGCACCCAGTCCGTCAACGCCGCCGCGACACACGCCCGGGCGCTGGCGTCGGGGTGGGCGGCGAGGCCGAACAGCGCCGCCGCTCGGTTGTGTACCGGGAGCACCAGGAGCAGGGATGGAAGGAGGTCAGCCACATCCGCGGCATCCGCCCCGGTCGGATTGTGGAGCAAGCTGGCGAGGTCGAATTCAGCACCGAGGCGTGCGCCGTCTACATTCAGCCCACGAAGTCGTGCGCTGAGCTCCTCACCGAACAAGTCCTGCGCCGCGTGCAACACGACTGCACGGAGTCGCGCCGGGACCCGTCGCCAATCCCGACCCAGCACGAGAGGTCGAAAGAGCTCGGGGCGGAGCTGCATCCACTCTTTCAGCAGCACGACGCTCATCCACCCCTCGCGCGTTGCGTCCGGCGTGGCCGCCACCCTGTGGAGGAGCCGCTCTAGGTCGTCGAGCGTGCCAACGTGCTTCGCGACTCGCTGAGCGAGGCTCCGGGCTAGCGAAGCCTGGAGTGGGTTCGTGTGCGCCATCTGTGGCACGAGGGCCGACCACCCGCCGGTGGCCAACGCTGCGGCGGCGTTCGGCGGGTCGACGAGGAGCGAGCGGGGGCGGGCCAACCACCGCCATGCCTGGTAGTCGGGGGCGGTCGAGAACGTTGCGATCGACCCGGCCATGCGCTCGCTCGAAGCGAGGCCCTTCCTCAGGAAGTGGAGCACGGCACTCTCGACTTCGACCCAGGTGTCCCAATCACCTGGGCGCGCCAAGGCAGCGGGAACGGCGTTCAGCACGCGTTCCGCTAGCTCGCGGATCCCCGGTGGTGGGGCGGCGTCGACCGGACCTCCATGGTCCCAGAGTCGCTGGAGCACCCGCCAACTGTGCGTTCGCGCCTCGGCTCCAGCGGCGACCGTGCCCACAAGGAGACTGTCGACGATGGCGACCCGCATCGCGGAGACGTCGGGATTGCGTTCGTTCCAGGCGACCCTGCCCCAGTGGAGGGTACGGCCGAGGGACGCGCTGACGTGGATGCTGTCCGCGAGGAGCTTCGTCGCAACGCCTTCGAGGAGCCGCAGACCGGCAACGGATTCGACGTGTCCGGAAATGAGCTCGGCGACCCGGCGGAGGTGGGTCCCGCTCGGGTGCAGCGGGTCCGCCAGGTCCTCCCCCAGCTTCTCCAGCGGCACCGTCGCATGCAGAGTCCCGAGCGCGACCAGGTCGTCGACGACCGCTGGCAGGTGTTCCGTCCACCGCCCGACGACCACCAACGTGGTCCCAACCTCGAATGCGAACTGGCGGAGCAGGTTCGATCGGGTCGCCCAGGTGGGGATGTCGGCGAACGAGTCGACCCGCCCCAGTCGATCGAGCGCGGACTCCGCGATGCGGAGCGCGACTCCGGCGAGGGAGCGCGAGAGCGCCGCAGCGTCGGCGGCGGTCTTCAGCGCGCGTTGCGCGACGGTGAAGTCTCCGGTCGCAGCGATCTCGACCAGCGGGCGGAGCACGTCCAGCAGAGGGGCGTCGAGGTCGGTGAACTGCGCGAGCCGGCGCGCCGCCCGCTGGCGGAGGGTGTCTGGAAGCGCCGCCACCCCCCGGCGGAAGCGGCCTGCAGGGTCCTCGCCCACGTGCCGTTGGACGGCTGCTGCCACGAGGATCTGGGCCCGCTCGTCGATGCGGTCGCCGCGCCGCACCAACACCTGGGGGAGCGCGCGCTCCAGGATGCGCTCGACCGCTGCCTCGGTGAGCGCCGTGGCGCTGGCGACGGCCCGCCGCTCCTCGCTCCCCGAACCCACGATCGGCAGGAGGAGCAACAGCCAGATCAGCGCGTCCTGGGCGCCCGCCCCTTCGGTCTGGGCGTCGAACAGGAGCTGCTCCGCCACCTCGTCCCGGAGCGCGGGCATTCCAGCGTCTGCGGTGAGCAGGGTGGCTGCGGCGCCTGGCTGTCCGCCGCACACGGAGACGACTGCAGCGACGAAGTCCTCGCGAGACGATGGCCGCAACTCGCGAACCCACGCCCGCATCTCCTCGGGGGTGAGGGGATTCAGCTCGAACGCTTCCCGGTCCGACTCCGGGAACTCCCGCGCCTGGGCCGGCGACAGGAACGCGACCAACCGCTGTCCTGCGGGGCCGTCCTTCAGGAGCCGAGCTGCGCGCAGCGCCACCGGGGAAGGCGGGACCAGCAACAGCGGGCGCGTCACCGCGTGCAGCTCGTGCGAGACCGCACCCAGCGAGGCGAGGTGCTGCGGCTCCGAGACCCGCACCCAGATCGGCACCTGACCGGAGGAGGGCCGGTGCACCAGGTCGTGGGCGAGTGCGGCCGCTACGTCGGCAGCGCCGGACCCTGCAGGTCCGACCACGATCAGGCAGCGAACACCGCCGTCCAGACGGCGTCGGATCTCCGCCACGTCTTCGTTGCGTCGAGCAGCCACGGGCGGGCGAGGACGGTCGGCCGGCTCGAACGGATCCCGCTGCTCTATGGACAGCAGCCCGTAGCGGCCCGCGACCCAGGGGTACCGCCGCAGCCATGCCTCGAGCGCCTCGCGCCCGGCGACCTCGGAGCCCGGAGCCTTCTCGCGCAGGGCGCTGCGGAGGGGGTCCGAGGGTCCTACCGAGGCGTTCGTGGCGACCAGCCACGCCCGACCGGGGTGCCGCTCCGCATCCCCTAGGACTCGGGTGCGCAAGGCAGCGAGGGGCCTCTTTGCGCGGACGTGCTTCGCGCTCACGGTCCAGTGGCGCGTGTTCCCGGCGTACGGGCCGTCGAACGAAGCGTCGTAGCCGCCGTCGGTGGTGCCCGCGCGCGTGGCGTTGGGGACGAACAGACCCTGACCACCGAGCTCGGCGAGCAGCAGGTCGTTCACGAGCCGCTCGAACTCGGTCGGTTCGAGCTCGTCGAGGTCTCGCGCCATGTTCTCCAGCTAGCCTAGAGCTGGTCGGGGTGCCCGGCGGTGGCGCAGGCCGAGCACGGTGTTCGTCACGGTCCTCACGCGCTAGCTAGCTCAGCAATGGCGCAGCCCGTCGCCCTCGATCGCCCCGGCCGACTCGACAGCGGTTTCAGTGGGCCAGAGCGGAGCGGGACGGAGGCTGCAGGAACGGCCATGAGGTGTTCATGACTCGCGGTCCTTCGAGGTTCCGCGGCGGTGGCGGCCACCATGCGTTCGCCCTTGGGGGTCACCTGTCGACGCCTGTGGGCGCCGTCAGCCATTCCCGCCGGAGGAGTCCGTTGATCCAAGTGTCGCACCACTCGCCGCGGACCTCGACGTTCTCGACGAACCAGGCCTCCCGCCGCATCCCGAGGCGCTCGCAGACGCGGGCGGAGGCCGAGTTCCGGGGATCGATGTCGGCGAACACGCGGTGGACGCCGAGCGTGTCGAACGCGAACGCCAGGAGCGCACGCGCCGCCTCGGTGGCGTAGCCGCGCCCGTGTACGGCGGGGTCGAGGAGGTACCAGACCATCCCCTGGCGGCCGCTGTCCTGCAGGCCGAGCCCACACCGGCCCACCACGCCGCTGCCGTCGTCCACCGCCAGCTCCCAGGTCGCGCGCAGGCGGTCGAGGTCGGCGGCGACGAAGGAACGCAACCACAGCCGGGACGTGCGCAACACCTCCGGCCCTTATCCGGGCATCGGCGCGTCGGGCGTGGTCCACCGGTCCCGGGGGACCCCAGCCGCGTTCCCGACGACCCGGGCTCCTTCGGCGAGCAGCGAAGGGGTGGGCCGCCAGCCGCGCGAGAGCCGGTCGGTGAGGAGGGTCTCGGGGGTGGGTGCGTCCTGCCACACGGCGACCGCCGTGACCGACGCGTTTCACGTGGTGTCGAACACCACCCACACGGGGCCGGCCCGCACGACGAGGTCCACCGTGAACTCGTCCTGCCACACCGCGTCGTCGAGGGTGCCGAGCCCGTCGAGCGCGCGCACCACGCGCTCCGTGGTGGTGAGTCCGTCGAGCTGGCCAGTGAGCCGCTCCACGAGGTCGCCTGGTACGGTGCCCACGATCCTCGGCAGCATGAACCCCGGTATCCCAGGGAACCCCGGTCGTGAGCGTGGACCTACCCGCCCAGGACCTCGCGCAGGCCGTCGCGCAGCGACCGGGGCCGGAACCCGAGGTCGCGGACCGCCGGCCCGTCGTCGTAGCGCAGCGTGAGCGGCACCGGCAGGGGCACGATCCGCGGCCCGCGCCCCCGCAGCGAGGCCAGCGTGTGCACCAGCTCCGCCAGCGAGACCGGCTCTCCGGCCACGAAGTACGCCTTCCCCGCGCTCGCCGGGTTCTGCAGCGCGCCGACGCAGCACGCTGCGACGTCGCCGGCGTGGACCTGCGGGAACTGCACGGTGGGCAGCGCCACCACCCTGCGCTCCAGGAGCTCGACGTACCGGGCCGTCGACTTGGGGTCCCGCCGCCCGTACACGGGCCCCGGCCGCAACACGGTGAGCGCCAGGCCGAGCTCGGCGGCCAGCACCTCCGCGCGGCGCTCGCCCAGCGCCTTCGACACGCTGTACTTGCGGCGCGTCCCCACGAAGTGCAGTGACCACGGCACCCGCACTGCGTCCAGGCGAGGCGTCTCGAGGTCCACCGTGCGCCAGGGGGCCCAGATCCGGTGCACCGCCACGGTCGACACGTACACCAGCCGGCGCACCCCCGCGGCGGCCGCGGCCCGCACGGCGTTCTCCACGCCGTCGACGTTGGCCCGGAGCCACGCCTCCCACGGCGGGTCGTGGCGGACCGCGAGCGCGGCGACGAGTACGGCAGCATCACACCCCCGGAACGCCTCCGTCAGGGCCGCGCGGTCCGAGAGGTCCGCGGTCCGGACCTCGGAGGCGCCGTACCCCAGCACCTCGGCGGTCCGACCCGGGTCGCGGACCACGCCGACCGCGTCCAGGCCGGCCGCGTGCAGCGCCTCCACCACGTAGGAGCCCAGGAACCCGGACGCGCCCGTCACCGCCACCCGCATCAGGTCGGTCTCACGGCACGTCAGTCGTGAGCTGACCCTGCAGCCGCAAGAGCGCCGCCTGCGCCAGGCGGTAGTCCGTGCGGGCCTTGGCGGCCTCGGCCTTGGCCACGAGCACCGCGTTGCGCGCCTCGAGGACCGTCTTCTGGATCGACCGGCCCGCGTTGGCCAGCGCCTCTTCGGCGGCGAGGGTCTGGGTGGCGAGCGCCACGTTCGCGTCCGCGAGCTCCGTGCGGGTGCGCGCCGACTGCAGCGACCGCACCTGGTTCTCCACCTCGGAGGCGACGCTCCGCTCGAGGTCGGCGAGGGCCCGCTCCTGCACCGAGACGTCGGCCGTGCGCTGGTCGCGGGTGCCGCGGGCGGCGCGGTTGCCGAGCGGCACCGAGAACGTGCCCCCCACGCTCAGGAAAGGCTGGTTCTCGCCGGAGTCGACGAGGCCACTGATCGTGTCGAGCGCGTTGCCCACCGTACAGTCCTGGTTGTCGGTTCCCGGCGGGCAGCGCTGGCTCCCCACCCCGGCGCCCACGGTGGCGGCGAGCGCGGGCAGGGCACCGTGTTTCGCGTTGGTCAGCTGCGTCTGCGACTGCTCCACGCGGGTCCGGGCCACGCGCAGATCGAGGTTGTTCTCGCGCGCCACCGCGATCGCCTTGGCGGGGTCGAGGTCGACCGGGGGGACCTCGCCGGCGGCGGTGGCGGGCGCGATCTCCTGGTCGGGCGACTCCCCCATCAGCAGGAGGAGCGTGTTGGCGGCGGCCTGCGACTGCACCTCGGCGTCGAGCGCGATCGACCGCGCCTGGACCAGCGCCGCCTCGAGCCGAGTCCCCTCGACGGGCGCCAGCTGACCCCGCTCCACCTGGAGGCGCCCCACGCGCGCGGCCTCCTCGGCGACGAGCACGTTGTCGTCGGCGTTGTCGCGCACCTGGACGAGGTACACGAAGCTCCAGTACGCCGTGGAGGCGTCGAGCAGCGCCTGCTGGCGGGCCGCCTGCCACGACAGCTCGGCCGCGGTGAGCTGGAGCCGCGCGACGTCCACCGCCTGCGTGTTGTAGCGGAACCGGATGCCGCGGAGGAGCTGCTGCGTGACGCTCGCCGAGAGCGAAGAGCGATACGCGTCCTGGATCGAGGTCTGCGCGCCCGCGCCGAAGTTCGTGGTGAACTCGGAGACGGTGTGGTCGAGCCCGAGGGCGAGCTGGTACGAGGTGCCGGTGCCCGTCGCGCCCTGGACGCTGTTGACGACGGACCACGAGCGTTGTGTGCTGTCGAACGGGAACCCTTGGAAGAAGCCAGTCGACTTGCTCCGCCGGGTGGACGCGTCGAGCAGGTACAGCGGGTCGAAGACTCCCTGGCTGCGCAGGAGGGTAGCCTCTGCAGTCGAGACGCCGTACCCCGCGGTCATCGCCACGCCGTTGTTCGCAGCCGCGGCCTCCAGGGCCTCCGGGTAGGTGAGCATCCGCCCTGCGCTCGCCACGCTCGCCCAGAACAGCAGCACACCACCCCCAGCGCTCGTCGGCTATTCCGAACCCGCGCCGGCATCATGGCCAGCGGGGTCCCCATGTGTCACTTCCGCGACAGCCGGGCCTCGAGGGCAGCGAGGCGGGCCCGCAGCTCGGACAGCTCGGGATCGGCCTCCTTCGAAGCCGCGGGGGCCTCGGGTGGCGGCTCCACGGGTTCGGGCTTGCGGGGCGGCGGAGGCGCAGGCGGGGGCTGCATCAACGCCTCCATCCGGTCGAGCTGCGCGCTCACGAGCTCGAGGCCCGTGGAGAGCTGCTGGCGGAGGAGGAGGTGGGCCGGCGCGGGCCCGGAGGCGCGGATGAGGCGACGCAGCATTCCCATCGGGAGGAGATCGACGCCGCGCAGCACCTCCAGCACCACCTGCAGCAGGATCTCCTTGGTGAGGTCCTCGTCGGTCTTGGCGTCGACGATCTTCACCTCGTGCCCGGCCCGCACGAGCTCCGCGAGCTCGTCGAGGTTGAGGTAGGCCGACCGACTGGTGTCGTACAGCCGCCGGTTCGGGTACTTCTTGATGACGATCACGGGCGCTCCCCCTGGCTCGTTTGCGCCTATCCCGGCAGCTGCAGCATGGGTTTTGTTGCAACGCAGCACAAATCTTCTTGACGCGTCGCAGCATGGTGGCTAGAGTTCTGGTGTCGGGGGAACGAACCCCCGCGAACTCACCGGAGAACACCATGACCGACCGCATCCGCGCCGCTTCCGACGACCTCCTCTCCATGCACAAGGAGTCGATCGCCTTCGTTGCACAGCAGCAGGACCTCATGAAGAAGTCCATGCTCACCGCGTTCGAGATCGGCCGCGCCAGCTTCGAGGCCACCACCGACCTGCAGCAGAAGATGGTCCGCAACTGGACCGACGCGATGGTCTCGGGCGCCGAGAAGATCGCCCCCGCCAAGGCCTGAGCTCCGTTTCCCCAGCGACCGTCCAAGAGGAGGAATCCGATGGCCACCGACGATCTCGGCAAGCTCTCCGGCGAGTGGTACCGCCAGTGGGAGGAAGGTGTCTCCAAGTGGTGGGACACCGTGCTCGACAACCCCCAGTTCGTGAAGGGGATGGGCGACAACCTCGCGCAGCAGTCCAAGGCCCGGGCGCGCTGGGAAGAGGGCGTCGACAAGTCGCTCGAGAACATGCACCTGCCGTCCAAGAAGGACCTCGTGCGCGTCGCCCGGATCAGCTCGCTCCTCGAAGACCGCGTCGTGGGCGTGGAGGACCAGGTGCTCTCGCTGGTCGACCAGCTCGACCGGATCGAGAAGGAGACGCTGAAGGCCCGCGTGGCCGACGCCGAGGCGCAGCTGCAGCTCGGCGACCGCCTCACCGCCATCGAGTCCCGCCTCGAGCACCTGATCTCCCTCCTCGAGGGCGACAAGCCCGCCGCCGCCGCCCGTCGCGGCGCGAAGAAGGAGTGACCATGCCCAGCGTCCTCGGTCGCACCGTCGAGACCCTCCGCTACCTGTCGACGGACCCCGTCCGCACCGCGCGGACCGGCACCACGCCGCACGACATCGTGTTCCGCCAGGGGAAGCTGGCCCTGCGCCACTTCCCGGCCGATCCCGCGGCTCCGCGCCGCCGGGCGGTGGTGGTCAGCATGCCGCTGATCAACACCTGGTCGGTGTGGGACCTGCTCCCGGACCGCTCGGTGTTCGCGAAGCTCTCCAAGGCCGGCGTGCCGCTCTACGTCGTCGACTGGGGTCGCCCCGGAGACGAGGACGAGCTGCGGCCCCTCGCCTGGTACGTCGACGACGTGCTCACGCGCGTGTTCGACCGGGCAGCGCGCCACGACCGCTCCACCGGCGGCACCGGCGAGCTCGAGGCGCTGGGCTACTGCGTGGGCGGGACCTTCCTGTCCGCGCACCTGGCCCTGCACCCCGAGCACGCGGTCCGCGCCGCGTTCGTCGCGACGCCGATCGACTTCCACGCCTCCGGCCGGCTCGCGCGGTGGGCCGACCCCGAGAGCTTCCCGCTCGACACCCTGATCTCGTCGGTGGGCAACTACCCGGCCGACCTGATGCGCACCTCGTTCCAGTGGCTCAAGCCCTCGGGGATGACGGCGAAGTGGGTGGGGTTGTGGGAGAAGATCGACGACCCCGGCTTCCGCGAGCTGTGGGCCGCCCTCGAGCAGTGGAACGGCGACAACGTCGACTTCCCCGGCGAGGCGTACCGCGAGTACGTCGCCCGGTGCTACTTCGACAACGCCCTCATGAAGGGTGGCTGGAAGCTCGGCACGAAGGTCGTCGACCTCCGGAACTGCCGGATGCCGGCCCTGGTGCTGGCGGCCGCGAGCGACCACATCGCTCCCCAGGCCTCCTGCTACGGCCTGGCGAAGGGCTGGGGCGGCCCGGTGGAGGTCGAGACCATCCCCGGTGGGCACGTGGGCATCTCGGTCGGCAGCAAGCTCCCGTCCCGGTTGATCCGCTGGTTCACCGAGGAGCCCGTCACCGCCTGACGGTCGATCCAGGTTCGATCGACCTCGGTACGCGGGGGGTCCAGGGGGGAGCGCCCCCTGACAGGGGATTCGGGGGACTGGTCCCGTACGGTCCCACCTCGACGCTTCGCGCCGGGCGGGCTTTCGCCCACGCAGGCGGACCCGGGCGGTTCGCCCGGGTCCTGGCGTTCCGGGGGGTGTCGGGGGGGGAGCCCCTGACCCACACGAACGACACGAAAATTGATGCTTGGCTCGTGCGAAGCACGAGCGCGGATCAATCGATCCAGGTTCGATCGACCTCGGTACGCGGGGGGTCCAGGGGGGAGCGCCCCCTGGCAGGGGATTCGG
>JBIKWC010000291.1:0-9193 GCA_044356535.1 Myxococcota bacterium
CGTGAGCTCGGCCGGCGCGAAGTGCTCCTGGGACCTGCTGAACCCCGACCAGGATCAGTGATGTTCCCGGTGTACGGTCCCCCCGTCGTCGTGCAGCTGGCGGCGGTGGGCGACGTGTTGCCCCACGGCAAGGTCAAGCGCATCGCGGCCCAGCAGGGGTGGGACCAGGTGTTCGGCGACACGGGCGACGTGCTGCGCGCCGCCGACGTAGCGTTCGCCAACCTCGAGTCCCCCGTCGCGCCCGACGTGCCGATCCCCTTGCACGACGAGGTCTTCGACGCCCCGGCGACCCTGCCGCCCGCGCTGGCAGCGCTGGGAATCGACGTGGTGTCGCTCGCGAACAACCACGCGTTCGACCAGGGCCCCCAGGGGATGGTGGAGACGTGGACCCGCGTTCGGGAGGCGGGGCTCGGCTCGGTCGGAGCAGGCCCGACCGCCGCGGACGCCCGCGCGCCGTGGATCACCGAGGTGCGCGGCGTCCGGATCGGGTTCCTGGCCTTCTGCGACCTGTCCAACATCGACGGCAACACGACCGACGACGCGCCCTCCCTGTTCGTGTCGGGGCCGGTGTGTACCCGGGACTGCGGCGCCGATCGGGACGCGTTCCACTACGTGATCGACTTCCCGCGCCTGCAGGCGGCCATCGACGCCGCGCGCGACCGAGTCGACTTCCTGGTGGTGTCGGCCCACTGGGGCAACGAGTACCGGACCACGCCGCTGCCCGAGTACCCGCCCCTCGCCACCCGCCTCGTCGAGGCCGGCGTCGACGTGATCCTCGGACACCACCCCCACGTGCTGCAGCCCGTGGAGCGAGTCCACACCGCGAGCGGACGCGACGGCGTGGTGGCGTACTCGCTCGGGAACTTCGTGAGCAACATGGCCGAGGGCTGGACGCCGCAGAACCCCAAGGGCCTCGCCACCACCCGCGATGGCCTCGTGCTGCAGGTCGAGCTGCTCGCCTGGCCCGACGGCCACCTCGAGCTGGGTCCAGCCACACCGATCCCGACGTGGACGGACAACCACCCCGACCGCCTGGCCGTCCGCACCCACGCGGGAATGCGCGCCACGTGGCCCGGTGATCCCGCGATCGAGCGGCTCCTGGACTCGCGCAGGTCCATCGTGGACGCCATCGTCAACGCCGAGAGGTGATGAGCAGGCCCGCGGAACGTGGCATGATGCGCCCCGTGGCGGACGAGCTCATCGGCGTCGACCTCGGCGGGCAGTACCACGTCGAGAGGAAGGTCGCAGACGCGATGCTGGGACGCGTGTACGCGGCCCGCAGCCTCGTCGACGGCCGCCTGTACCATGTGAAGGTCCCGTACGCGAACGTCGCAGGGAACGCCGAGAAGACCGAGCGGTTCCGCCGCGAGCTCGAGGCGATGGCCCGGATCGAGAGCCCGCACACGATCCGGGTGGTGGACACGGGCATCCACGACTCCGTCGCGTTCCTCATCCTCGAGTACCTGGCGGCCACGCCGCTGTCGGTGCTCCTGGAGAAGGGCCCGTTCGCTCCGGAGCGCGTTGCGGGGATCGTCGCCCAGATCGCCAACGCGTGCGAGGCCGCACACGCCGCGGGGATCGTCCACCGCAACCTGTCCCCGCAGACGGTGCTGCTCCTCGACAACGCCCAGGATCGCGACTTCGTGAAGGTCACGGACTTCGGTCTGTCGCGCGTGGTCGACGAGGACGCGGAGGAAGCGGGCGGCGTCCTCACCCAGGTGGGGACCCGCATCGGCAACGTGATGTACATGGCGCCCGAGTACATCGAGCAGGACGAGGTGCTGCCAGCCGGCGACCTGTACGCCCTGGGCGCGCTCACCTACCACCTGCTCACGGGCGCGCCGCCCTTCACCGGAAGGGCCGCAGACGTGCTCACCCGCCACGTCACCGACGAGGCGCCGCGACCCTCCGTGGCCCGCCCCGGCCTGCCGGCCTGGTGCGATGCCCTCGTGGCGCGGTTGATGGACAAGGACCCCACCCGGCGCCCCGGCGCGCGCCAGGTAGTGGCCTCCCTCGAGCAGGAGTTCGGCAACCTCCGTGCCCCCAAGCTCCTCGGCATCGACGAAGAGGGCAATGTGGTCCGGAAGAGCAGGGCCCCCGTCTACTTCGCGCTCTTCGGCGTGGGGGTCCTCGCGATCGGAGCGGTGTCGGCCGGCCTCGTGATCGTCGCCGCCCTGGCCCTGTTGCTGGTGTCGCAGGCGGGCACCCTGCTGCCGGAATCCCACGACCTCGCCCCATCCCCCGGGGCGGCGATCGCCGAACCCGGAGCGCCCCCCACCGACCCACCTCCCCCGCCACCTGCGCCCACCACCCCGCCGCGCCCCGGGGCGAAGCCCACGGCGCCACCTGCGCCCGGCCTGGCGCCCGCGCCTCGCCCCGCGCCGTCCGAGGCTCCGGAGCCGGTGTCCGAGGCTCCGGCACCCGAGGCTCCTGCACCGGCGCCCAAGACGAGCACCCTGCGGGTCGGCGCGAACCAGCGCGCGCTGATCCACCTGGACGACGTGCCGGTCGGGTACACGCCGATCGAGCTGCAGGTGTCACCCGGCCGGCATGTGGTCGCAGCCACCCTTCCTTCCAAGGCGTCGTCTCGTCAGGAGCAGTCGCTCGACGTGGTCGGTACCGCCGTCCGGAGCGTTGACTTCTCGTTCTGACGAAAGCTACCGTAGGTCTGGTCCGAAGAGACACAACGGAATTGCTTGCCCTGTTCCACCTCATCTGATAAAAACCGCGTCACAACCGTCGACCAGGAAGAGCCTGGCATCGTGCAGGGACCGGTCCGCCCCACCCGGACCTAGGAGAAAAACCAAATGCGCTTCGGTGAACAGATCGCCAACCGGCTCCGCGTGATGCGGCGCGGCCAGAAGGCCCCCCAGGACATCGTCGCGAAGTCCGTGGGCTCCAGCATCTCCGCTGTCTCCCGCCTCGAGCGCGGCCTCCGGTCCCTGCGGGTCGACCAGCTCGTCGCGTGGTCGGGCGCCCTCGGATACCGCATCGACGTGGTGTTCTGGAAGCCCACCCTCCCCGAGGAGACCTGGGACAAGGACCACCCCGAGAAGGCCATGGGCCTCGACGACGCCTGCGCGGAGGTCCTGTCGGAAGTGGCAGCGGCCCTCCCCCACATGCCCGGCCCGGCCCGCAAGGCGCTCGTGCAGGAGATGCGCCTGTGGCGCCAAGAGGCGTTGAAGCAGCGCGGTCTCGACTCCGCGGTCGCGTGAGCCTGGCGCAGCGCCGCGGGTGACCACGTCTCCGGCCGACGCGAACACCCCCGACCTCGTCGGTTTCGATGCGATCGGAGTGCTCGATCGCCTCGCCGGTCACCAGGACCCATGGCTGTTCGGGGTGCGCCACCACAGCTCTGCTTGTGCTGCAGCGGTCGCGCGCTGGTTGGATCTCGTTCGGCCGACGCGAGTGCTGCTCGAGTTGCCCCCGGAGTTCACGGGGTGGTTGCAGTGGCTCGGCCACCCCGATGCGCGCGCCCCCCTGGCCCTGGGCGGCGTGCTCGGGAGCTCCGTCTCGTTCTACCCGTTCGCCGACTTCTCCCCCGAGCTGCAGGTCGTCCGGTGGTGCGTCGCGCGCGGGATCCCGTGTGAGCCGTTCGATCTCCCCCTCGGCGCGCGCGGCGGCGGAGGTCCGGAGATCGACGTGGCCGCGGGCCCACCGCTCGCTGCCGCCCTCCACCGCGCTGTCGACGCCCCGGACGGAGAAGACGCGTGGGACCGGCTCGTCGAGGCGCCCAGCGCTGGCGCCGAGCCCGAGACCGTTCGCCGCGCAGCGCTGCTGTACGGCTACGTGTTGCGCGCAGACCGGAGCCATCCCCCTCGCCGGTCGGACCTCGCCCGCGAGGCCTGGATGCGGCGCGCGCTGGCAGGTGCGCGAAGCACCGGGGAGCGGCTGGCGGCCGTGGTCGGCGCGTACCACTGCGCGGCGCTGGTCGACGATCCGACGCTCGACCCGCTGCCGCGGCTCGGGGAACCCCCGGAGGCCCCGCACGGGGACGGGGGGATCGTCACGTCGCTGCTCCCGTACGGGTTCGAGCAGCTGGACTCGCGTTCGGGGTACCCTGCCGGCATCCGCGATCCGCAGTGGCACCAGCGCGTGCTCGAGCGGGGGTTCGCGGGCGGCACCCCCGACGACGTAGCTCGGGACGTGGTGGTCGAGATCTGCCGGGAGCTTCGGCGCGAGCGCCACCTGGCCGGCACCCCGGACGCGACGGAGGCCCTGCGCCTCGCGCGCGGACTCGCTGCGCTCCGCGGCCTCGCCGGGCCCGGCCGACGCGAGGTGCTGGAGGGGCTGCAGAGCTCGCTCACGCGCGGCGAGGTGCTGGGGCGTGGCCGCGTGGTCGCCCGCGCGGTCGAGCGTGTGCTGGTCGGCTCCCAGCGCGGACGCCTCGCCCCGGGAACGCCGCGCTCCGGACTGCTCCCGCACGTCGAGGCGCTGGTGGCGGCGCTGCGGTTGCCGGGCCCCGACGACGAACCGCAGCGCGACCCCGTCCGGTTGGACCCGCTTCGCTCCGAGCTCGATCGCCGGCGCCACGTCGCGCTCCGCCGGATGGTGGCCGCCAACATCCTGTACGGCGAGGAGCGGACGAGCGACGACGACGCCCTCACCGCCGCCTGGGTGCTGAGCTGGACCGCCAGCACCGAGGCCACCATCACGGCGGCCGGGCTGCGCGGGGTCACGCTCGAGCAGGCCGCGACCGGCGCCCTGTGCGCGTCGCTCGCAGAGCTCGAGCGCGAAGATCGGCTCACCGCCTGCATGTGGATCGACGTGCTCGAGACCGCGGCCCAGGCGGGCCTCCACGCCGAGGTCCATCGCGCGTTCGACGCGCTCCGCAGCCGCGTCGTCACCGAGGCCGGGCTCCCCGAGCTCGTCCGCAGCGTGTCCCTTGTGGAGCGGATCGCCGCTGGCCACGTCCCCGGGTGCCCGGTGAACCCGGAGCGGGTGGTGGGCACCGAACCGGGCGCGATCCCCACCCTCCCGCTCGCGGAGCTCCGGTCCGACGATCTGCGCGACGAGCTGCTCGCCGCCTGCGTACGCGCGCTCGATGGCCTGGCCGGGGCCTCGGATCTCCCCACCGCCCACGCGCTCGCGGCGCTGACGCGGGTCTTCGAGCAGTCGCCGGATCGCCTGGGGGATGGCCGGCTGCTGCACGCCCTCCGCTCGCTCTCCGAGGCGGCTGGACCGCTGATGCGAGGCGCAGCGTCCGCCGCGCTGGCGGCCCTGGAGACCGCGCGCGACCCCGAGGGGGAGCACTTCGAGCGCCTCGGGACGCAGGTGGGCAGCTGGGTCGACGCCTGCGCGGACGCGGCCGGGCGCACCGAGCTCGGACAGCGGCTGCAGGGCGCCGTCGCCGTGGCGGCGCCTCAGTTCGAGGCCCACCCGGGCCTGTTGGCGCCGCTGCTCGAGCGGGTGTCCGCGCTCGACGACGACGGGTTCCTGACGCGTCTCCCAGCCCTGCGCGAGGGCTTCGATGTCCTGTCGCCAGCGGGCCGCGAGCGCCTGTTCGACGTGGTCCGCCAGCAGACCGGGGGCCCGCAGGACGCCGGCCTCGAGCTCGAAGCCGATCCGAGCGCGCTGGCGGCCTGGGCAGCAGCGGACGCGCGCGCGTCGGCGATCGTGGACAGCCTGCCCAGCCTGCTGCCACCCGAGGGGGTCGCTCCGTCGGCGCCGGAGCCGCTCGTCGCGTACCCGACCCGTCCCGGCGCCCGCCTGCACGCGACCGACCGGTGGCGCCTCGTCCTGGGCACGGGCCGCAGGAAGCTCCCGCCCGAGGCGCGGCGGTACGCGCGCGCGCTCGACGAGCTGTACGGCCGGGGCAAGGGCGAGGGCTCGCGCGGCGAGCTCGGTCCGGGCGCCGGCCACGAAGACCCCTACCCCTCCGTCCGGGAGTGGGGCGAGGACCTGTCGGAGCTGTTCGGGACCCAGGTCCGCGAGGAGGTGCTGGGCCGGGCCGCCGGACGCGGCGACGCGAACGCGCTGCTGCTGCTCCAGCCGGACGAGGTCACGCCCTCGATCGAGCTCCTCGAGCAGGTGTTGTCCCTCAAGGGCGGCGTCTCGGAGGCGCACCTCGAGCAGCTCCGGCGCATCTGCGAGCGCGTGGTGAAGTCGCTCGTCGAGGCGCTCGCCGTGCGCGTTCGCCCCGCGCTGAGCGGGCTGTCGCTGCCCCGCCCCACACGGCGCCCGACCAGCAGGCTCGACCTGTCCCGCACCGTGCGGGCCAACCTCGCGACCGCGCGGGACCTCGGCAACGGCCTCGAGCTCGCACCCGACCGGTTCGTGTTCCGGACCCGCGGCCGGCGGTCGATGGACTGGCGCATCATGCTGGTCGTGGACACGTCGGGCTCGATGGACGCCAACGTGGTGCACTCCGCGATGATGGCCGCCATCCTCTCGGCGCTGCCCGCGGTCGACGTGCGGTTCCTCGCCTTCTCCACCAAGGTCGTCGACCTGTCCGAGCGCGCCGACGACCCGCTCGGGCTGCTCATGGAGGTGCGGGTGGGCGGGGGCACCCACATCGGGAAGGCGCTGCGCTACGCGCGGGGCCAGATCACCGTCCCGACCCGCACGTTGATGTGCGTGGTGAGCGACTTCGAGGAGGGTGGGCCCCTCCCCGTCCTGCTCTCCGAGGTCCGGGCGTTGTCCGAGTCCGGCGTCAAGTTGCTGGGGCTCGCCGCGCTCGACGATCGCGCCCGCCCCAACTACAACGTGGCGGTCGCGGAGCGCCTCGTCGCTGCGGGGATGCCGGTGGCGGCGCTGTCTCCGGTCGAGCTCGCCCGCTGGGTCGCGGAGCAGATCCGATGAGCCGGCCGGCCGGCGCCGCCGGGCTCCTGGACGCCGTGCGGGCCGTGGTCCCGGAGCGGATCCGCAAGCGGCTCGAGGCCGGGAACCCCGCCGAGGCCTGGACCTGGTCTTCCGAGGCCGACCACACCGTAGTCACCACCGACGGGGGCGAGCGGGTGCGCGTGGTGCACCGGGCCCAAGGGGTGGAGGCCGCCGGGCTGTCGTGTTCGTGCCTGCTGTCCCCGAAGTGCCTGCACGTGTTGGCGGTGGCTGCAGCGCCCGCAGCCGTGGAGCGACCCGCGCCGCTCCCCTCCCCGCCCGCCTCGCTCGACGCCGGTCAACGGTCGGCGCTCGCGGCCACCCAACGCGCTGCCCGGACGGTGCTCGCAGCGGGGGCCGTGGGGGCCGGGGCCACGGCCATCGACGACCTCCGGCGCGCCGTCCACGCGTGCCGCGCCACCGCGCTCCACCGGCCAGCGCGGGCCGGACAACGGGTGCTGACCGGCCTCACCGAGCTGCGGAACGCGCGCCCGCAGTTCTCGCTGGCGGCCCTGTCGAGCGATCTCCGGGAGCTGTTGTGGACCGTCGAGCTCCTGGCCCGCGGCCGCGGGCTCGAGTCCGACGTGGGGACCGGCCGCCGCACCTACACGCCCGTCGGGACCCTGCGGTTGCACGGGGTGGCCTGCGAACCCGTCGCGGCGTCCACCGGACACGGCGGCACCAGCACGCTCCTCGTCGACGCCACGGGCCAGCTGTACACCGTGTCCGACGTGCGGCCCGGGGGAGCTGGCCGGGCGCGCGCCACGTACGAAGCCGCCGCGCAGATCGGCGGCGCCACGCTGGCCCACCGCGAGCTCGCCCGGTACGGCCTGTTCGTCCAGAACGCCACCCGGTCCCCGGACGGCAGGCTCGGGATGGGAGAAGGTGTCCGCGCCGTGCGGGCGAGCCGCGGGACGTTCGACGACGGCCCCATCGCCAGGCGCTTCGCCGAGCCCGTGGAGCGCCAGCTGGCGAACCCCGAGGCGACCGGGTGGTTGTTCCTCACCGCGACGTTGTTCGGCGTGGACGGCGGCGCGCTGGTGGCGCGGATCGACGGCCTCGCTGCGCCCGTGCGGCTCGTCGCGCCGACCGACCACCGGGAGTTCGCGTTCGTCGAGAACCTGCGGCTCCTGGGCCGCGCGCCGGGCCTGCGGCTCCGGCTGGTGGCGCGCCCTGCAGGGCGGAGGCGCACGCTCGCTGTGTTGGCGGTGGCGCCGGCCCCGGGCGAGACGCGCCTGCAGCTGCCCGACGACTGGGGTGGCCGCGCGAGCCTCGGGTACGACCAGCTGCGGGGCGCCAACGTCGAGGGGCTGGCGGCCCGCGAGGTCGAGGTGGCCCTCACCGAGGACGACGCGCCCGACCCGCTGGCCCCGCTGCGGCGCCGCGTGGAGCGGGTGGTGTTGGGCGGGAGGCACACCCTCCCGGGCGCAGCTGCGCCATCGGTCGAGCGGGAGGTGGCGTCGCTCCGGGCGAACCAGCTGTCGGGTGGCGCCGAGCTGCTGTCGGCGCTGTTCCGCGCGGGCCGGGCCCCCGAGCCCGAGGTCTTGCCGAACGAGTGGCTCCGGGCAGCCACGTGGCTCGACGTCGTCGGCGCCCAGCTCGCGACCGCGGACTGGGGCGCGTGACCCCCGACGTCGCCCTGGTGTTCCCGCCGGGTTGGTACTACAGCTCACACCCCGCCGACCTGTCCTACCCCGCGGGGTGGCTGCGGAGGGCAGGCTTCCGGGTCTCCACCCACGACCTCCACCAGCGGCTGATCGGCGTCGTGACCGGCGACCTCGAGGCGGCGCGGCTGCTGCGGGACCCAGCCACCTACGCCGACCCCGAGCGCCACCGGGCGGCCTCGGCGTCGCTGCTCGAACGCGCCCGCGCGTTGTCGGCGCGGTACGGCGTCCGCTACACCCTCCGCCAGCTCACCTTCCCGGGCGTGGACCTCCGCAGCTGGGTGCAGGGTCGCAGCGCTGGCCTGTCGGCGCACAACCCCGCCCTCCCTCTCCTCCGGGCCGCCGCTGCGGACCTCGTGGCCGGGGGGGCGCGCACCGTCGCCGTCGCGCTCGTCCACCCGGACCAGGTTCCTCAGGCAGCGGCGTTGGTCCGGCTGCTCCGCGGGTGTGGGTTCGCCGGCAACCTCGTGTTGTACGGGCTCCTCGAGGACGTGTTGTCCCCCCTCGACTTCGCGCCCGACCTCGAAGGTGAGCCGCGCCACGTCGTGTTCGAGGACGTGGACGCCGTGATCGTGGGCGAGAGCGAGGCGGCGCTGGCGGCGCTGGCGCGCGGGGAGCCCTGGGCGCGGATCGGCGGGTTGGTGGCGCCCGGGCACGGCGTCCAGCAGCCGGCCGCGCTCCCGCTGGTCGACCTCGCCACCCACCCGGGT
>JBIKWC010000224.1:0-12362 GCA_044356535.1 Myxococcota bacterium
CGTCGTTCGACGGCCTCCGCCCGGCTGCCTTGACGCCGCGCCCCGTGGTGGATCTGCGGCTCGGGCGCGGGTGTCCCTGGGGCCGGTGCGCGTTCTGCGCGATCCAGGCCCACCAGGTGGGGTACCGCGCAGGCCCCGCCGCTGCAGTGGCGGCCGCCATGGCCCGCGCCCACGCTGCCACCGGGGCCGTGTTCTTCCGGCTCCGCGACGACCTCCTCACCTCCCGGCAGCTCGAGGGGGTGTCCGCCGCCGTCGACACCCTGCCCTTCCGGCCGCGTTGGTCCGGCCGGTCCCGCATCGAGCCGTCGCTGACGGCGGAGGTGTTGCGCCGCGCGCGGTCTTCGGGCCTCGAGGAGCTGTGGGTCGGGCTCGAGAGCGCCTCGGAGCGGGTGCGCGCCGCGATGGACAAGGGGGTCTCCGACGCCGACGTGGAGCGCTTCCTCGCTGCCGCGGCGGCCGCGGGTGTGCGGGTCCGGCTGCTGTGCCTCGTCGGCTTCCCGGGCGAGACCCCGGACGAGGCGCGGGCCACCCTCTCGTTCGTGGCGGCCAACGCCCACCGGGTGGCGTCGTTCTCGGTGACGCCGTTCAAGATCGCCCGCCGGGCGCCGATGGCGGGCGTGGGCTGGCCGGGCCTCCACCTCCTCCCCGACCCGGTGCCGCGCCACGAGCGTGTCGCTTCCACGCTCCCCTGCGCCGTCGACGGCGGCGTGGACGGCCCGGCGCTGGTCTCCGCCGCATACCGCGACGTCCTCCCCGCGTTCCCCGCGGTCCTGGGTCCCGACCTCCACCACGACTGGATGGCGGCGTCCGTTCGCGCGAGGGGTTGGCCTGGAACCTGACTGTGCTAGCGTGCGTCCGCTCGGAGGTGCCCGTGGTGGTCCTGGTCCTGTCGTCGTTCGCATCGGCTGGTGAGCTCGAGACCTGGGTCGGCGGCGCGGTCGCCGGCGGCGTCACCGCGTTCACCGAGTCGGGGGTGGCCTCCGCAGACGCCGTGACCACCCAGGCCGAGGTGGACGGCATGGTCGGGTGGGGCTGGGGCCACGCCCGCGTAGACCTCGACGTGCACCTCGACCCGAATGCCATCGGCCAGGACGGCGGCGAGGTCCTCGCGTACCCGAGCGTCGCTGCCGGGTTCCCGCTGTGGCCGGAGTGGGCCATGGTGCAGCTCGGTCGCGAGAAGAAGCACCTGCGCCTCGGCATCTTCAACCCGAACATCGGCGTCGAGGACTGGGAGCCGTGGAACAACTACGCCCCCACCTACTCCAACAACTTCACCTGGGTGGGCTCGGGCCGGTTCCTCGGCGCGGACGCCGGCATCAGCACGGGCGGCGGCTACGACCTGTTCGCGTTCGGCGGCTACGACATCGACTGGGACTCGGTCGGTGGCGGCGTCGGCGTGGCGACCGCGCAGGACGCCTGGTCCACCTGGTCCGGCGTCGTCGTGTACCCCGAGTTCGCGGGCGGCGGCTGTCCGGGCGGGGAAGACACCTGCTTCAACGCGTTCGCCCAGCTCGCCGTCGAGGTGTACCCGGCCGACCCGCTGTGGGTGGTGGTCGAGGCCTACCCGGGCGTGAAAGGCGGCTCGTTCTACACGAGCACGCAGCTCGTGGTGAACGTGATCCCCGAGGCTGTCGTGAACCCGTTCGCCCGCGCAGAGGTGCTCCTCGACCCGGACGCCGTGACGGGCTCTCCCGGCCACACCGCGAGCCTCGGCGTGCGCACCGACACCCCCGGGTTCCTGCGGGCCATGCTCGAGGCCAAGTCGGTGTTCCTGCCGGGCGGCACCACCGATCTCGGCGTCGCCGTCACGCTGGCGGTGCACCGGCCCGAGCCGAGCCCCTACTCGTTCACCGATCCGTTCGGTGAAGAGGAGGAGTGAGGCGCGCTTCCGGGGGCGCGGCCGCTCAGCTGCCCATCATGCCGGCGAGCTGCGCCGTGTAGGGGAACGGGTCGTTCTGGCAGCCGGGCTCGGGGAGCTGGAGGAACACGGAGAACGCCGTGTAGCGGGTGTCGACGATGGCGAGCTGCCAGTCGCCGTCGGGCTCGGCGACGCAGTCGTACGTTCCGTCGCCGTTGTTGACGCAGTCGACGCCGTCGAGCGTGACGCTGGCGAGGTCGGGAGCCGGCTCTCCGGCGGGGGTGTTCACGGTGAGGGGCACGTCGGTCGCCACGGGGTTCTCGCACTCCTCCGTGGTTTCGTCGTCCCCGCCACAGGCCACGAGGAACAGAGCGGGCGCCACCAACAGCCAGACCATACGGGACATGTGACCTTCCGAGCGAGGGTTGGCCGCCACTGTATCATCCCGGTCGCGCCGCTGGCCGCTCAGCGCCCGGGCCGGCGGCGGGGGGGGCCGTCCGGGTCGCGCTTGCGGCCCTCCACCTTCACCTGGTCCCCCTCGACGAGGCCGTCCAGCACCTCGATCTTCATGCCGTCCGACAGCCCCACCTTCACGTCGCGGCGGGCAAAGGTGCCGCCGGACGCGAGCTCGACGTAGGGCTGGCCGGCCTCGAACCGCAGCGCGCCTTCCTCCACGGCCAGGACCCCCTTGCGCTCGTCGAGCACGATGCGGGCGTTGGCGGAGCTGCCGGCCCGCACGAACTGCCCCTCGCCGGGCGTGATGGCCGCGCGGATCTGGAACTGCACGGTGCCGTCGACCAGGGCCCCCTTCGGCGCGATGTACTCGAGGGTGCCCGGGATGCGGGCGTCGCGGAGCGCCCCCACCGTCACCTCGATCGGCATGCCTTCGCGGATCCGGCCCACCTCGGACTCGTCGACCCGGCCCTCGAACACCATGTCGCTCATGTCGGCGACGAGCGCGATGGTCGTGCCCGCCGAGAACGTGTTCGTCTCGGTGATCGAGGCGCCGACCTCCACCGGCACGTCCAGCACCATGCCCTCGAGGGTGGAGCGGATGTCCGTGCTGACGTCGCGACCGCCGGCGGCGCCGTCCCGCACGATGCGCAGGCGCGAAGCTGCGGCGTTCCGCTCCTGCTGGGCCAGCGCATGCTCCGTGCGGACCCGATCGAGCTCCGCGCGCGACGCCGCCGCCTGCTTCGCCAGGGACTCGACCCGATCGAGCTCGGCAGCGGCCGCGGACAACCGGATGTCGGCCGCCGACACCGCCGACTGCGCGTTCTGCAGCGCCGCGGCGTCGGGCACCACCCGGATGGTCGCGATGAGGTCGCCAGCGTGGACCTGCTGGCCGGGCTGCGCGGAGACCTCGGCCAGGATCCCCGACACCCGCGACTTGATCTCGATCTCGACGCGCGGAACGATCGCGCCCGTGGCCACCGTCTCGAGGCGCAGATCGGTGATGGCGGGCGACACGAGCGTCACCTCCTCCTCTTCCGGCAGCGACTGCCAGTACAGGAACGCGACCGTGACTGCGAACACGAGCAGCACGCCGGGAACGAGGACGAGGGGGAGCAGGATTCGGCGCATGGCCTCTTCTATTCGCCTCGGAGGGCTTCGACGGGGGAGATGGCGGCGGCGCGACGCGCCGGGAGCACGGCGGCCACGAGGCCGCTGAGCAACAACAGCGCTGCGGCCACGAGGACGGCGCGGGGGTCGACGTGCGGGGGACCGAACCGGGGGTCGTCCGGTCCGAGCCACGTGGCGAGGGCCTCGCACCCGACGATGCCGACCACGAGCCCGAGGAGCCCGGCGAGGAGGGTCATCACCAGGGTCTCGCGCACGATCATCAGGACCACGTCGATCGGGCGCGCGCCGATCGCGCGGCGGATGCCGATCTCCCGGGTGCGCTCGCGCACGGCGATCAACATGACGTTGCCGATGCCGATGGCGCCCGACAACACCGTGGCGGCGCCGACGAGCCACGTGACGCCGCGGATCCCGACGAAGATCCTTCGGATCCGACTGAACTCGCGCTCCGCGTTGAACGAGCCGAACGCCTGGTCGTCGTCGGGCGAGACATGGTGGCGGACCACGAGCTGGTCGCGGATGCGCTGCTCGAGCTCGGAGGCGCTGACGTCGTCGTCCCCGACGAACGCGATCCATTGCACCGTGGTCCTGCCGCCGCCGAAGGTCCGCTGGAACGTGGCCAGCGGGATCCGGAGCGACTGCTCGGCGCGGTCCCCTTCGTCGTCCTGGCGGCGGCTGCGGAACACGCCCACGACCCGGAACGGGACCCGGTTGATCTCCACGAGCTGGCCGAGGGGATCGTCGCCGTCCGGGAACAGCGCGGCGGCGACCTGCTTGCCGACCACCACCACCTTCCGGAGCTCGGTGAGGTCGAGCTCGTCGAGGGTGCGGCCCGCGGTGATGACGTTGGTCTCGATGTGCGACATGTCGGGCACGTCGCCCTGCACGGAGTACGAGCCCGAGACCGGCCCGCGGCGGACGACGTTCGACCCGCGGTA
Source organism: Myxococcota bacterium (assembly GCA_044356535.1). Taxonomy (GTDB): domain Bacteria; phylum Myxococcota_A; class UBA796; order UBA796; genus JACKER01. Next base: position 4,381 of record JBIKWC010000224.1, read on the forward strand.
GCCGCCGAGCTGGTTGCGGGGCGCGAGCCACCGGACCCCGGGCAGCGCGCGCAGCGTGGGGATGTCGGCTTCGTCGAGCTCGACCGACTCCCCCACCGCGAAGCCGCCGAACGGCACGCTCCGCCGGCCACCCCACACGAACACGGAGTTGGTCGCCATGCCGCGGAACGCCTTCTCGGTGGCGCCTTCGAGCCCCTTCGAGAAGCCCAGCATCACGACCAGGACGAAGGTGCCCCAGAACACGCCGGCCATGGACAGGAACGTCCGCAGCGGGCTGCCCAGGAGCGCCTCGCCCACCTCCTGCCAGGTGTCCAGATCGAGCCCCGGGATCCGCATCAGGCTTCGTCCCGGAGCGCGGCGACCGGGTGGATCGCAGCGGCCCGCATCGCGGGAGCCGCGCCGGCGAGGGCGCCCGCCACGACCAGCAGGGCGGCGGCTGCGAGCGCAGCGCCCGTGTGGACCGTCGGGTCCCGGAGGTACTCGTTCTCCGGCGCCAGGGTCCGCCACGCAAAGATCGAGAGCACGCCCACCACGATGCCGCCGTAGCCGGCCACGCCCGTGAGGAGCACGGCCTCGGCGACCACGCTGGCCACGATGCCGGACGGGGTGGCCCCGAGCGCCTTGCGGAGCCCGAACTCCGCCGTCCGCTCGCGCACCGAGACGAGCAGGATGTTCGAGACCCCGACGAGCCCGGCGGTCATCGTGCCGAGCCCCACCACCCACACGAACGCCCGCAGGAGCGACATCACCCGCTGGATCTGCGAGAACCCCTCGACGTTGTTGCGCACCCGCACCGCGCGGACGTCGGTCGGGTCGAAGCGACGGCGGACCGCCAGGAACTCGCGCACCTGCTGCTCGATGCGCACGCTGTCCTCGACGGTCGCGTCCCCGATGGTGAACAGGATCTGCTGGATGCGATCGTGCCCACCGAACGCCGCTTGCGCCGTGGTGATGGGCAGGTAGACCATCCGCGTCTCGGACTCGTTCCCTTCGTCGGTGAACACGCCCACCACCTGGAACGGCACGGTGCCGACGGAGATCCACTTGCCGAGCGGATCCTCGCCCCGGAACAGGTACTCCGACACCGGCTCGCCGATGACCACGACCTTGCGCTTGCCCTCCACGTCGAGCTCGTCGAGCCAGCGCCCCGACACGATCAGGGTGTTCTCGAGGTACCGGTGGTCCGGGTGCACCGAGCGTACGTCGTAGTCCGCAGCGCGCGTGCCGAAGCTCACCTTCTGGCCGCCCCACTGGGAGAAGAAGCGGCCCGACAGGTGCTCGAGCTCGGGGATCTCGGCCCGCAACGCGGGGAGATCGGCGTTGTAGAACTGCACCCTGCGGCCCACGGGCAGCCCGTCCCAGGGCTTGGAGGTGTCACCCCGGTACACCCACAGGCTGTTCACCGCGTCGTCGCGGAACTCGAAGCTGGCGGTGTTCGACAGCCCCTCGCCTGCGCCCAGCAGCAGGACGAGCACGAACGTCCCCCACGCCACCGAGAACAGGGTGAGGACGGTGCGCAGCCCGTGGCGCGCGAGCGAGTCGAACACCTCGACGAAGAAGTCGATCACGGCGGCGCCACGAGCCCGTCGACGAGCCGGATGGTGCGCTGGCACCGCGCCGCCACGGCAGCCTCGTGGGTCACGATGACCACGGTCGTGCCCTGGGCGTTGACCTCGATCAGCAGGTCCAGGATCTCGCGGCTGGTGGTGGAGTCGAGGGCACCCGTGGGCTCGTCGGCCAGCAGCAGGCGGGGGTTCGTGACCAGCGCCCGCGCGATGGCGACGCGCTGCTTCTGGCCCCCGGAGAGCTGGCTCGGGAGGTGGTCGCGGCGGTCGCCGAGCCCGACGCGGGTCAGGAGCTCGTCGGCGCGGCGGTTGCGGGCCGAGCGGGGAACGCCGGTGTAGTACAGCGGCAACGCCACGTTCTCGGTCGCGGTCTTGTAGCCGAGCAGGTGGAAGCTCTGGAACACGAACCCGACCATCCGGTTGCGGAGCAGGGCGGCGCGCGAGGCGTCGAGGTCCTTCACGAGCACGTCGTCGAGGTGGTAGGTGCCCTCGTCGTAGCCGTCGAGGATGCCGAGGACGTTGAGGAGCGTGGACTTCCCGCTGCCGGAGGACCCGGTGATCGCGACGAGCTCGCCGTCCTCCACGTCCAGATCGATGCCCTTGAGGACCGGGACGGGCCGGTGCTCGAGCGCGTAGGACTTCCGAAGGCCACGGAGCCGGATCATGGCGGTGCGGATAAGGGTCGGCCGCCGGCAGAGCCACTCCGTGTGGCGATTCTTGACCGCCTGTCCGTCGGGAGCCCGCGGTGGTTCGCCACATCCCCAACGCCCTCACCGCGTTCCGTGGCGCGTGTGGCCCGCTCGTGATGGCCATCCTCCTCGGCTGGCAGCGCAACGACCTCGCGTTCGTCACGTTCCTGTTGGCGATCGTGTCCGACCTGCTCGACGGGTGGGCGGCCCGGCGCCTCCAGGCCTTCAACCCCTGGGCGAAGTTCGTCGACCCGCTCGCCGACAAGCTCCTCACCGACTTCACGTGGGTGTCGCTGGCCCTGCTGGGGTGGGCCCCGGCGTGGTTCCCGGTCGTGATGATCGGACGCGACCTCGTGGTGGGCTGGGGGTTCTGGCGGTTCGTGCGGTCCTCCGGGGGCGCGCTGCCGGACGCGCGGCCCCTCGGCCAGATCTCGGTCGCCTTCGAAGGCACGGCGCTGTGTGTGCTCCTGTTCCACGGGCCCTGGCTCGACGTGAGCTGGCCCTCGGTCGGCACGGCGCTCGGATTGGTGGCGCTCGCCCTGTCGGGCCTCGACCTTCTGGAATACGCGGTCCTGCGGATCCGCTCCTGATGCAACGTCGCCAGCCCCTGTTCAGCGCCAACCTCATCACCGCCGCGCGGCTCCCGCTGGCGCCGCTGGCCGTGGCGTGCCTGTTGCTCCACCACCCCGCAGGGACCATCGCCGCGGCAGCGTTGTCGCTCCTGCTCGAGCTCACGGACGTGCTCGACGGCCGCATCGCCCGCGAGTACGGGCAGGTCTCGGACTTCGGCAAGCTGTTCGACCCGTTCTCCGACGCGTTCTGCCGGTTCACGCTGTTCCTGGGCCTGTACGAGGTCGGCGTCGCGGACCTCTGGATGATCCTGATCATCTTCTACCGGGACAGCTCGATCTCCTTCCTGCGCTCGGTCGCGGGGGTGCGCCGGGTCGTGTTGTCGGCCCGCCAGTCGGGGAAGATCAAGGCCGTGGTGCAGGGCGTCGGGACCCAGGTGGTGTTCGTGGCGCTCGTGTTGTTCGACGTGGCGCCCTCGATCCCGCTGCCGGCGTCGCTGCCGTGGTGGACGATGCTGGCGATGACCGTGGTCACGGCCTGGTCGTTCGTCGACTACTTCTGGGGCAACCTGCCCATCCTGCGCGCCGCGTGGGACGACGCCCCCGTCGAAGAGCCGAAGTGACGCCGTGAGCGTGCTCGACGCCACCTGGCCCGCTGTTCGGGCAGCCTTGTTCCGGCTCGACGCGGAGCGCGCCCACGAGTGGACCCTCGACGCGTTGTCCGCGGCGCCCCGCCTGTTCGGCGCGGTGGCCGGCGCCCTCGCCTCGCGGCCCGCGCCGAGGCCCGTGACCGTGTGTGGGCTGCCGTTCGCCGGCCCCGTGGGCCTCGCAGCGGGGCTCGACAAGGACGGGCGCGCCCTGCCGTTCTGGGGCCGCCTCGGGTTCGGGTTCGTGGAGGTGGGCACGGTCACCGCGCACCCCCAGCCAGGCAACGACAAGCCGCGGCTGTTCCGGCTCCCCGAGGAGCGGGCGGTCATCAACCGCATGGGCTTCAACAACGCCGGCTCCGAGGCCCTGGCCGCGCGGGCCCGCGCGCTGCGGGAGCGCGGGGTGTGGTCGCCGGTCCCCGTGGGCGCCAACGTCGGAAAGTCGAAGGTCACGGCCCCCGAGGACGCGCCCGCCGACTACGCCACCAGCGTCCGCCGGCTGCAGGGGCTGTTCGACTGGTTCACCGTGAACGTGTCGTCGCCCAACACCCCCGGCCTGCGCGCGCTCCAGGACGCAGACGCGCTGCGCGCCCTCCTCCCCGGGGTGATCGACGCTGCGCGCGGCACGCCCGTGTTCGTGAAGCTGGCGCCGGACCTCGGCGACGAAGCGCTGCACGCCGCCGTGTCGCTGTGCCGCGACATCGGCGTGTCGGGCATCGTCGCCACCAACACCACGCTGCGCCGCGACGTGCTCGCCCGCGACCCGGGAGAGTCGGGCGGCCTGTCGGGTCGGCCGTTGTGGCCGGTGGCGAAGGATCGCATCCGCGTGGTCCTGGCCGCCGCGGGCCCGCTGCCGGTGATCGGGGTGGGCGGCGTGGAGCGCGCAGACCAGGTGCGCGAGCTCCTGGCGATGGGGTGCGCAGCGGTCCAGCTGTATTCGTCGCTCATCTACGAGGGCCCCGGCCTCCCCGCCCGCCTCCACCGGGAGCTGCTCCCGTGATCGGGTGGTGGCTCCTCGCCGGGTGCCCGCGCCCGCTGCCGGACCACCTGCGACTCGATCGCCCCCCTCCGCCCCTCGGCGCCCAGGAGGGGCCAGCGGAGGTGGTGGTGGACCGCGCCTCCGCCCTCGCCGCCACCCTCGGCGCGGACCCGCTCGCGCGGACCCTGCGGGGGCCCGACCCGGCAGCGCTGGCCGGCATCGCGGGCACCGCGCCGCTGGTCGCGTTCCTGACCGAACGCCGGAGCGCGGAGACGGCGCGTGAGCCGGCCGCGGCGGTGATCGCCGGCCTCGAGGCGGCGCACCCCGGGACCGAGGTCGTGGGCCTCGCCCGGGGCTACGGGCTGACCCTCGCCGAGAACCACCTCCGCAACACGCTCGTGGAGCCCCGCGTCGCGCAACGCGACGCCCTGGCGGCAGCCACGCCGCTGCGGCTCGGCCCCGACGACCCCGCCAACGCGCGCCTGCCGCTGGAGTGGGCCGGCGGACCCGCCGGGTTCCTGGCGCTCACCGAGCGCCGGGTGCTGGCGGGCTGGCTGGCGGGCCCCGATGTCCCGCTGGCGCCGGTCGCGAAGGCCCTGGCTGCCTCCCCGTTCGACGCCCTGCGGGCCCGGCCCCTGGGGCAGCTCGTCGCGGCCCGCGGGGCGGGGAACCGGGCCGACGGCGACGCCGCGTTCGACGACCTCCGCCGGGCGACCCACCTGTCCCTCGTGCGGGTGGCCGCCGATCGCGACAACGAGCAGGGCGCCTGGGCCGACGAGAAGCGCCGCGTGGCCCAGGAGCTCGGCGTCACCGATCCCGTCCGCGCCCTGCTCGAGCGCGCGTTCGTGGGCCTCCTCGCGGACGCCGGCGACCCGCGCTCCGCGGGAGGTGCGCTGGTCGCGGCCACCGCGCTGCGCATCCTCGATCGCTGCGCGGACGCACCCTGCGGCGGGGTGGATCGCTCGGAGACCCTGCACGCTGCCCGCGCCTGGCACCCGGACGTCGGAGCGCTCGCGCAGGTGTGGGACATCGTGTTCTGGGATCAGACGCTGGCGACCATGGAAGCGGGCCGGGAGACCGGGCTGTTCTCCACCGCGGTGGTGGATCTCGCGGACCTGCTCGTGGGCACCGGAAACCCCGTGGACGGCGCCATCCTCGCCAAGCTCCGCCCGGACGCGACGGTGTGGCTCGCTGCGGGGCGCGCGGTGGGCTCCGACGGGGAGATCGACTGGCCGGGGGCCCACGTGGCCCTGGGCCGGCACCTGCAGGTCCACGCGCGGGAGGCCGCGACGGGAGCCAGTGAGGAAGATCGCGCGCTTCTGGAGCGGATCGCGTCGAGGGCCGTACCGTGATCGCGCGCTGCGGCTTGACGGTCGCGGACGGCTGGTTAGAAACAGCCCGTTCCGCGGGTGTAGCTCAGTGGTAGAGCCCCACGTTGCCAACGTGGCTGTCGTCAGTTCGAATCTGATCACCCGCTCCACTTCCCCCGGCTCCCAGGTCCCCTGACCCCGGTCGAGCCTCCCCCGCCCCTCCGGCTGCACGCCGGCGGGGCGGGTCCCTGCTCTCCGGACCTACCGAACCAGTCACCGCCCGGGCCCTCGAACGTAGCGTCGGCCTCGGCGACGGTGCGATCCCCACCCGAGAACGGCCCGAGGAACAGGTAGGCCCTGGAGGCCAGTGGTGCGCCGGCGAGGATGTCACCGAAGCCGTCCTGGTCGACGTCGGCCACGGCGAGGGAGAGGCCGAGCTCGCCGCCCGCGACCTCGCCCGAAAGGGTCGCGTCGGCCACGTCCCACAGCCGGTGGGTCCCGACCGGGATGTCATGGAAGATCGCGAGGCGCCCGCGGGCCTCGGACCACCCGTAGGCGGCGATCACGAGGTCGCCGCGCCCGTCTCCATCGAGGTCCTGCCCGCCGATGCCGTTGCTCGCGTCATCCAGGGGGTCCCCGCGCAACCAGCTTCGGGCGTCGCCGAGCATCTCGAGAGGCCCCGTGACCGGGAGGTCGTACACCAGCATGTGTCCCGACCGCTCCGTGATCGTCGATCCCCAGAGCTCGCCGAACACACAGAGGGCTGGCCCGTCGTCGGTCTCACACCGGGTCGCTTCGTACGGCACGCCCATGCTGTCCTCGTCCTCGGGCGTGTCGTCCAGGTCGTGCGCGCAGACATACGCGCTCCAGTCGCTGGCCGCGTGAAGTCGGCTCGGCAACTCCGCAGGGAGCGGGTGCAGGTGATAGACGCCTTCCACCGGCGGCTCGGGCAGGATTCCCGCGACCGCCACCGAAGCCTCCGACGGCAGGAGTACGGGGTGCTGACCCAGCCGCTCGTCGATTCCGCGCCCACCTCCGTCGACCTGAGCGTCCCACCTCACGGCGGCCAACTCGTCGAGCGGACCCGTCGAGGACGGAGAGCGAAGCAGGTACAAGAAGGAGTCTGGCGGACTTGTGGCGCGGTAGTTCGGGTGGTGGGACCAATCGGCGGAGGCCAGGACCTCGTCGCACCCGTCTCCGTTCATGTCCGCTACGTCGAGCTCCCTCCCCGCCCACGCACCTCGTCCATTCGGGTACAGCTGGACGGTGTCCATGCTCGGACTCCGATCACACCTCGACCAGGCCGACAGGGGACCGTCCGCCGCCGTGTCGGTCGGCTCCCGGGGTGGGCCCGCGGGTCGGTGGCATCCCGCCCACAGCTGCACCACCAGCCCCATCAAGGGTCGATCTCGTGGACGGCGCTCGTGAGGCTCGGTGTGGGACCCTGGCGCACGGGCCACCCGATCTCCGCGAGGTCCTCCGCGAGCTCGGCCAGCGTCACCTCCGGCGCCAGCGCCGCCAGCAGCGCCTCGTCGAGGGGCTCGTCGGCGTAGATGCGCCGCAGCGCCTCGAGCGGCACGTCGCGCTCGTGGTAGTCGAGGACGTGCGCCTTGCAGGCCACGGGGTCGTCGACCAGGATCGCCAGCAGCTGCGCGGAGCCGTCCGGATCGGCCAGGGCCGGCAGGACGTTGACGCCGCGGCGCCAGCCCTCCCCCAGGTTCCAGCAGCAGAACGTGGTGTCGTCGCCGAACGCGGGCTCGTGCACGAGCGGCTCCAGGGGCGCGGGCACGCCCTCGAACAGCCCGGGGACGTTGCGGACGGGCGCCTCGTGCGCGAACCCGCGGAGGAACACGCCCTCCGCCTGGAACACCGCGAACCACTCGTCGCCCTGGCCGTCCCGCATCGAGCCGAGGCGCTGCCCCGCGGCTGCGTCCCAGGCGCCGTTGAACGAGTAGTAGCGGAACTCCCACTCCCGACACAGGATCGCGTCCACCAGCGCGAGGCGGCGGCACAGCTGTTCGAGGACGGCGGGGTCGGGGAGGGCGGACAGGTCCAGGGTCGACGGTCGGCGCATTCCCCGCTGCTAACGACTTCGGAGAGCGGGCAGCCCCCCCCCAACAGCGCGTCCGTCACCTCCGGGTGGTCCCGAACCTCTTCCGCCAGGGATTCCCGCCGCTGCGCGGCTCCCCACCCCCACTCCCCCGGCCCCTCGCCCCCGAGTGG
>JBIKWC010000386.1:0-6037 GCA_044356535.1 Myxococcota bacterium
GGGTGGTCCCGCCGAGCCCGCGCCCCCGGTCGTGCTCGCGACCGCGCCGTCCGCGCGGAGCTGGGGGCTCGTCCTGCTGGCGTGGGCGGGCGTGGGGGTACCCCTGGTGTGGGGCGTGGCGAAGACGGTGCGCCTCGCCGCGGTGATGTTGGGCGGATGACGGCCTCGAGCCGGGCTGCGAGGGCCTCGCGAGTCACGCGTCCGACCGAACACGGAGTCACGGAGAACACGGAGAGCACGGAGGAGAGACGCACAGCGCCCTGCGCGCCCGGCTACTCCACCCGCAACTCCACCTCCCGCACCCCACCATCCGGCCCGCGCAGCTCGACCAGGAACACCTCCCCCCTCGTGCCCGACATCCAGGCACCGAGCTGGCTGTCGTGCAACGCTGCCACCGGCGTCCCCCCCACGGCCGTGATCTCGTCCCCCACCTGGAAGCCCGCCATCGCCGCGGGGCTGCCCGGCGTCACCTCCGCGATCACCAGGTCCATCCGTCCGGGGCGCCCGATCGAGGCCTGGGCCGGCATCCACCCCCAGTACACGGTCTCCCGATCGGCCGGCAGCGTGAGCACGACCTCCTCCTCGGCCCCGTCGCCCACCGCGACCACGTCACCGAGCAGGTCAGGCGGCGTGAACGCCTGCAGCCAGCACGGTCCCTCCCCCTCGAGCTCGACATAGAAGGCCCCGGAGGGATCGAGCACCTTCTCCCGGGCCCGGCACTCGCCCGCCGTCACGAGCACGCTCCCCGGGTGGGCGTTGCGCAGGACCCCGGTGACCACCTGCGCCTCCCGGAACTCGACGCTCGTGCACCGAAGACCACCCGCCGGGTCCGGCTCCCACTCGACCTCGAACAGGTGGCCCGAGAGCCACACGGAGGCCGAGGTGTCCTTGGTTCCGTGGGTCCCGAACGACAGCACGCCTCCTTCCACCCAGGCAGACGGCGCGAGGTAGACGGACGGTCCCAGGCTCACCGAGCCGGCACCTTCGACCGGCGCGTCCGGGACGCTGCACCGGACCAGGGCCTCGGAGGGCTCGAACCGATCGGGCCCCACGGGGCTCGGGTCGGACTCCCCCTCGACGGGGCGGTGGGACGCGGGGGGGGGCGTTAGCGACGGGGGCTCACCGGGAGCGCCCCATGCGCCGGAGCCGGTCGCGGAACGCAGCCGGCCGGTCGGTGATGACCATGTCGATGCCGCCGCCCACGCGCCCGCCCAGGCCCATGAGCTTGCGCAGGAGCGTCTCGTCGTTGATCGTCCACACCACGAGCGCCTGACCCGCGGCGTGCATCAGGGGCAGGTCCCGCGCCACGATCGCGAGGAGCTCGTCGTCCGAGCCCCAGAACACGTGCCCCACGTCGCCCAGATCGGTGCCGAACTTCGTGGCGTTCGCGTGCGCCGAGGCGTCCGCCCGGGTCGCGAACGGGCCCACCATCATCGCGTCGAAGGTGTAGCGGTACGCCGGCCCCAGGTGCGAACGGAGCGCGCCCAGGATCGCGTCGTCTCCGTTGCCCACGAGGATCCTTCGGGGCTCGAGCCCGTGCGCCGCCACCGCGTTCGCGATGCCGTCCGCCATCGCCCGGTACAGGTCCGGCCGGCCCGCCGGCAGCTTCGTGTCCAGGAACAGCACCCGGTCGCGGTACCCCGCGGCGACGAAGGCGCCGATCTGCGGCAGGGTCGGGATCTCCGCGGCCAGGCGGCGCGGGAACATCGGCCACGACTTCACCTCCGCGTAGCCGTAGTGGGCGCGGAGCTCGGACAACCGCAGCTCGTGGGACGCCCGGCGCAGCGACCGGCGCCAGAGCGGCGGGGTGGTGGGGCGCGCCCGGAACAGGTCGTCGGCGTACACCCGGGGCTCGAGCCCGAAGTTGCGCAGCATCGCGTACAGGCCCGGGACGTCGAGCCCGCCTGGCACCGGGTCGTGCCAGGCGACCGGGACGTAGCCCTCTCCCTGGTCTTCGCGGACCAGGAGCAGGTCGAGCTCCACCGCGTCGGCGCCCTGCGCGAACGCCGACCCGATGCCGGCGAGCGTGTTCTCGACGTGGTTCGTGGGGTCTCCGCGGTGTCCGATCACCAGCGGGACCTTGTCCTGGACCCGGGCGTAGGGGAGCAGCGCCGCCACGCGCGGGGGCAACGCCGGTGGGAGGGCCGCGAGCGCTGCCTCCAGCGTCCCGTCCAGGTGCCACGCGTCGAACACCGCCAGGATCTCGGCCTCGGAGCCAGCGTGGACCAGCTTCGTCGGGTCGGGCGTCACCCGGGACCCAGGGCCGGTGCGGAGCCCGCGCGCAAGGACGCGATCGCCACGCCGCCGCCCGTGAGCACCGTCGCGCCCAGGATCCACGGCGTCCACGCGGGGGCCGCGATGGCCCCGAACGCCGCCGCCACGCAGATCAGCGCGACGAGGAGCATCCACCGGGAGAACAGCACCCCGACCACGCCCGCGATCACGCCCAGGAGCACGAGGTCCTGGACCAGCGCGTGGGCGACGGGGGCGCCGAGCCAGGCGTGGACCGTGCGATCGACGAACACCCCGGTGCACGCGATGGCGACCAGGAACATCACCCGCCGGTTGTACTCGTTCGCGAACAGGCGGTTGCGCCACAACACCATGCCGAGGAGCGTGAACACGGCGGCGTTCCCGCTGCCCCAGATGGCGACCCAGTACCCCGTGCCCTGCGGCAGGGCGGCCGCCAGGCTCACCACCACGCCGAGGCCCGTCATCAGCCCGGCGAGGCCCGTGAGGTAGCGGATCCGCCAGCGGGCGGCGACGGCGGGGTCGAGGTCGCGGGCGACGCGGACGAGCTCCTCCTGGTGGGCGGCGGACAGCCGGACCTGCCGCAGCGTCTCGGCGAGGGCGGGCTCCTCGCGCTCGAGCTCCTCGGCGAGGGTGAGCGCCGAGACGAGCTGGCCCCGGTCGAGGGCGTGGTGCACGAGCGCGAGCGTGCAGCGCTGCAGGTCGTCGCGCACCTCGGGCAGGTCCTTCGCGGCCTGCAGGAAGCCGAACCGGGCCTCGGTGAGGAGCCGCTCGCGGCGCTCGGGGGCGGCGCCCGTCGCTTCGGTCACGCGTTCCCGGGAGCGGGCAGCCAGGGACAACGCCGTGCGCTTGTCGAGCGCCCCGCGCAGCAGCGCCCGCAGCGCCACCGCCGACGCCGGCCGGCGCTCCGGGTCGGGCTCGGTCGCCGCGCGGACCAGGTCGCGGACGGAGGTGGGGAACGTGTCGGGCAGCTCCGCGGCGCTCGAGGTGTAGATCTCCCGGATCACCCGCAGCCAGTTGGTGCCCGTGCGCATCGGCGCCCCGGTGAGCGCGTGGACGAGCGTGGTCCCGAGCAGGTACACGTCGGTGCGGGGCTCGGCCCGGCCGTCGGCCATCTCGGGCGGCATGTACGCCGGGGTGCCCACCACGGGGAGCGGGGGCGCGCGCGCCGCGAGCTCGGCCCACTTCGTGGCGAGGCCCCAGTCGAGCAGCACCACCTCGCCGTAGCCCCCGAGCATCACGTTGGCGGGCTTCACGTCGCGGTGCACCACCCCCTGGTCGTGGGCGTACGCGAGGGCGTCGCACACGCGCATCGCGATCTCCACGTGGCGCCAACACGGCTCGAGCGCGGCGAGGCCGGTCCCTGCCCAGCCCGGGTGGTCGTCGTGCCCCACGAGCTCGCGCCACGCTACGCCCTGGATGCGCTTCATGACGAGCATCGGCTGCCCGTCGCGCTGGCACAGGGCGTGGACCGTGGGGATGCCCGGGTGCTCGAGCTTGCCCGTGGTGCGCGCCTCGGCGATGAGGGTCTCGGCGGCGCCCTGCGCGGCCTGGTCGTGGACGCGCTTGACCGCCACCTCGCGCCCGAGCGACCGCTGCCACGCGAGCGTGACCACGCCCATGGCGCCGCGCCCGAGCTCGTCCCCGTCCTCGAGGTCGTTGCCGTCGATGCCGAGCGGCGCGAGCGGCAGGGAGCCCGTCTGGATCGAGGGCGTGGCGGGCTCGTTCCCCGCGAAGGTGGCCCAGGTCCGGTGGGTGACCGTCTCTTCGGCGGACAGGTCGGGTGGTTCCGACGGGGTGGACATGCGCCGAGTATCGCACCGTGTGCCAGAATCCGTCGGGTGTCGTCGGCGCTGTCCCACGTCTACCGCTACCCCTTCGAGTCGCACCTCGACGGGCCGCGGCTCGCGGTCGCCCCCGAGCTCCGGGGCGCGGCGGAGCCGTGGTTCTTCGTCGGTCGCCTCGCGGAGCCCCAGCGGACCGCCGAGCTGCTGCTCGTGCTCCACGAGGTGGTGCGGACGCGGTTCTTCCTCCCGCTGAACCCCGCGCTGCTCGACCCCGTGTTGACCGCGAACGACGGCGTCCTGCGGTTCGAGGGGTTCTCGTCGTGCGCTTCGGTGTACGTGCGGGTCGACCTCCCCGAGGAGGCCGTCCAGGCCTCGATCGCGCGGCGCGGGACGACGAACGTGGACTTCGGGCTGCCGATGCGGGCGGCGCTCGGCCGGATCCGGGCCAGGGACCCCGTCGAGCTCGCTGTCGGGCGGGACGCCGTGCGCCTCGACAGCCCCGCGGCGTCGGTCGTCGAGAAGAAGGTGAAGCTCCCGGTGCGGTGGATCAAGGGGTTCACCGAGACGGCCGTGATCGGGGCGCGCCTCGCGCCGAAACTCACCGTCGAAGGTCCGGAGATCTTGCGGCTGCTCCGCGCCTTCCCGCGCTCGGCGGCCTCCGGGTGGACCGCGTGGGTCACGCCGAGCGGACGGGGCGCGCGGGTCTCGGCGTCCGACGGGCCCGGCGCCGTGCCGATCGCAGGGCTCGAGCGCCTCCGCCTGCTCGAGCGCCTCGCGCCGAGCGCGCGCCGCCTGACGGTGGGGCTCGACGCGGCCACGGGCGCCACCGAGTGGCGGCTCGACACCTCGACCGCCTCGTTGACGATGTTGTTGTCCCCGCGGCTCGAGCGGGGCTTCTCGGGGGAGGGCCAGGCGCTCGGCGACCTCGTGGACCCGGCCTGGGAGCACGCGCTGCCCAGGGTCCGCGCCGCGCTGCGGTGGCAGTCGCGCCTCGAGCCGGACGCCCTCGCGGCCGAGCAGGACCTCGCGCCGTCCGCGGTCCGGGGCGCGCTGGCGGCGTTGGCCTCCCGGGGGCTCGTCGGCTACGACGCAGCAGGTGGCGCGTTCTTCCACCGGGAGCTGCCCTTCGACCTGCAGCGGGTCGACGAGCTGCACCCCCGCCTCCTGGACGCGCGGCGGCTCCTCGCCGAGGGTCGGGTCCGGCCCGACGGCGACGGCCGCTACTGGGTGCGCGGCGAGAGCGCGGAGCACTACGTGCGCCTGGACCCCGGCGGCGACCGCTGCACCTGCGCGTGGTGGGCGAAGCACCAGGGAGCGCGCGGGCCGTGCAAACACGTGCTGGCGGCCGGGCTGTCGCGGGGGGACGACGATGCAGGGTGACCTCGGGCGGGCGCTGCGGGACGACGACGTGGACGCCGTGGTCGCGTGGGTGTCCACGTCCACGGCCGCCGACCGGAGACAAGCGCGGGAGCTGGTCTTCGGGGAGGTCGCCGTGGAGCGCCTCGGCGCGCGCCCGGGGCAGCACGCAGCACGGTCGCTGGCGATCCTGGCGACGGGCCGCTGGGCCGACGTCAAGCGCGCCTGGGTCCTGGTGGACGCGTCGCTCGCGGAAGCGCTCGTCACCGTCGTCCGCCACGTGCAGCCGGAGTGGCTGTCGAAGTGGGTGGCCGACCAGCTGTCGCGCGACGCCTGGGCGCTCGACTGGCGGATCGTCCGGCGGCTGCTCCGGGAGGGCCTCGCCGAGGTCCCGTCGGAGCCGGCCGGGCTGCTCCGGTGCCTCCTGCGGTTCCTGGTGACCCAACCGCCCGCGGTGGTGGTGGAGACGTTCCGGGCCGATCCCGACGGGCTCGGCGCGTTCTGGCAGCTGTTCGAGCTCGACTTCGGAGGCTTCCGCGACGTGTTCGTGGGCGACACGCGCCTGCTCGGGTCCGTGTCGGCGCTGGTGGCGGCCGGGCTGGTCGACCGCGGGCGGGTGGTGGCGGCGTCGGCGGGCGCGGTGG
>JBIKWC010000104.1:0-21514 GCA_044356535.1 Myxococcota bacterium
ATCCCCCTCGAACGCGCCCAGGACCAGCCCGCCGTGGTCCCGGAGCGCCAGCGGATCGCCCGGCTCGACGCGGATCGCGGGTTCGTACCCGAGCCACCGCGGGGCGAAGAACCGAGCGTCGGGATCGACGGGGTTCCGCACGTGGACGCCGGCCACGAGATCGCGGGGGATGGCCTCCGACAACGCCCTCCGCGCGGCCGCCTCCGCGAGCGGGCGGGGGCCGTTGCGGAAGACCAGGAGCCCCTTGAGCGCGACGGACCGACCGAGCGCCGTGCGGCCCACCTGCAGCCCCTCCGGCACCTCGCCGGCGTCCGCGAGCTCCGCAGCCTGCAGCGCGCCGCTGGCCAGCAGGTGGAAGGACTCCTCGTCGTCCACCACCGTGCGGAACACGAGGCGCTCGTGCACGGGGTGCGCGGCGCCGGGCGGCGGGACCCAGCGCGCGTGCGGCACCAGCTCGAGGCGCTCTCCGGGCGGAGCGTCGAACCGCCAGGCCCCGGTCCCCACCGGCCACGCGAGGTCCCCCGGGGGCTCGCAGCCCTCCAGCTGGTGTGGCAGGAGCGGCACCTCGGCGAGCTGGTGGGGAAGGAACGGGGTCGGATCCGCGAACCGCAGCGACACCTCGTCGCTGCCGGGTTCGTGCGCCACCGCCGCCGCCTCCAGCACCTGGGCCTGCTGGGCGGCCCGCAGCGAGTACACGAGGTCGTCCGCCGTGGACCGCGCGCCGTCGGGGCCCGTGCAGGTCCCGGGATGGAACCAGCGGTCGGTGCGCGCCACGAGCGTCCACACCCGGTCGTCGTCGGAGGGCGTGAAGGCAGCGAGGCCCAGCGGCAGCGGCGTTCCGTCCCCGTCGACGGCGGTCAGCTTCTCGAGGACCAGCGGCAACACGAACGACGCGAGGTTGCGGGTACGGACGAAGGCGTCGAGCGTGCCGCGCTCCCGAGGGACCCCGATCGCGAGCGTGCCCCCTACGGGACGCGACCACCACCACCCCGCCGCCAGCGCGACCCCGGCGAGGCCGAGCAGCGCAGCGCCTCCGACGGCCCACCCCCTGCGGGACCGCGAGGGGAGGACGGTGGGGGTCGACCTCGGCGCCTCCAGCGCACGGGACGAACCGGTCCACCCGCTGCTCACCACCGCGCCCAGCGACGTGGCCACCTCGCGCGCGGTGGGCCGCCGCTCCGGGTCGGGCTGCAGGCACCGCTCCACCACCGGTCCCAGCGCCGGGACGAGCGCCGCGACCTCGGCTGCGGCCGCGACCGGATCGAGCGAGCAGATCCGCGCCAGGACCTTCAGCGGCGGGCCGTTCGGCACCAGCGCCGCGCCCGTCGCGAGCTCGTACGCGATGGCGCCCAGGGCCCACAGGTCGACGGCGGAGGTGGGCTCCCTGCCGTTGGCCTGCTCGGGCGAGAGGTAGTGGGGGGTCCCGCGGACCGTGCCGGGCTCGGTCTCGCGGCGGGCAGAGGCGAACAGCGCGATCCCGAAGTCGAGGATCTTCACCACGCCCGCCGAGGTGCGGATCAGGTTCGCGGGCTTCAGATCGCGGTGCACCACGGACATCGGCGCCCCGGCGGCGTCGCGGAGCTCGTGGGCGTACGCCAGCCCCTCCGACACCTGCCGGACCACGGAGATGGCGGACTCGGCGTCGAGCCCGGAGGGGTGGGCGCGCACGAGGTCCTCGACCGTCACCCCGTCCAGGAGCTCCATCGCCAGGAACCACTGGCCGTCCGCCGAGCCGAACTCGTAGACGTTGATGACGTGCGGGTGGTGCAGCCGGGCGCCGATCTGGGCCTCGTTCACGAGCGACGGCGTGACCGCCGCGTTCTTGAACACCTTGAGCGCGACCGGCTTGCGGAACCCGAGCTCGCCCTCGAGGGTCGCCCGCCACACCTCGCCGAAGCCGCCCGACGCGAGCCGCTCTTCGAGCTGGTACCGGCCGAGGCGCTTCATGGGACCGCGCCCGTCAACCCGCCGCTTTCTTCAGGGCCTTGGTCCACTCGTCCTTCGCCATCCACCGGGCCAACGCGGGGAAGTGGTGGTAGACCCACCAGATGAACCAGACGTCGAGGCCGGGGAAGTTCTCGAACCGGCCGCCCTCGATGGACCTCAGGAGCGACTTCGCGACCGCCGGCGCCTGGTGGGTCTTGCTGAACGCGGAGTCCGACTCCATCACCCAGACCGCCTTCGGCTTCGACTCGTTCTCCTGCTTGAGCCCGGGCGTGTCGGTGGTGCCCGGGTAGAACACGCCGACCCGGATCCCCTGCGGCGCGAGCTCGATACACAGGGACTCCGCGAAGCCCGCGACCGCGAACTTCGAGGCCGAGTAGGCAGAGTACCCGGGCATCGACATGAAGCCGAGCGCCGAGCTCACGAAGCAGACGTCGCCCTTCTTCGCGGCCTGCATCCCCGGGAGGAACGCCCGGACGACGTTGGCGTGGGCGAGGTAGTTGAGGGAGACCATCTGGTCGAAGTCGGCGTCCTGCAGGTCCTGGACGTACCCGGTGCGTGCGGCGCCGAGGTTCGTGATCACCACGTCCACCACGCCGCCCACGAGGCCCTCGACCACCGGCACCGCCGCCCGCACCGCAGCGCGGTCGGTGGCGTCGACCGCGAGCGCACCCAGCGAGCGATCCGCGCGGACCGCCTTCATCGCGGCGAGCGTGTCGTCGAGCGGGCCCTGCCGCCGCGCGGCGATCACCACGTGGGCGCCCTGCCGCACGAGCTCGAGCGCGACCTCGCGGCCGATCCCCTCGCTGCCGCCCGCCAGGAACACCCGGCGCCCGTCGAAGTACCCCACGCTGCCTCCCGCCGCGGGCGCCTAACGCGGCGGGGCCCTCCCAGGGCGCCTCAGCCGCCCTGCCACAGCATCCGCGCCGACTCCTCCGAGGGATCGAACGGGTCGAGGAAGACGTACGCCATGCCGCCCTTCGTGATGTCGAACGCGACGAGGTCGGTCGTCATCTGGAGCGCGAGGCGCATCGGCCCGGATCCGGACGGGCTCTGCGGGGTGTCGTCGCCGTGGAGCCAGACGGCGCCACCGCCGAGCTTGTCGTGTTTGAGGCCCGCCAGCGCGGACTTGAGCGGCACGCCGCGGTCCTTGACCTCCCGCAGCACCTGGGACTCGTCGAGCGGGGGATCCACCGTGAGCCGCATCCGGCGGTACACGCGGACGGTCGGGGGCCCGTCGTACAGGTTGTCGTCGAGGGTGCGGTGGAGGACGACCTTGTTGGCGCCTTTCCACGGGTCCCAGTCTTCGCAGCGGCCCCCCTGTGCGTGGCAGATGAACACGCTCATCCGCGCGTACCCGCCGAGGTCCACCCACTGGCCACCCTCGATCTGCGCCATGTGGCACATGGGCGCGCCGCACACCCGGCAGCGGGGCCACTGGTGCGAGCGGATCCCCCGCGGGTGCCCGCCGAACGAGCCCGCGGTCACTTCCTGGTCCTGCGTCGCCCTGCGGAGGCGGTAGGACAGCCATGCCGACTTCGAGTCACCCATCGACCCGATTGTGCCACCAGCGAGGCCGCGGCGTCTCCCCCGACGTGCACGCAACCTGCGATTCCCTTCGCGCGGGCAGCGTCGAACGAAGGATGCGGCGCGCTTATGGCGCCGACGGCTCCGCCCCCCGAACGTGCAGCGTGACCCGCAGCCCGCCGTTGGGGAAGGTGGCGACCGGTGCGGCCGTGAGTCGCGCAGCGGCCAGAAGTGACGGATGGGGGCATAGAACCGCCCATCTCCATCCTGCGCAGGGGCCGCGGAGCAGCTCGCCCAGCGCGCGCCACGCGGGCTTCGCGTCGGGCAACCGGGCGCCGTACGGCGGGTTCACGATCACGAGGCCGCGGCCCGGAGGCACCGGCGCCGACGAGGCGTCCGCCTCCAGGAACTGGACGAGCGACGCCACCCCCGCCCGCTTCGCGTTGGCGCGCGCCGCGACGAGCACGCGCGCATCGCGGTCGGAGCCGACGATGGGCCCGGCGACCGGTGGATCGTTCGGCTCGGCGTTGACCGAGGCCCACAGCGCGGGATCGTGTTCGGGCCAGCCCTGGAACGCGAACGGGCGGCCTTTGCCTGCCGGGCTGCCGGCGGCGATCTGCGCTGCCTCGATCGGGAAGGTGCCGGACCCACACATGGGGTCGAGCAGGGGCTCCCCGGGGCGCCAGCCCGCCAGCCACAACACGGCGGCCGCGAGGTTCTCGCGCAGCGGGGCCTCCCCGGCTTCGGTGCGCCAGCCGCGGCGGTGCAGGAGCTCCCCGGAGGCGTCGACGGACACGGTGCAGCGGTCGTCCTCGAGGCGGATCAGGACGGCGATCGGGGTGCGCACGGGCTTGCGGTCGTCGGTGCGGCGGGGGACGCGGGCGGCGTCGGCGATGGCGAACGCCACCTTCTTGGCGACGGCCTCGCGGTGGCGGAGGCGGGACCGGTGCGCGGTGACCCGCACGTCCACGACCTGGCGGGGGTACACCCAGCGCTCCCAGGGGAGGGCGCGGACGCGCTCGCCGAGCACCTCGAGGGTGGCGGCCGGGAACGAGCCTACCCGCAGCCAGAACCTGCCGGCGACGCGGGCGTGCAGGTGCAGGGCGTAGAGGGTGCGCCGGTCCGCGCGGAACGTGGCTCCGCCCGGCACGACCGTGGGCGACACGCCGAACGCCTGGAGCTCGTCGACGAGCGCGGACTCGAGGCCCGGGGCCACGACGGCGAACACCTCGTCGTCTCCGCGTGGGAGTCGAACCGGAGCGGCGGGACGCGGCGTGGGGCTGGGTCGGGTGCGGGGAGCCATGGGGCGACCGCGGTATCGCGGCCAGCGCGCTCAGGCCCGGACGAAGGAGACCGTGAACCGCGGCGTGAGGCCGTCGTCCACGGTGACGGACCCGACGTCGTCGGAGCCGGCCGCGCGCGCGTACGCGCGGAGGTCGACGGGCCCGGACTCGGTGGGGACCTCGACCGGTGCGGGCTCCGTGACCATCCAGTCGGCGGGCAGCCGCATCGTCTCGTTGTCCGTCGCCACGACCATCCACAGCCCGTGAAGCATGTGCTCACTCCCGTGCTTCCGACGTAGCACCTGGGCCCTGCGCGCGGCCCACCCGCGATCGAACCTCACGCCTCGCGACAGTCCGTGACCGGGCGCCGGCTACGGCGCGCGCCGCAGCCACCGCTCCCACTCCTCGGGCGCCCACATCACGGTGTAGAACGCGAGCGAGAGGTACGAGAACGGGCCCACGTCCATCGTCGCGAAGATGACGACGTGCATGCCGAGGCCCACCAGGGCGAACACCCAGCGCACCCCGAGCCGCGCGAACCAGGCCCGCACGCGGCCACCGCGCTCCGGGGTCGCGGCGAACCACACGGCCAGCAGCCAGAGCGGGGCACCCACCTCCCAGAACCACGAGACCAGCGTCGCGAGCTGGGTGAGCGGGTACAGCGGCGCGACCCACTCCATCGGCCGGCGCTGCCACTCGGGTTGCTGCAGGATGTAGTACAGCGCGCTGTGTTCCCCGCCCGGCACCCAGAACGCCGACAACTTCTGCAGCCCCGTGGTGCAGTACATCAACACGAGCTGGAACCCGGCGAGCCAGCGCGGCGCAGCCCACACCTCCACCCGCGGCCACCACCGCCCCGTCCGGACCCGCGCCGTCAGCGACAACGTGGCGTCGCCGCCGCCCAGCACACACAGCCACAGCCCGTTGGCCAGGAGCATGTCGTAGCTGCCCCCTGCGTACGGGTTCACGTCGGTGAGCGAGTTCGTCGCCAGCAACGCCGCCAGCGCCGCCAGCCGCCCACCCACCCCGAGGGCCATGGCCGTCCCCGCCAGCAGCGCTACCGCCACGAAGCTCCACACCTGCAGCGGGTGGGGCCCTCCCAGCAGCGCGATCAGCCACGGGCCGTCCCCGAGCGGCAGGTAGCCGCCGTCCGCTGCGTCGACCCACAGGATGGGCACCAGGCCCCGCCAGACCACCGGCCCCACCGTGTGCCAGACGCCCACCCCCATCGCCAGCCGGAACAGCGACAGCGAGGTGGCGGACTCGGTCCCCGAGAGGCGGTCGACGAACCGGCCCCACGCGTTCACGGCGCCGCCCGCAACACCGTGAGATCCCGCGTGTTCTGCAGCTCCCGGGTCACCGCCGGACGGAACCCGGCTGCCGTCTGCTGGGGGGTCGGCGTCTCCGAGCGCAGGAACGACACCCGCACCCGGTGCGCGTCGGGGAAGTCGTGGGCCGCTTGCTTCGCGACGAAGTCCATGAGGTGCTTGCGGGGCTGCTTGAAGTGCGGCCAGCCCATGCGGAACAACGTGGAGCGGAACCGATCGTGGTCGAACCAGGCCGCGTGCCAGTCGAGCGCCGGATCCCGCGCGAGGTACACGACCTCGAAGCCGTCCCCGCGGTCGACGGCGATCTCGGTGCGGGTGGGGAACCGGTGGGGCGCCACGAACATCTTCCACGACTGCCAGGTGCCGCAGTACTTGTAGTAGGGCTGGAACGGGGCCAGGACCAGCCGCCGGCCGCCCTCGAACGCGTTCGCGAAGGCCCACCCACGCTCCTCGAGCTCGGACGGCGAGATCTCGAGCCCCATGCCCCCCAGGCGCGCCGACCACGCGCGAAACTCGCCCTGCACGGTGGCCTGTTTCCACGCCGAGCGGTTCAGCCCCGAGCTCCCCACGGACGGGACCGCGACGAGCGTGATGGCGAGCACGTGAAACACCACGAACAGGGCGCGGAGGTGCCACCACCAGGGCCTCGCCCCGCTCCCGATCGAGGCAGGGGCCGACACTACCGCTCGACGAGCTCGAGCCCGGGGATCCAGTCGGCCTCGAGCGCTTCGGCCCGCAGCCGCAGGCAGTAGGGGAGCGTGTCTTCACAGGGGATGCAGTTGACGCCTGCGCCCGCAGCGAGCTCGCAGATCGCCTCGGGACGGTCGTCGCCGAGGAGCGCGCCTACGGAGCGGGTGTCGCCGAAGCCCTCGAGCACCCCGCCTCCGAGCCGGGTGCCGTCGGCGGAGAAGGTCCCCTGCAGCACGAAGTCGGTGACGGGGATGGCGACCGTGGTGCCGTAGCTGTCGTAGGTGAGGTCGATCGACGGCGCGGAGGCATCGACGAACGGCGCCTCGGTGAAGTCGGCGATCGGGAAGTTCCAGCTCTCCGCGAACCGATCCTGGCTGACCACGCCGAGGTCGCTGACCTCACCGGGCGCGGCGAGGAGGTCGATCGAGTCGTCGTCGACGTAGCGCACGCCCAGGAGGACCGGCGTGGTGAAGAAGATCTGGATCAGGCCCGCCAGGACCGGGGGCTCGACCCAGCGCGCGCCGCCGAGATCGAGCAGGAAGGTGCGCCCCTGCAGGTCGGTGTCGGAGACCTGGAGCGGCAGCCCGAGGGGGCCGGTGCGGAAGGTGACCTGGGTGGTGGAGTCGCAGTCGGACACGAACAGGGAGTAGTCGGTGTCGCCTTCGAAGTGCTCGTCCCAGTCGAGGGTGAACGAGGTGCCTTCTTCGTTCCAGGTGAGCTCCGGGTCGGTCCGGGCGCCGGTGGCGTCGTTGACGATCCAGGCGGCGTACGCTTCCTGCACGTCGGTGTCGGTGTAGACGATGGGCCGGTCGCGCCAGTACCAGCCGTCCGCGCCCTCCTCGGGGACCGTGCGCGAGAGCTGGTCCTCACAGGGAGGCGGCTCCTCGATGGTCGTCTGGCCGAACCAGCCGGTGTCGGTGAGGTCCGGGGGTGGAACCGGCTCAGGCCCGTTGCAGGCCGCGAGGACACCAGCGAGCACCAGGGCGACGGACGGGGTTCGGGTCACGAGCCCTCCACGTGGACGGTCAGGACGTACCAGTTGGCGGGCCCTTCGCGGTTGCCGGCCTCCTGGACTTGCAGCCAGACGAGCTCGTTGCCGTCGGACAGGTAGGTGCCGAACGGGTCGAGCTGCACGCCGGGCAGGCCCCCCTCGAACGCGCACGGGACGCAGGTCTCGGAGCTGGGCGGGCAGGACTGCCGGCAGCCATCGGGGAGGCCCACGAGCGCGTCGTCCCACAGCTGCACGGTGAGGTCGGCCGAGGAGCCCTCGTCGTACGCCACGACCTCGAACGAGAGCGTGTGTTTTCCGGCGGGGATCACCACCTGGTACCAGTCGTAGTCGGGCAACGCGGCGTTGCCGTTCATCGAGCCGAACACGGCCTCGTCGGAGTCGAGCGGCTCGGCGAGCAGGTTCGAGTCGTTGGGCTCGGTCTCCTGGTGGGTCCACTCGACCGGCGGCTTGGCCTCGGAGACGAGCAGGGTGTAGCCGTAGCGCTCGCCGCCGAGGAGCGTCTGTTCGGAGACGGCCACGTCGTAGGCGCCCGCCGGCGCGGGGAAACGCAGGTGGACGTCGGTGTCTTCGGGGTCGTCGTTGCGGCTCGCAGCCCAGCCGCCGGTGGTGGGCGTGACGAGGACGGACGGGTTCGTGATGGAGCCGTCGGCGGCCAGGAGCTCGACGAGCAGCCAGCTGTCGTCCTCGAGGTCGAACGTCCAGTAGTCGCGGTCACCGACCGGGTCGAGGGCGCCGCAGGCGTCCTGCTCGAGCAACAGGAGCTGCCCCTCGGCGAAGGAGTCGTTCGGCTCGAGCTCGAGCTGGCGGCACTCGCCCTGCTCGATCGCCGTATGGGCGCTGTCGGCCGCCGTGTGCGCGGTCTCCACGGGCTCGTCCGTGTCGTCCGGATCGGGGTTGGGGAGCTGCCGACAGCTGCACCCGGCCACGACGTACGCGAGCAACGTGAACATCCGGAGACACTCCCAGGCGCACGATAGCCGGTCGCCGGCCGGGTGTCAGCGACGCGGTGACGGCTCCCCGCGGTGCGCCGACCGATCCTTGGCGGCGCGCAAGGCGCGGAACACGGCCTCCGGGCCACCGGTCACGCCGGGGATCGGTTCGTCGGTGCGCAAGAACGGGTTGGTGGACCGCTCCTCTTCGACGGTGGAGGGCACACAACACCGGCCCGCCGCGCGCTCCGCCTCGACCCACGCGAGGCGGCGCCCGACCGCGGGGTCTCCGGGGAGGGCCCAGGCCGCGAACCGCAGGTTGTCGAGCGTGTATTCGTGGGCGCAGCACACGCGGGTGGCGCCGGGGAGCGTCGCGAGGCGACCGAGGCTGTGGAACAGCGCGCCGGCGTCGTGGAACGGCCGGCCGCAGCCGCCGGCGAACATCGTGTCCCCGCAGAACACGAGGTCCTCGAAGCGGTAGCTGGCGTGCCCGGCGTAATGGCCGGGCGTCTCCCACACCGCCACGTCCACGCCCAACACGGAGACCACGTCCCCCTCCCCCACCACGCGCGTGGGCGGCGCGGGGAGCTCGGTGAGCACGCTCTGTGGGGCCACGACGGCGACGTCTGCGAGGGCGCCGGCGCGGTGGAGGTCGTGCACGATGCCCACGTGGTCTCCGTGGCCGTGGGTCACCAGGATCCCGCGCAGCGCGCAGCCGTGGGCCTCGAGCCACGGCGACAGCTCGGCCGCGGACGGGCCGTCGACGACCCAGGCTTCCCCTCCGCGCGACAGGACCCACACGAGGTTGTCAGACGCGGCGAGGAGGATGTCCACGCGGACGCCGGAGGGCGTGAAGAACGGGGCGGGCGGCTCGGTGACAACGTGGGGCACTGCGACTCCGGGGGTTCAGCGGGCGCGAGCGAGCCCGAGGCCGCGGCCGTCGAGCCGGTCCAGGAGGTCGTCCACCATGTGGAGCGTGAGTCCCCAGAGGGGAACGTCCACGCCGGGCAGGTCCACCTTGGGCAACGTGAGCTGCAGCTCGCCGCGCGACCACGCCATGGGGCCGCGGCCCGTGTCGGCCAGGAGGTACGGCAGCGGCACGCGCAGCACCTCCGCGATCTCGCGCTCCTGGAGCACGAGGTCCGGGAGCGGCCCGGGCACGGCGAACACGTACGGCCGGATCACCAGGCCCGGGCGCCCGCCGATCGCGGCGAGGTCGTCGAGCCGCCCCACCATCCACTCGGGCCGCAGCGGCAGGCCGACCTCCTCGACGGTCTCTCGGCGGGCGGCGTCGAACGGGTCCTCGTCGGGCTCCACGCGGCCCCCCGGGAAGGCGAGGTGGCCCGACCAGGGGTCGGAGGGGCGGGTGGTCCGGCGGACGAGGAGCAGCTCCGGGGCGGGCCCGTCGGTCGAGAACACCGCTGCCACCGCGGCGTGCCCGGTCGTGGGCGTCAAGGTGGCGGGCGGCCGGGAGAGCGCGCGTCGCAGTTCGTCGACGGTGGCCATCCGGCGGTGGTAACGGGTTACGCGTGCGGGCGGAGTGGGGTTGACCCAGAGCAGCACACAGAACGACCTCGTCCCGGACGACAAGGAGTCCACGACCCACTGGTTCGTGGACCTCGTGCGGACGTGGGGTCCCCCCATCCTCGGCATCCTGGTGCTGCGCACCTTCGTGTTCGAGCCGTTCCGCATCCCGTCGGGCTCCATGGTGCCCACGCTGCTGATCGGCGATCACGTCGTGGTGAACAAGGCGAGCTACGGCCTGTGGGCGCCGGCCACCGGCATCGAGATCCCGCTGATGGACTCGTGGTGGGTCCCGCCCCGGTTCGAGCTCCTGGACTTCGGCGAGCCCGCTCGCGGCGACATCATCGTGTTCCGCTACCCGGAGAACGAGTCGCTCAACTACATCAAGCGGGTGGTGGGCCTCCCGGGCGACCACATCCGGGTCAAGAACAACCAGATCTTCCTCGACGGCGTCGCCCAGGACCGCGAGTACGTGGACCGCTACGACTTCGTGGACGACAACTGCTCGGTGAGCGGCACCAAGCGCTACGTCGAGGACCTCGGCGGCCTGCGGCACCACATCCTCACGAACTCGGGCGTGCCGGGGCCGCTGGCCACGGTGCCGCGCGGCGACAACGAAGACATCGTGGTCCCGCCCGAGTCGGTGTTCGTGATGGGCGACAACCGCGACAACTCGGAAGACAGCCGCCGCTGGCGGTTCGTCCGCTACGACCAGATCAAGGGCAAGGCCCACTTCGTCGGGTTCTCGTGGGACGGCTGCGCGGGCGGGGTCCGCAGCGACCGCTTCTTCGAGGGGCTGTACCGCCAGCCATGAGCCGCGAAGCCGAGCTCGAGGGCCGGGTGATGGAGCTCGAGATCCGGGTGTCGTTCCAGGATCAGCTCCTGCACGACCTGGACGAGGTGGTGCGCGCCCTGCGGTCGGACCTCGAGCGGGTCCGCCAGGAGCACCTGTCGCTGGTCGACTCGCTGGACGCCCACCGGGGCCCCGCCGTCGACGAGAAGCCGCCGCATTACTAGCTAATCACAGCCCGGCGATCGGAACATCACCGACATCCTGGGCTCGGCGGAGGCCACCTTCGGGACGCCGTGATCGAAGTCCCGCTGGCACGACCCGCCCATCACCAGCAGGTCGCCGTGGCCGAGGTCGAACGTGCGGCGCTCCCCACCCTCGCGCGGCCGGAGCACGAACCGCCGCGGGCCGCGCAGCGACAGGATGGCGACGATGCAGTCGTCGATCTGGTCGCCCATGCGGTCGCCGTGCATGGCCACGCTGTCGCGGCCGTCGCGGTACAACGCGAGCGTGACGCGGTCCACCGGGCGGCCGTACTTCGCCGTCAACACCGCGGCGAGGGCGTCCAGCACGGGGTCTCCGGGGCCGTCGGCCGGGACACCCGCCAGCAGGCGCGGCACTGCGACCACCCGGTCGTACATGGGGCGCTCGTGGACGGTCCAGGCCATGGCCGCCGCCAGGCGGTCGAACAACACGTCGTCGCCGAGCACGGCCCGGGGCGCGTGGTCGAGGAACGCGGTGGGGCTGAGGGGAATCCGGCGCGCCCGCTGCACCGCGCCTTCGTCGAGGCGCGGCTGGGACACGGTGAACATCCGGGTCTGGAGCTGCATGCCCGGAGCATAACTGGACACCTGTTCAGTGTCGCGCGACCCGCCCCACGCCGAACGACACCACCGCCACCAGCGCGTACCCCACCGCAGCGACCAGCACGATGGTGCGCGCGCCCACGTCGATCATCGCCACCAGCGCCGAGGTGCTGCCCACCACCGCCGAGATCGTGGCGAGGCCGAACGTCATCGGCACGAGCTCGTCGAGGCCGCGGTCGCCGAGCATGCCCACCCCCAGTGGGTAGAACATGCCCAGGACGGTGGCCAGCGGCGCCGTGACCAGCACCGCGATCAGCGCTTTGAGGGGCAGCGCCAGGCCGAGCTGGTGCACCAGGACGCCGTCGACCACCACCAGCGTGAGCAGCGCCGTCCCCATGGCCGCCACCGCCGCCACCGCGGGCGACACCGGAGCCCCTCGCGCCCGCCGGCGCCCGACCCACGCGCTCCCCGCCGCGTTCGCGAGCAGGAACGACGCGAGCACGACCGACGTGGCGAGCAGCGGAGAGCCCAGGAACAGCTCGAGCTTCGCCATCAGGCCGATCTCGGTGAGCATGTAGCAGACGCCGGTCCCGAGGAACCAGGCGGCGGCCCACGCCGGCAGGTAGCGGCCCCCCCGCGGTCGGGCCCACAAGACGGCCACGGTGACCGCGCTGACCGTGAGGAACAACACGAGGGTGAAGATCTTGATCCAGTCCAGGCTGTACGAGTCGCTCTCGAAGCGCGCGGCGGCCGGGAACAGCGTGAAGCCCTTGACGGAGAGCGCCCGCTCGTACGGGCGGTCGTCGGTGGGGATGCGGACCTCCGGGTCCGGCGGGCCCTTGATCCGCGCGGTGAGCGAGGCGTTGCTGGCCACCCCGGGTGCGTAGTGGACGAACAGCCCCCCCGCCTTCGCGGCTGCGGTGATCCGCTCCACCTCGCCGGCCGAGAACCCGGAGGGCTTGAGGAGCAGCGTGTCGGCGCGGTTGGGGTTGGGGTTGGGCTTCTGGCTCAGGCAGATCAGGGTCTCGGCCAGCGGCGGGCCCCCGCGGGCGGGCAGCAGCCGCTTGAGGATCTCGAGCTTCGTGGCGTACGGCTGGTTGTGGTACAGCACCAGCCCGCCGGGCGACAGGTGGTCGAGGCTGGCCTCCACCGCCTCCAGCGTGTCGAGGAACTTGCGGACGTGCCCCGTCCGGACGGCGGTCTGGGCGCCGTTGGTCCCGGCGAACAACAGGTCGTAGGTGCCGCGGTCGCGATCGAGGAAGGAGCGGCCCTCCGCGATGACCAGGTGCACGTCGGGGAGCGCGTAGAACGCCCGCAGGTGGAACGGGTCGCCGCCGCTGGCCGCGAGCTCGGGCACGAGGCCGTTGATCTCCACGCCGGTCACGTCGAAGGGGCCCGGAGCGGCCTGGTGGAGCCGGATCATGTCGCGGCCCGCCCCGGCGAACAGGGCGAGCGCCCGCTGCGGCGGCTGATCGAGCAGGAACGGGAGCTGGTGGGCGGGGTCGAGCTTCTTCGGCGGCTCGGTCTTCCAGGGGGTGACGTGCACGTTGGAGACGCCGTCGTCGTGGAGCACGCGGTACGTGGTCTCCTCCCCTTCCTTCTCCCAGCTCAGGAGCGCGACGCGGGAGATGTCGTTCCACCGGTGGGCCCGCTCGGTGACGGTGTGGCCCTTGTCGTAGTGCAGGCCCATGACCTCCGGATCGGGGTGTTCGGTGAACACGAGCTGCCGCGACGCCGCGAACGTGAGCGCGCCGAGCGCCAGCGCGCCACCGACCAGGAGCGGCGTCCGGACGCGGGAGTAGACGACGAGGCACGCGACCCACAACGTCCAGAACGGCAGGCACAACACCACGGGCAGGTCGAACTGGGACAGGGCCAGCGGCGTGAGGAGGCACGCCAGCGACGACCCCGCGAGATCGGCTGCGTACAGCCCACCGACCCAGCTCGACGCGCGCTGGAACGCGATCGACAGGATGGCGCCGGCGAGGGCGAACGGCGGCAGGAACACGAGCGAGAGGGTGGCGGTCTTGAGGGCGTCGTGGGGCGGGTTCTGCAGCGTGTGGTGCGTGAGGCCGAACACGTGGTCGAACAGGAAGAACAGCGCCAGCAGCGAGCCGAGGGTGGCCAGCGGGAGCAGCGCGAACAACACGGGGATGGCGCGCAGCGAGGCCCGGCGAGGATCGAGGTGCAGCGCGGCGGCGCCGACGGACAGGCCGTACATGGCCACGGGGATGGCGACGAACGCGCTCACGTCGCCCAGGAAGAACGGGTACATCCGGGTGAGCAGGAGCTCGAGCACGAGCACGGAGAAGGCCGTGGCGCCGACGGTGGCCACGAGCTTGACGGCGCGGGGGCGGTCCCGGCCTCCCTCTTCGTCGAGGTCGCCCTCGGCGGCAGACCCGAGCGCGGTGGTCCAGGCGTTCATCGGGGTCCTCGGGCGCGGGCCGGCCAGCGCGGGCGGCGACTATCGCGGGGGCGGTTCCCGGGCCGGATAGGGTGGGCGTGGGAGATGCCGTGATCCTGTTGTTCGCCGCGTGTCAGACCGAAGACGACAAGACCCCCACCTCCACCTCCGAGACGGACACCCCCACCACCGACTCCGCCCCGACCACGACCACGACCACGACCACGACCACCGACACTGCGGGCGGCCCCCACACGGGCGTGGTGCCCCACAGCGACACGGGCTGGCCGTCCTACGACCTGGCGGATCTGGTGCCCGGGACCTGGCAGCCGGTCTCGATCACCCAGGGCGGGGTGACCACGCCGATCGCCGACGACCCCGCGCGCTACCTGCTCCTGGACTGGAGCGGGAGCGCCGCGCTGGGCTGCGGCACGGCCCCGCTCGGCACCTGGGCCTTCGACCCGTACGGACCCTACCCGTCGATCGGGATCATCCAGGTGGACCTCGGGTTCCCGCTGGAGTGGTACGTCCTGACCCTCGACGCGACGACGCTCGTGTACGTGGAGGGCGGGGACCAGTTCGACTTCGCCCGGACCCTCTGCCCCTGACCCCGCGGTGAAGCGCCACCAGAAGCTGAGCCCGGCGGCCCGGGCGTTCGTGGCCGTGGTCCGCGCGGCGGAGGAGCGGTTGTTCCCGGAGCTGCTGGACCCGGACCACCCGCGGCGGCTCGTGAGCGCGCGCCGGTCGTGGGAGTACCGCCCGAGCCACCACGTGCGCCGCGGGCTGGTGGGCCCGGACGACGTGGTGGCGCTGTCGCTTCCGGGCCGGCGGCTCCTGAGCGTAGGCGCCCACCCGGCGTGCCTGGAGCACCTGCTGTGTTCGCTGGGGGTGCCGGCGGAGCACGTGGTGGTGGCGGACGTGGATCCGGCGCTGCTGGGCTGCGTGGGCGCGATGGAGAAGGTGGTGTTCGACGTGTTCGGGCCCTGGCCGGCGCTGGGGGGCTTCGACCTGATCCTGTTCCCGGAGAGCCTGTGCATCGCGCTGGGGGACCGGGTGGCGCAGGCGGACGACGGGGCGGGCGGCGCGTTCTCCGGGGATGTGCTGGCGGGGCGGTTGCTGGCACATGTGTTGGGGAACGCGCTGGAGCGGCTGCGGCCGGGCGGGGAGGTGCGGGCGGACGGGCCGATGAGCCACCCGAACGTGGTGCGCGTGGCGAGCGCGGCGCTGGATGCGGCGGGGCACGCGCACGAGCTGGAGTACGACCGGTTCTTCTTGCGGGTGCGGGGGAGCGCGGGGCCGTCGGTGTGCTGGTTCGGGTGAGGTGGAGTAGGGACGGCTTTATCTGCGGGACGCAGAGGTTCACGGAGGACGTCGCAGAGGTTCACAGAGCTTGCTTTCTTCTTCCGCTTTCGGAGTTGTGGCCCGGCAGAAGGCGGCGCGCCGTTCCTGCCCGGTCCCGCCCGGCTCAGCGCGGCCACCACGCGGCATGAGGCGATGTTCGGGAACTACTCACTACTACTCACTCAGTGCCCTCCGTGTTCTCCGTGACTCCGTGTTCGGTCGATCGCCCCCCTCCGCCGTGACACACTGGACGGACCGGTAGGATGGCTCAGGGTCTGCTGCGAGAGGTGCACGTGTGGGTGGTGTTGCTCCTCGCGTGTACGGAGGATCGGGAGCCCCCCGCGGCGTCCGAGTGCGTCGGCACGTTCGTCGAGACCGAGCTCTTCTCCGGGACCCTGGTCGCCGAAGGGTTCCACCGGGTCGACGCACGCGGCCACGTCCTCGAGGAGTGGCAGCACGACCACGTCAACGCGCTGCAGGAGCGGATCGTTCGGACCTGGTCCGGCGAGCTGCTGGTCGAAGAGCGTCGCGACCTGGACGACGACGGCATGGTCGACGAGCGGGTCACGTACCGGTACGCATCGGAGCGGCTCGTGTCCAGCGAGACCGAGCGGCGCTGGGCCGGAACCAGCACGGAGTCCTGGGCGTACGACGACGAGGGGAACCCGCTGCGAGCCACGTTCGCGGTGGACGGTGTGTTCTCGTCCATGATCGACTGGGTCTGGGAGGCGGGGCGCACGGTGTCGAGCGAGCTCCGGGACAGCGAAGACCGCGTCTTGTCCCAGAGCGACTACGCCTACGACGCGCCGCCCCCCGCGCTCGACCACACGGAGATCGAGCGCACCGGGCTCAACGGTGTGCCGCAGGAGTACCAGTCCGTTCGCCGCTACGCGCCGGATGGCCTTCTCGTCGACGAACGGGTCTCCCTCGAAGGCGAGGAGGTGAGCTCGACCGCCCAGGTGTGGAGCGACGGCGTGCTCGTCGAGCGGCACACCACCCGGGTCTTGTTCGGGACGACCTCGACGACCACGGAGCGTTGGGCGTACGGCGACGCCGGTCGGCTCGAAACGTACTGGCGAACCATGGTCGCCGACCTGGAGCAACCGAACTCGAAACCCTGGTGGAGGAGGTTTGGACGTGGAGTTGTTCCCCGCAGTGAGGGTGCTGCTCAGCCCGCGACCAACGGCAGCGCGCGCGACCGAAGCATCCCTGCCTGAACCGACCACGCCGCGAACCATCCCCCACCGAACTGACCAGGTGGGGCGCGCTGGCCCGGTCACCTCACAGTCTACTGGGCGACGATCGGCGTTCGCCCGTGGATGGTCGCGGGAAATCGGCGCCGCTGGTCGGTTGGGAGCCGGATGGTTCCCGCGGTGGTCGGTTCGACCCACCATGGTTCCGTGCCCGGCCACAGGCACCACCTGCTCGAGGAGCGAGGTCCGCGGGGGCTGAGCGACCATCGGTCGACGGCGAAGAGCTCGAGCGCCCGAGCGCCGAGGCTCCCGCTCCGCTGATCAGTACCGATCGATGCCGAGGATGGCCTCGGGCCCCCACCACCGCTCCCCGGTCGAGGTGCTCCGGTAGCGCATCGGGCAGTACGCCCGCACGTCGCCTTCTGGCTCCGCCCTGACGGTGAAGAACGCGCCCGCCTCGGCGTGCTCCCACAGCAGGATCCCACAGGTGACGCCCGCCACCACGGGGTCGATCTCGGGGTTGGCGTAGAGCCCGACCCGGCGCCGGGTCGACCACTCCCAGTGGGCGCCGCGCGGGTTGGTGGCGTCGTCGGGGACGTCGTAGACCTGACCGGGCGGCGGTGGCGGGAGCGCGCACCCGTCGATGGTGACCCCGCCCGTCTCCAGGTTCCAGGGGAACGAACACCGGCGCGTCGCCGATGCGTCGCGGTCTTCGCGCCGGCAGCGGTCGGTCGTGCACGCCACGAGGTCGACGGTCACCGTGGAGAGCTCCAGGCCGTAGCCCTCGAAGGAGCACGTCGCGCGGTCCGGCCAGCTCGTGGGCCAGGTGGCGCGGGTCGCCGAGAACTCGGCGCCGAGGAACCCGTCCTTC
This sequence comes from Myxococcota bacterium, assembly GCA_044356535.1. Lineage (GTDB taxonomy): Bacteria > Myxococcota_A > UBA796 > UBA796 > JACKER01. The sequence goes on from JBIKWC010000104.1 coordinate 17,643, forward strand.
GCGACGCAGGTGACGTAGGGCCAGCTCGACGGGACCCTGCCGTCCGGGATCCAGAAGTAGCCGCCCCAGTGGATGGTCCCAGCGCCGTGGATGACCTGGTCCGCGGGGATGTGGGGACCGGGCGGAGTCTCGTCGTACGAGAGCTCGACCGGGAACGTGCCGGTCGCGCGCTCTGGGACCCCGGCGAGGTCGAGCAGCAGTTCGCTCAGCGTGGACATGGGGCCTCGGTCCTCAGCATACGCCGGACTCGCCGCTTGGATAACCAGAGGGGCGAGGTGCCGGTGTCGACGTACGAGGCGCTCGTCGCGGAGCTCGATCTCCGCCGGGAGGAGGGTGACCCCGCGCCCAGCGGCCCGCTGGTGGTCGACCACGCGCTCACGCTGGAGGGCGCGACGCTGGGGCCCACGCTCACCTGCACCGTCACGCGCTGGTCCCCGGACTGGCAGCTGGCCTGCGAGCTCGCGGTCTCCGGGAACCCGCCGCCGACGGTGTGGTGGAGCGGGGTCGAAGCGAAGGTGACGTCGGGGACCCTGCGGTTCGCCCCGATGCCGCGCTCGGCGACGGGTCGCCTCTCGCCGAAGCCGCCGGCCGCCCAGGGCCCGGGGGTGTTGGGCCTCCTCGCCGGACCCCAGGAGGTCCCGGCGGACCTGTGGGGCGACACGTCGGGGCTCGACCTCGACCGGGCCCTCGCGGGCGCCGACCCGCTCCCCGAGCCGCCGCTGGCTCCGCCTCCCCCCGCACCGACGCCGGGCGCCGCGGACCTGGACGGGAGCAGCCAGAACGCCGTCCTGCGGCACGTGCCCGGGGTGGTGACGCCAACCGACCTGGCGGACGACGTTCGGGCGGGCATCGAGCAGCAGTCGCGGCCGTTGCGGGCCTGCTACGGGGCGCTTGGGGGGTCGGACGCAGCGGGGGCCTACGTCGGCCAGCTGGAGGTCGCGCCAGACGGCTCGGTCTCTGCGGTCTCGGTGGCGGGGCCGGACGCGAAGGTGGCGGCCTGCCTGGAGCGGAAGGTCCGCCGCTGGCGGTTGCCGGCTGGCGCGTCGGTGCGGTGGACGTGGGCGCTCTCGTCGGAGTGAGCGGACCGGGTTGCCTCAGAGGCGGTGGACGCCGAGGATGGCTTCCGGCCCCCACCACCGCTCTCCGGTCGACACGCTCTGGTACGGTATCGGGCAGTACACACGCAGGTCGACCTCGGGCCCGTGGGACGCGGAGATCCCGAACCAGGGCCCCTCGGGCGGGTGGGAGGAGGCCCCGATCCTGCACGTGACGGCCTCGACGGCGGGGTCGGTGTCGGGGTTGGCGAGCAGGCCGATCCGACGCCGCGCGTTCCATTCGGACGGGCCGGGCGGCGCGTAGACCTGGCCGGGCGGCGGTGGCGGCAGCAGGCACCCGTCGGTCATGAGCCCGGGGGTTTCGACGTTCCAGGGGAACGAACACCGGGGGACGAAGGACTCGTCGCGGTCGCGCCGCCGGCACCGGGGATTGTCGCAGGGCACGAGCTCGATCGCCACGGTGGCGAGCTCGACGCCGAACGAGTCGACGGTGCAGGTCGCGGTGTCGGGCCACGTGGTGGGCCAGGTGGCGCGCGTCGCGGAGAACTCGGCGTGCACGTGACCGGTCTGGAGGACGCACGTCACGTAGGGCCAGGTCGAGGCGACGACCCGATCCTCCCCCCACCAGGGCAGCGGGTAGTACGCGTCGTGGAGGATGACCTGGTCGGCGGGGAGGTCGGGGCCCGGCGCGGTCCGGTCGATGGGGAACGGCACGGTCGCGGTGCCGGAGCTGGTGTCGGCGACCCCGGAGAGACCCAGCAGGAGCGCGCTCAGCGTGGTCATGTGCCCCGTGGGTCAGCGGTCGAACAGCGGCGCGAGCTCCCCCGCGCGGGTCAGCACCGACGCGCAGAACCGCGTGCCGGGGAGGAACTCGCAGCCCTCGTAGCGCTGGGAGCGGTACGTCGTGTGCTGCGCCGACCGGAACGCGACCTCGCTCGCCACCTGGCCCGTCGCCCGGTCCACCTCGAGGATCCGCGACCGCGCGCCCCGACTCGGCGACCAGCACTCCGGGTGCGCCTGCGTGACGAGGACGCGCCCGTTGCCGAGGTCGTCCACGTCCCCGAGCGTGTCCTCGAACCAGCCGTCGGTCCACTGCCACTCCACCGTCACCCGGCGGTTCACGGCGTCGACGGTGAGCTCGGTGATCTGCGACTCGCGCCGGTTCTGGCCGTTGTCGTAGACGAGCAACACGTCGTCGCCGATGACCTCGATCCCGTGTTGGCACTCGGGCAGCATCGACTGGGGGAGCTCGTTCCCCGCGGGGTCCACCACGGTCCAGCCGTCGTCCTGCTGGAGCTTCCACCGCACGTCGCCGGTGGCTGCGTCGAGCGACAGGATCGACTGGTCGAAGCACTGGCTGACGTACGCGCGCTCGCCGGTGGCGTGCGGGATCAGGTCCATCCAGTTCGCGTGGTACGGATCCTCGTCGAGCACGCCAGTGGAGACGCGCAGCCACCCTTCGTCGACGTACCGCTGGCTCTGGAGGTCCACGGAGACGGCGCCCGTCGCGGGATCGTGCGCGCGCACCCGCCACCCCGTCCAGGCGCGCCCCCGACCGGTGTTGTCGTCGTTCTGGAGCGTGAGGATGCGCCCGTCGTCGAGCAGCTTCCCGTCGTGGTGGAACACCCCGCGCGCGACCTGGGGGAGGTTGCCGCTCGCGTAGGTGGTCCCCGTGGTGAGCGACCACACGTTCGTCCGCCCGTCGGTGTGGGCGCCGCCTCCCCACACGACGCTGTCGACGTCGGCGTGGTAGAGCGCCTCCACGTCGAAGAACACCCCCTCGGGGAGCTGCTGCCACCAGCGCGGCACGCCCTCCGGATCGTAGGCGACGAGCCAGGTCCGGCCGGCGAAGTCACAGGCGCCATCGCGGAACGGGAGGAGGGTCCAGGCGCCGGTCATGCCGAGCGCAGGGTCGACGGTCACCTCGACGGTGGGCAGGTTTCCGGGCCCGGGGGCGGTGGTCATCGGCACGACCACGCCGGCCCCCGCGGACGTCGGGCAGGTCGCCACGGCCTCGCAGCTGTAGTCGGAGTCGGGGAGGAGCCCGGAGAAGTGCAGGGTGTGCTCGGTCGCCGGGACCGCGCTCTCGAGCAGGTGGAGCTCGGCGGGGTCGCCGACCTTCACACACCGCACGGCGGCAGCGGCGGGCGACGACAGGGTGACGGTGACGGCCCGCTGGTTCGGGAGCAGCCCGTCGGACACCGCGGCGGACACGACGGAGAGGGCTGGGTCCTCGGGGCAGGCAGGCTCGCCCGTGTCGGTCGGCGCGCCCGTCTCCGTGGGGGGAACCTCGGTGTCGGTCGTCTCGCTGTCGGTCGGCTCCTCGCTGTCGGTCGGCGACCCGGTATCGCTCGGCGCAGGCGTGTCGTCCGCCTGCTTCCCGTCGTCCCCGCCGCACGCGACCCATCCGAGCATCCAGGGACCCAGCACGGACACCTCCAGAGGTGAGACCCATGATACGGCGGAACCGGAAACCGGATCTCCGTGCGTTGTCGATAACGACGGGGTGACCCGATTGCGGACGGGCGACACCGTTGTCCTCGGCCCTGCCCTGAGCCACGGACGCGGGACCGCGGCGCGTTCGCGGCGGCTGGGGTCGGGCCAGCGGTGGTGAACGCACCCATCGCGGAGGCCAGCCGGGTTCAACGCACCAGCGGAGGGCCTTTGCGCTCCGGTGGTCGCCGACCGCCAAGATGGAACCGCGTGTTTCGCCGACTCTCCGCCGAGGTGCCCCCCGCGGTGGTGCGTTGAGGTCGGCTGGCCTCGCGTGGTGGTGCGTTCGCGGCGGCTGGGGTCGGGCCAGCGGTGGTGAACGCA
>JBIKWC010000105.1:0-21422 GCA_044356535.1 Myxococcota bacterium
GCCGGAGCCCGACCCCGCGGACTGGCTGCGGGCGCTGGCATCGCACGGGGGACCGCGGCTGGTGGCGGCGATGTTGGGGCGGATGGCGGAGAAGCTGCAACGGCCCGCAGACCAGGTCGGCCTGCGCCACACGCTGCGCCGCGACGCGTTGGTGATCCACGACGTGGGCGACCGCCAGGTGACCTTCGCGCGGTCGGCGGCCGTGTTCCCGTCACTCCTCCGGACGGACGGGCTGGGACACCGCGGCGTCCTGCACCACCCGGCCGTGGTGGGCGCGGTCCGCTCCTGGCTCGGCGGAGCGGCGGTGACCGGGTGTGTCCACGGCTTCCTCCCGGGTACCTGTGCGGGGTGCGCGCTCGAGCGCGACCTGTACGAACCCCACTGCCGCGCAGCGTGACGAGGGTACAATGGCCCTCGGGGGTCCGATGCGCACGGTCGTGGTGATGTTGCTCGCGGGGTTGTTGGCCTGCAGCGGAGACGAAGGGAAGGAGACGCCCGACGGCGACGCGGACACCGACACCGACACCGACACCGATTCGGACACCGACACCGACAGCGACACCGATTCCGACACGGACACGGACACGGACACCGACACCGACACCGACACCGACACCGACCCGCACACCGGGGACACCGGCGACACCGGCACCGTGGCGGGGCCGTTCCCCCTCGCTGCGCCGCCCCTCACGTGTTTCGCGTACGTCGAGGTGGACCTCGGCTCCAACGGCACCCCGGAGGCTGCCGGCTACGACGGGTACCAGGACCTGCACCCCGACCTCCTGGTGCTGCTCGACCGCGACACCAACCTCGACGGCGTCGTCGATCAGCGGGTGGACACCCGGCGCGACGCTGATGGCTTCGTGTTGCGCGAGCTGCGGCACCTGGACGACGACGGCCTCGTGGACCAGTCCGACACGTACACCAACGACGCCGACGGGCGCCCCACCCACGCCGAGTTCGACACCGACGGCGACGGTGTGCCCAACCGGGTCTGGGATCGAACCTACGACCCCGTCACCGGCGCGGTGACCAGCTCCGCCGAAGACGAAGACGGCGACGGCACCGTCGACATCACCTACACGTGGACCTACGACCTCACCGGCGCCACCGTCGAGGTCACGGGGGACCGCGATCTGGACCCCACCACCAACGAGTTCGTCGCCACCTGGGCGTACGCAGACCCCCTGAACTACCGCGTCTCCTACGACGACGACGGCAACGGCACGGTCGACAGCACCGAGGAGCTCTCGTACCTCGACGCCGACCACCTCCAGGCGTACCGCTACGACGCACCGCGCGGCGGGCAGGTGGAGCGCGAGTACGAGCTCACGTACGACGCAGGTCTGCTGCTGATCGAGGCGGTGGACATCCAGCGCAACGTGCCCGCGCCGCCGCTACCACCGCAGGACTTCCAGTACGAGTTCAACTGGACGAACGACGCCAGCGGGCGGCGGATCCAGGAGGACGTAGCCATCTCCACGTTCGTCGGGCCGCTCGTCGTCCCCACGACCAGCCAGCGGACCACCTGGGACTTCTCCGTCTCGGCCTGTCCCTGACGGGGGAAGCGGGCTAGGTCCCGGCTCCTGGAGGTCTCGGTGAAAGGAGTGATCGTCGCGGCGGGCTACGGTTCGCGCTTCCTGCCCGTCACGCGGGTGGTGCCGAAGGAGCTCCTGCCCCTGGTGGATCGTCCGGCGCTCGCGTGGGTCGTCGACGAGTTCGTGGAGGCCGGCGTCACCGACCTGCTCGTCATCACGAGCCGCCGCAAGCGCGCGATCGAGGACTGGTTCGATCGCGACCCCGAGCTCGAGGCCCTGTTCCCCGCGGCGCGCCTCGCCCGCCCGGCCCTGCGCACCACCTTCGTGCGCCAGGACCAGATGCGCGGCACCGGCCACGCCCTGCTGCAGGCGAAGACCTTCGCCGGCGACGACCCGATCCTGGTCGCCTTCCCCGACGACCTGTTCGGCGCGCCCAACGTGTCCAAGGCCCTGGTCGACGCCTGGCGCGCCACGCCGCACACCACGCTCCTCGCGGCCGAGATCACCGGCGACGTCTCCCGGTACGGCGTCCTCGACTTCGGGGGCGGTGCGGGCTCCGGTCCGGTGCGCGCGGTCCGGGACCTCGTCGAGAAGCCGGCGAAGGGCACCGAGCCCTCCCAGGTGGTGAGCTTCGGCCGGTACCTGTACACCCCAGAGGTGTTCCCGATCCTCGAGGAGGGCCTGGCCCGCCACGCCAACGGCGAGTTCTACGCCACCCACGCGCTCAGCGAGCTCGGGAAACGCGGCCGGTTGCAGGCGGCGATCACCCCTGCCGTCCGGTGGGACACCGGCGACCGCCTCGGGTACCTCCAGGCCGTCGTGGACGCCGCCCTCGGCCACGCGGAGCTCGGCGCGCCGTTCCAGGCCTGGCTCCGCGACCGGCTCCGCTGAACGCGCTCACAGGTCGACGGACTCGACCTCGCCGCGCCCGGGCACCTGGAAGTCGTCCATCGGCCGCGGCGCTGCGCCCAACATCGTGGCGGTGACCTGCGCCCCCGCCAGCGGCACCACGTACCGCACAAGGAACCCGTTGGCTGCGTAGTAGAAGCGCATCGCGCCCAGGTCGGACTGCCACTCGTACCCTTCGACCGTGAGCGTCTCGCCGCCGATCGACAGGTCCGACGGACCGAGCGGCACCACCGGGCCCGTCGCCGTGCGGCCCACGAAGTCCACGAGCACGCGCGCCTGCGTCAGCGACGAGATCTTGCGGTCGGCCTCCGGATCGAACAGGTCGGCGGTGGAGAGGTCGACCGACGACGCCGCGAGCTCCACGGTCTTCGAGGCGCCGTCCTGCACCCACACGAGCTCCCACCGCGACCCCGTACATCGCGCCTGCAGCTCCACCGTGCCCTGGGTGGTCTCCGTGACCGACGAGAACGACGCCGGGCGGCCGTCCTGCGAGTTGGCGGTGAGGCGCTGCCGGAACACCACGTCCGGGGTCTTCTTGTCGTCGTCGGTCAGGCGCAGGTCCGTGAAGCTCTCGACGAACCGCACCTGCTCGGTCGCGAAGCTCTGGGTGCGCACCACGACCTCGCGGGTCCCCGCGGGCCGCCCGTCGACCGTGAGTCCCCAGATGACCCCCATCTCCGGAGACGCGGGCGCGGCCGCGAAGCTCGCCGACAGCCAGCTGATCATCGCTGGCGCACCCGGAGCGCCGTGTCGTCGTCGCGGCGGACCCAGCCCGCGACCGTGGCCTCGACCAGGTCCGTTGGCAGGAACGCGCGGGGACCCAGCGCCCGGGCCCGCTCCGTGACGCCCCGCAGCCCGAGCGCCGCCGCCACCGACACGTTGAGCGACTGCGCCATGCCGCGCATGGGGATGGTCATCACGCCTTTCGCGGCCGCCGACGCCGTCTCGGACACGCCGACCAGCTCTGCGCCGAACCACAGGCACACCGGCCGCTCGAGGGGGACCGCCTCCGGGGGCACCGCCGGGTCTGCGAGGTCCGCCACCCACACGTCGACCCCGGCCCCAGCCAGCCACGCCAACGCGGCGGTGGCGTCGGCGTGGAGCCGGACGTCGAGCCACCGCTCGGCTCCCCGCGCAGGGCCCTTCGAGACGCGGAGGTCTCCGCCTCCGACCAGGTGCACGGTGTGCACGCCGAGGGCGTCGCAGGTGCGCAGGATGGCCGAGATGTTGTGGCGGTGGTAGACCGCCTCCACCGCGCAGTGGACGTGGGCCAGGCGCTGTCCCAGCACCTGCCGCATGCGACCCACCCGCCGTTCGTTCCCGGAGGCTTCCCCCATGGCCCTCACACCCCGCCAGGTGAGGTATCTGCGCTCGCTGGCCCACGCACTCGATCCCGTCGTGCGCGTGGGCGCCAACGGCGTCACCGACGCGGTGGTGGCCAAGACCGATGCCGAGCTCGAGAACCACGAGCTCCTCAAGGTCAAGGTCGACGGCGATCGCGAGGTCGTCTCCGAGACGGCCGAGAAGCTGACCACGGGCACCCGCGGTCAGCTCGTCCAGATCATCGGCAAGACGCTGATCCTGTACCGTCGCCGCAAGAAGCAGCCCACCATCCGGTTCCCGAAGGAGCCGGACGGCGACTGACCTCACGGCTTGGGCGGCTCCTGGCCTTCCTTGGGCACCACGACCGGCACGGCGACCGGCTTCTGGCCATCGCGCTTCGTGCGCTCCTCGATGATGCGGGCTTCCGGTGGACCGTCGGCGGGCGCCGGCGGTGCAGCAGGCGTGTCCCAGCCGTCGCGCACGCCCTCGGGCGGCGTCCAGGCCTTCACGTCCTCGCGCTCGACCTCCTCGTCGGTGACCCAGTACCCGGGCACCCAGTCGGTGCCGTCGAACCACCCGGGGATCCACTGGTGGCCGGGCTTCTCTTCCTGCGGCATCCAGTACCCGGCGCGGTACACGCCGTCTTCGTCGTAGTACGACGACAACCAGACGTAGCCGTCGAGGAACTCCGGGCGCCAGAAGCCGTCGTGGTACTCCTCGCCGTCCCAGAACCCGGCCTCCCACACGTAGCCCTCGGGGGCGTCGCCGGTGGGCTGCCAGTGTCCGCGGACGTACGTGCCGTCGTCGAGGTAGTAGCCGTCGACCCAGTCCCAGTCGTCGCGGGTCTCGGAGCGGTAGTAGCCTTCGACGTAGGCGTCGTTCTCCCACCAGCCGGGGACGTACACGAAGCCCACCGGAGCAGGGCCGACCGGAGTCCAGTAGCCCGGGTACCAGTACCCGTAGTTCCAGTAGCCGGGCGACCAGCCCCAGCCCGCGCGGTAGGGCGGAATCCAGGTGTTGTACCAGGGGTACGGCGTCCAGCCGAACCACACCACCGCGCCGGTGCCGTACTGCCAGCGGTACCACGGATGGCAGTAGTACCCCGTGTACCAGCCGCGGTAGGTCACGACCGTCGGAGGCCGCGTGGGGCCGGTGGGGCGCACGCCGTAGGAGGCAGGGCGCGAGTACCGCGGGTCACCCGAGTGGACGACGCCCCCCGGCCGATCGCGGTCCGGCAGGTCGATGCCGGGGCGGGCCCCGACCGTCTGGTAGTCACCGGGGCTCATCACGCGGCCAGGCCCCCCGATGGAGGCGTTCTTCACGTCGGCGGCGATGGGCGCCCCCGGGGTCCGGGTTGCGCTGGCACTCCCGGCCGGAAGGCGGGAAGCCGTGGTGGTGGCGGTGCCGGGGCGGGCGCCCGCGGGGGGCCGGCTCACGCTCGGGCGCGATGCCTGCGGGGCTGGGCGGGCCGCCGGCCGTGGGGCCTGGGAAGCCGGGCGCGACGCAGTGGGCCGGGGCGCGGGCGTCGCGGGGCGGGCCGTCTGGGTGGAGGGCCGGGGCGCCGGCCGAGGCGCGGGGCGCGCAGGACGCGAACGTGTGCCGCTGTTGCGCGGAGCAGAGGGCGCGGGTCGGGATCCGGAGCCACCGCCGCGAGGGGCCGCCTCGGCGTCGAATCCCCCGGAGAGGGCCCACAGGGCGAGGAGCAAGGTGCGCGCGGTCATCGGTTCCTCCTCTGGTGGAGACGGCGACGCCTCCTCCGATCTTCATGTATCCCTGGGGTTGCGCCCGGGCGCCCGACCGGACAATCTGCGACCGTGCGTGTTCCCTTCCTCGATCTCGCCCGCCGGCACGCCGAAGTCTCGGTGTCCGTGGAGCGCAGGGTTCTCGACGTGATCCGGTCCGGCAAGTATGTCGGTGGTCCCGTCGTTGCCGCGGCCGAGGGGGTCGCGGCGCGGTGGCTCGGCCGCGCCCACGCCGTGGGGGTCGGGAGCGGTACGGATGCCCTCGCGCTCTCGCTGCAGGCGCTCGGGGTCGGCCCTGGAGACGAGGTCGTGGTCCCCGCGTTCAGCTTCTTCGCCACCGCGGGCGCGGTCGCGGCGATCGGCGCAGAGCCCGTGTTCGCCGACGTGGGCGAGGACGCGCTCCTCGACTGGGAGAGCGCAGCGTCCATGCGCTCGAGCCGGACCCGCGCCGTCGTCCCCGTGCACCTGTACGGCAACCGCTGCGAGCCCCACGATCCGGGGGTGCCCGTCGTGGACGACGCCGCGCAGGCGATCGGGTGTGTCCCCGCGCCCTCGATCGGCGTGCTCAGCGCGTTGTCGGCGTACCCCACCAAGACCTGGGGCGCCGCGGGCGACGCTGGTTTCGTCGCCACCGACGACGAGGACCTGGCGGTAGCGGTCCGCGCGCTGGGGAACCACGGCCAGCGCACGCCGGGCACGTTCGAGCGGTTCGGAGGACACGTGGGCCGCGCGTCGCGCCTCGACGCCCTGCAGGCCGCAGTGCTGCTGGGCCACGCGGAGGCCCTGCAGAGCAGGCTCACGCGACGCAGGGAGTTCGCTCGCCGCTACGACGCCGGCCTCCCCGAAGGGGTGCGCCCGCTCGCGCGCTCCGCCGGAAGCGCCGTTCACCAGTACCTGATCCGCGTGCCCGACCGGGCCCGGCTGTCCGACCGCCTCGCTGCCCAGGGGATCGGGACTGCCGTGTACTACGCCGCGCCGTTGCCCACCCATGCCGCGCTCGCGTCGTGCCGCGCTGCGCCGTTCCCGCGCGCCACCGCCCTCGCGGCCGAGCTCCTGGCGCTCCCCATCCACGACTGCACCCCGGACGAGGTGGAGCAGGTCCTCGAGGCCCTGGCCCAGGCGGCGCACTGATGCTGGCGATGTGGTGGCTCGGCGCTGCGTCGTCGGTGGCCTACGGCCTGGTGATCGGCTCGTTCCTGGCCGTGTGTATCGACCGCCTGCCAGAGGACCGCTCCCTGCTGGCGCCGTCGGCGTGTACCAACTGCCACAGCCCGCTCCGCTGGCGCGACAACGTGCCCGTGTTCTCCTACCTGTGGCTGCGGGGCCGGTGCCGCGACTGCGGCGTGGTCATCCCCGTGTTCCACCCCCTCACCGAGGCGCTCACCGGGGTCCTCGCCCTGTTGTTGTTCCGCCGCATCTTCGCAGACCCCGGCGACCTCGACGGCCCCCACGCAGCCCTCTGGGTCACGCGGCTCGGCTTCGTCTCCGCCATGATCGTCGCGGCCGCCGTGGACGTGAAGCACCGCATCATCCCCGACGAGGTCAGCATCTACGCGGTACCCGTGGGAGTGCTGGCCGCGGTGGCGCTGCAGTACGCGGGCATCGAGGGCTGGTGGCTGGTCCCTTGGCGGTCGGCCGTGCTCGGCGCGGGCATCTGGGGCGGCGCGTTTGGCGCGATCTCGTTCCTCGGCGAGTTCGCGTTCGGCCAGCCGGTGCTCGGGTGGGGCGACGTGAAGCTGGCGGCGATGATCGGCGCGTTCCTCGGGGTCTTCCCCGGGATGTTCGGGGTGGTGTTCCTGGCCAGCGTGTCGGGCTCCGTGGTCGGCCTCGGCGCCACCGTGTGGTACCGGCGCCGGTTGTACCTCCCCTTCGGCCCACCGCTCGCGGGCGCCGCCGTCGCCTGGGCCATCTGGGGCGACGTGGTGATGCAGGCCGTGTTCCCCGGGTTCGTGGCCGCGGGATACTGACCCGCATGTGGTGGCGGATCGCAGGCGTGACTGGGGCCCTCGGCGTGTTGCTCGGCGCGTTCGGCGCGCACGGGCTGAAGGGCCGCGTGACCGACCCCCACCTCCTCGAAGTCTGGGACACCGCGGCGCGCTACCACCTGCTGCACGCGCTGGCCCTCGGCCTGGTGGCGGTCCACCCGCGCCGGCCCACCTCCGCAGGAGTCGCCTTCGTGCTTGGCATCCTGCTGTTCAGCGGCTCCCTCTACGCCATGACCCTCACCGGGGTACGGGCCCTCGGCGCCGTCACGCCGCTCGGCGGCCTGTCGTTCATCACGGGCTGGGTGCTGCTCGCCGCCCTCCCGCAGAAGGCCTGACATGTTGGCGCTCTACCTGGCGGCCCTCGGGTTCGGCGTCACGGTGATCGGCGCGCTGCTGATGCTGGGCGGCGGCAAGGACAGCGACGGCGGGGGCGACGCCGACCACGGGGCGGAGGCCGACCACGGAGACGCCGGCATCAAGGCCGACCACGCGCACGCCCCTGCGGTGAAGGGCGATCTGCTGCGCCTGGGCCCCGCGGGCGCCCTGTTGTCCGTCCGCTTCTGGACCTTCTGCCTCGCGGCGTTCGGGGCCACCGGCACCCTGTCCACGCTCGTGGGCGTCGACCAGATCGTCACGTTCGTGGCTTCGCTCGTCACGGGGCTGTTCGTCGGGTACGGCGCCCACCTGTTGTTCCGCTCGCTGCAGCAGGATCGCGTGTCCGGCGACACCGAGCTCACGGGGCTCGCCGGCGAAGACGCCACGGTGGTGGTGGCCGTCCGGCCCGGGGCCCGCGGGAAGATCCGCATCCAGCGCGCGTCGGGGACCCGCGAGCTCATGGCCACCACCCGCGACACGACCGCGCTCGAGCCCGGCGCCCGCGTCCTCGTGATCGAGGTCAAGGAGGGCGTGGCCGACGTCACCGGGACGGGCGACAGCGAGCTCGAGAGCACCCGCCGCGCCGCCCACGCGCAACAACCGCCCCAGGCCGAACGTACTTCGTAGACTCGGCCCGGTTTCGACCGCCGAGACGTGTACAATCGCGCGGGGGTTTCCGTTGGGTGGTCTCGAGCTGGGGATGTTGTGCGCTGGCGCCGGGCTCGGCCTCGCGCTGGTCATGTTGTTCGGGGTGCTCAAGCAGTTCGTGTTCGTGGGCCGCCCGAACGAGCTGCTGATCTTCTCGGGGCGCCAGAACGCAGACGGCGTGGGCTATCGGGTGGTGCACGGGGGCTTCGCGTTCCGCATCCCCGTCCTCGAGAAGGTCGACGTGATGGACCTGCGCACGATCCCCATCGAGCTGCACGTCCAGAACGCGTACTCGAAGGGCGGCATCCCGTTGTCCGTCCACGCCGTGGCCAACGTGAAGGTCAACTCGGCGGCCGGGCTTCGCAACAACGCCATCGAGCGGTTCCTGGGTCGCGATCCGGCGGAGATCAAGCGCGTCGCGAAGGAGAACCTCGAGGGCCACCTCCGCGGCATCATCGCCGACATGACCCCCGAGGACCTCAACGAGGACCGCCTGAAGTTCGCGGAGGCGCTGATGAACCACGCCGTCCACGACCTCGACAACCTCGGCCTCATGCTCGACACGCTCAAGATCCAGTCCGTGTCCGACGACGTGAGCTACCTCGACAGCATCGGCCGTGAGCGCCTCGCCAACGTCCTGTCGACCGCCGAGATCGCGGAGTCGACCGCCAAGGCCGACGCCGAGGAAGCCCAGGCCCAGTCCGCGCGCGAAGGCGAGGTCGCCAACGAGCGCGCCGAGACGACCATCAAGAACCGCGAGAACGAGCTCCGCCGCAAGCTCGCCGAGCTCGAAGGCGTCGCCAAGTCCGAAGAGGAGCGCGCCCAGCAGGCCGCCCTCGCTGCACGGTCCCGCGCCGAGCAGGAGCTGCAGGAGATCCGCGCCCGCCTGGAGCACCTCCGGCTGTCGGCAGACGTGGTCTTGCCCGCCGAGGCCGCCCGCAAGGCCTCCGAGATGCACGCCCGGTCCGAGGCCGCCCCCATCGCCGCCGACGGCGAGGCCATGGCCCAGGTCCTCGACATGATGCGCCAGGAGTGGCTCAAGGCCGGCGCCGACGCCAAGGACATCTTCTTGATCCAGCAGCTCGAGACCGTACTGTCCACGGTCACCGACCGCGTCAAGAACATGGAGGTCGGGTCGGTCACGCTCATCGACGGCGGCGACGGCACCGCGCTCCCGATGCACATGGCGTCGCTGCCCGCCACCGTGAAGGCCGTCCTCCGCGAGCTCCGCGAGACGACCGGCGTCGACGTGACGGGCATCCTCGGCGGCCGCGCCGCGAACCCCGACGCCCCGCCCGACCCCGGAGACGAGACCCGACGCCAGCTCGCCGCGCGCTCGGCTGCGCAACAGACGACCCGGGAGGTGCGCTGATGGAACCGATCGCTCTGCTCGGCGGCATCGTCGCCGCCGTCGTCACCGCGTCCGGGCTCGCGGCAGCCGGGCTCGCCGGCAGCGTGTTGCACATCTGCGAGCCCAACGAGGTGCTCATCTTCTCCGGGCGCCGCCAGGCCAACGGCCGCGGCTACTACGCGGTCAAGGGCGGCCGCGGGTGGCGGGTCCCCCTCGTCGAGCGCGTCGACCGCCTGGACCTCACGAACATGATCATCGACGTCGAGGTGCGCGGCGCGTACTCGAAGGGCGGCATCCCGCTCAACATCGACGGCGTCGCCAACATCAAGATCGCGGGCGAGGAGCCGGTCCTCGGCGCCGCTGTGGAGCGCTTGCTCGGCAAGAGCCGCGAGGAGATCGCGCGGGTCGCGAAGGACGTGCTCGAAGGCAACCTCCGCGGTGTGTTGTCGCAGCTCACGCCCGAGCAGGTGAACGAGGACAAGCGCGCCTTCGAAGAGAAGCTCCTCGAGGAGGCCCACGACGACCTCAACAAGCTCGGCCTGCTCCTCGACACGATGAAGATCCAGAACGTGTGGGACGAGCGCGGGTACCTCGACAGCATCGGGCGAAAGCAGTCGGCCGAGATCATCAAGCGCTCGCGGATCGCCGAGGCGAACGCCAAGGCCCAGGCCATCATGCGCGACTCGTCGAACCGCCAGCGCGCGCGCCTCCAGCAGGTCGACGCCGAGGAACAGATCGCGATCGCCAAGGCCGAGCGCCGGATCCAGGACGCCAAGGGCCGCGGCCTCGCGATGATCGCCGAGTCCGAAGGCCAGGTGAAGTCCGAGATCGCCCGGGCCACCGCCGCCCTCGAGGCCGAGGAGGCCCGCGTCGAGAAGGTGCGCCGCCAGCTCGAGGCCGACGTGATCGAGCCCGCGCGCGCCTCGATGGAGGCAGGAATCAACGCCGCCCGCGGTAAGTCCGCGAAGATCCTCGAAGAAGGTCGCGCGACCGTGAAGGTCCTCGACGACATGATCAAGGTCTGGAACGAGGCCGGGCCGTCTGCCCGCGACATCTTCCTGATGCAGAAGCTGAACGGCGTCATGTCCCAGCTCGTGTCGACCGTGGGCCACGTGAAGATCGACCGGATCACGATGCTCCCGAGCGGCGGAGAGTCGGGCGGCGGCGGCGACACGGCCCGCCGGGCGGTGCGACTCGTCGAAGAGCTCAAGGGCGCGATCGGCGTCGACCTGCCGAAGCTCCTCGACGCCGCGGTCGGGTCGCGCGCCATCCCGGGCCCGTCCGGCACCCGGAAGGACCTGTGACCTCCTGAGCGCGACCCGATGAGCCAGCAGACGCTCCACGGCGACACCACGGGCCTCAAGCCCCACCACGCGCGGGGCCTCCGCCAGCTCTACGAACGCGGCGTGGATCGGCGTCAGTACGTCTCCCCGCCGCTCGCGCGCTCGCTCACCGAGCTGTCGCGGGCGACGGGGCGGCGGCTGGGCCTGCTCCTCGATCGCTCCGGGCGGGTCGAGTACGTCGTGGTGGGCGATGCGCACCGGGTGCAGCTCCCCGACCTCGGCCCCCGCCGCGCGGGCGCCACCCGGTTCCGCGGCCTCCGCCTGCTGCTCACCCAGCTGCGGCCCGAAGGGCTCACCGAAGACGACGTCACCGACCTCGCCCTCCTCCAGCTCGACGCCGTCGCGACCGTGCGCGCGCTGCCGGACGGACTCCCCGGCGAGATCGAGTTCGCGGTGTTGTTGCCGCCGCAGGACACCTCGGACAACGTCTGGCGCAAGGAGGCCGTGGCGTCCGTCCACACGTGGGAGGGCGACTGGAACGCCTTCGTCACCGACCTCGAGGCGCAGTTCACCCGCTCTCCGCGGCTGCGGAAGGTCGAGGGCAGCGAGCGGGCCCTGCTGGTGGCGGTCGCGACCACCGACATCCCGCGCGCCAAGCGGGGCCTGCGGGAGCTCGAGCGCCTCGCCGAGACCGCGGGGCTCACGGTCGTCGAGCGGGTCCTGCAGAAGCGCCGAGAGCTCGACGGCCGCACGGTGATGGGCGAAGGCAAGCTCCAGGAGCTCGTCATCCGGTCGATGCACCTGGGCGCGGAGGTGATGATCCTCGATCGGGAGCTGTCCCCGTCGCAGCTCAGGAACATCGCCGAGAAGACGGACATGAAGGTGCTCGACCGCACGCAGCTGATCCTCGACATCTTCGCGCAGCACGCGAAGTCGCGCGAAGGCAAGCTCCAGGTCGAGCTCGCGCAGCTCCGGTACCGCATGCCGCGCCTCCAGATCATGCCCACGGCGATGAGCCGCCTGACGGGCGGCATCGGGGGCCGCGGGCCCGGCGAGACGAAGCTCGAGATCAACCGACGCCGCGCGCAGGAGCGCGTGGTTCGGCTCGAGCGGGAGCTCGAAGAGCTGGGCCAGAACCGCGAGACCCGCCGCGGGAAGCGAGGCCGCAGCGGCATCCCCGTGGTGTCGATCGTCGGGTACACGAACGCCGGCAAGTCGACCCTGCTCAACCGCATGACGAACTCCGAGGTCCTCGCCGAGGACAAGCTGTTCGCCACGCTCGACCCCACCACCCGGCGGCTGCGGTTCCCGGAGATGCGCGAGATCGTGTTGTCCGACACCGTGGGCTTCATCGAGGACCTCCCGAAGACCCTCGTGAAGGCCTTCGCCTCCACCCTCGAGGAGCTCGCCGAAGCCGACCTGCTGTTGCACGTGCTCGACGCGGCCGACCCCGACGTGGAGCACCACCGCAAGGCGGTCGAAGAGCTCCTCGTGGAGCTGGCGCTCGGCGACACGCCGCACCTCCTCGTGTGGAACAAGGCCGATCTGGCCGCGCCCGCAGTCCGCGAGAGCCTGGTGGAAAGCCACGGCGGGTTCGTCGTGTCCGCGCTGGGCGGCGAGGGACTGGACGCCTTGTTGGCCGAGATCGAGCGGCGCCTGTTCCGGGTCGCGGCCACGCGCACGCGTGCAACAGAAGTCGAACCAGCGAAGTAGTACGATTCTCGGGGGAGGGTGCGATGTGGTGGTTGGCGCTGGCGGGCTGCAAGGACGATCTCGAGTGTCCCCCTGGCTTCAGGGAGGTCAACAAGGGCTGCGTCGCGACGGAGACCACCACGACGGAGCAGGCCCTGCCCGATCTCGTGATCTCCCCCGACTTCCTGGACCTCGGCAACGTGGACGTCCCGTGCACGGGGGAGGGCACGCTCGAGGTCCGCAACGACGGCGAGGCCTCGGTCGACGTGATGTCGGTGGCGTTCGAGGGCCAGCTCGGCGACCTCACGCTCGACGAAGGCACCGTGCCGGCGTTGCCGCTGGTGCTCGAGCCGGGCGACGGCTTCACCCTGTCGTTCCGGCTCGAGGGGATGGAGACCCGCGCGGACCAGGGCACGTTGACCGTGACCTCCACCGACCCCGCCGGCCCCGACACGGCCTCGGTCTCCGGGGTGGTGTCGCTGGTGGACGAGCGCACCGAGTCCGTGGTCGCCCCGCTCCCCATCGCCGACATCCTGCTGCTGGTCGACACGAGCTGCTCCATGTACGCCGACAACATCGACGACGTGACCCTCGGGATCCCGGCGATGCTGCAGGCGCTCGACCGCTCTGCGGACTGGCAGCTCGCCGTGATCTCGAGCGACAACGGGTGCATGAACATCCCGCTCGTGAGCGACGCGTCCCCGGCGACCGCGAACCTCGTCGTGAACTCGATCTTCACGTACCCCCAGCACGCGTTGTCGGAGGCGCTGTTCGCGATGGGGGCGGCCGCGCTCAACCACCTCGACGACTGCAACGAAGGCATGCTCCGGCCGGGTTCGCAGATGCACTTCATCGTCGTCTCGGACGAGCCCGAGCAATCGAACACGCCGTGGCAGGACTGGATCCAGACCTTCCAGGCGTACTCCGGCACGTTCGTGGTGTCCGCCGTGGTGGACGAGGGCAGGGTGTGTGGCTACGGCTCCGACGGATACCTGCAGGCCGCCGCCGCCACCAGTGGGGTGGTGCTCGACGTGTGCCAGTCCGACTGGGGCTCCCAGCTCGACAGCGTCGTCGACGCGATCGCCGAGGGCGTGGTCGCTCCGATTGCGCTGCAGGACGTGCCGCTCGAGGAGTCGCTGCGCGTGTCGGTCGCAGGGGTGCCCGTGGACTCGTTCCACTACAACGCCACCACCAACACGATCGAAGACATCCTGCCGCCGCCCCGGCCGGGCCAGCAGATCGACATCACCTACGGGCTGACGGGCGAGTGCGACGGCTGACGGCTCACCAGATCCCGGGGAGGAACCGATACGGGACGGCCAGCCGATACGCGGGGTACTCCGGACAGGATTCGCCCATGAAGGCGTCCTCGCGCTCCGACCGCAACCAGTACAACCAGACGATCGACAGGCCCGCGACCCACTCGCGCCAGGTGGTGTAGCCGGGCGCCTCCAACAACAGGAACATCACGGCCTCGAGCGTGTAGCAGGGGTGGCGGACGACCGCGAAGAACCCGTGGGACACGAGGCCCTTGTCGGTCATCACCCCGAACCGCGCGCCCATGTTCCAGATCGACGCGGTGTAGCCCAGGTTGGCCAGCAGCCCGAGCCCGAGCAGCATCCCCCCGGAGACGCCGCCCACCACGACGGGATCGGCGCCGCACCGCGCACCGACGAGCCGGGCCATGGCGAAGCCGAGCAGCGGGTAGCAGGCTGCGTTGGTGACCCAGCCCGCGAGCGTGAAGTCGAGCGCCCGGACCGGGTCACCGACGCCGCGACGGAGCAACGCGAGGCCGCCGGCCAGCACGGTGTGGGCGTACCCCGCGACGCACCCGACGATGGTCAGCGACCACAACCCCAGCTTCGCGACCTCGAACACCCCCTCCGCCGTGGGCACCACGCGGGTCAGCTCGCGGATCGCGCCGACGTTCGCGGTGAGGAACCCGGTGAGCGTGGAGGCGAACGCCCACACGATCACGAGGTGGAGCAGCCAGTGCGCCAGGCCCCGCCACCTCCCCCGCAGGTGCGCGACGGGGGAGCGGCTCCAGGCGAACCAGCCCGACAACGCAGCCAGGAACGAACGCTTCGTCGCGAGGATCCAGGCGGCCGCGGCCCCCGCCGCCACCAGCGCGGCGCTGTCGGTCCACGGTGCCACCCACGGCCAGGCGTCCACCACCGGCACGGCGGCGACGGAGCCGTGGACGCGCGCAGTGAGCAAGGACAACCCCAGCGCGAGCGCCGAGGGCAGGAACTTGCCGAGCAACCCGCCCGCGACGGGGAGCTCGACCAGCAGCGCGAGCCGCGGTCCCCAGGCGCCCGACCACGCGCGCAGCGCTGCCCCGAAGCGGTCGAGCGGCGACGAGCCCGTCCGGACCCGCGCGACCGCCCAGGCCACCGCCGGACCCAACCCCAGCAGCCACTGCAGCGCGAGCAGGCCGGGTGCTTCGTCTCGCGCCACGACCTGGGTCATGACGGTGAACTCGGTCACCTCGAGGCCCGCGAGCGGTCGCTCCGGATGGAACGCGATGCGGGCGACCGACCGCTGGGGAGCGACCTCGGTGAGGCGCACGTCGCCGAGCCACTGCCGCCCCGCGTACACGCCGAGGTTGCGCCCTGGCTCCAGACCGAGCTCGGTGCCGATGTCCAGCACCACGCTGCCGGCGTCCTCGGTGACGATGCGGCCGTGCCTGCCGATGGGCCACGACATCGGTCGCGCGGGCACCAGCAGGGCGTCCTGACCAGCGACGCGCGAGACCCGGAGCGCGCCGATCGGGACCTGCCAGCCCGCGTGGAACCGGTACGCGGGGAGCTCGTCTCCCACCACCAGCCCCTCGCCACGCACCAACACCGCCCCCGTCGGAAGCGTCCGCTGCACGTTGCGGTGCTCGAGGCCGGCTCGGTGCACGGGCAGCGTCAGGAGCCAGCCGACGACGAGCACGAGCAGCAGCTCGTACCCGTCGCGCAGGAGGGTGCGACCCGCGCTCACTCGTAGTCCGCGCCCAGGGGATGGCGCGCTTCGGCGGCTGCGATCAGCTCCGCAACCGCATCGACGGGGAGGCCGAGCGCGGGACCCGCGCCGACCACCTGGCGGAGGTGCATCCGGGTCTGGGTGCCGATCTTGGTGAAGTGGTAGCGGAGGTAGGTCTCGAGCGGCAGCGGCATCACCCACGCGCCCAGCCGCATCGCAGTGCGCATCACCCTCGGACCAGCCAGCGCCGGCCAGCGCGGGGGGCGGAGCCCCGTCTCCCTCGCCAGGACCGCGATCCCCTGCTGGGCCGCTCGATACCCCAGCGGGCCCGAGTCCCGCAGTCCGTCGAACGTCCAGCCACCGGCCCGCAGCGCCGTCACCCAGGTCGCCATGACAATGGTGCCGAAGGTGCTGTCCTGCGTGAGGTCGGCAACGATCCGGGACTTCAATCCGCCTCGCTCGAGCGCGTCGACGAACCCGCCGAGCGCGGGGAGGACCTCCGGCGGGCCAGCGAACGGGCACCGCAGCGGCGCGTAGACGGCCACCCCGGGCTCGGGGAACCGCGTCTCGCCGGGGAGGGGCGCCTGGTACGCGATCAGCGCGACGATGCCCTGCGCGAGCCGCACGTCGGGCCGCGCCGCACGCAACACGCGGGCGTCTTCGCGCCCCGGCTCGAGCGCCACCACCAACGCATCACCAGCGGCCAGCAACAGGGGCGCCAACCACGTGCCCTCCCGCAGGGCGTCCGTCGGCACCGTGAGCAGGACCACGTCCGGAAGCCAGGCTGCGAGCTCGGCGTCGGTGCCGACCACGTCGGCCCGGAACTCGTGGCGGTCGAACCCGCCGCGGCGGAGGTCGAACCACACGAACCGACCGTCGAGCTCCGCGGGGCGCCGGACCCGGAACGCAACCTGCGCGCCCCCGAGCGCGAGCCGACCGGCGTAGCACTGCCCCACCGCCCCTGCTCCGACCACCATCACGCGCACGGTGCCCCCGGCGCTGTGTATCGGAGATCCTGGGGTTGGGCTCGGTCGAGCGGATGCCGGTCGCAGCGCGGCGGGTTGGTTAGTGGTACCACCACGAAGGAGGGCGGCTCGTGCTGATCACCTGGATGAGCGTCGCGAGCGCGTACCCGTCGAGCAACCTGTCGTGTGATCAGATCGCTGCACGCCTCGTCACCGAGAAGCTGCCCGACCGGCCCAGGTCCCCCGAGTTCTGGTGGATGGAGAAGACCCCCTGCCCAGGCGGCGCCCTGGGTGGGCCCGTCCCGCCGGCGGCGCGCGAGGTGTGGTGCGCCGACACGAGCCACCACCGCACGGGCCCCGCAACCACCCTCAGCGGCGACCTGAAGGTGCTGTTCCAGACCCGGTTCTACCGCGACACCGAGGTGGGACCACGCATCGACTGGAACCCTGCGACCCAGCAGGCCGTGGCCTGGACCACCTTCGCCAACGACGTGCCGCACGGGCTCTCCGTCGAGTGGACCGATTCGGGGACGCTGGCCGGCTGGCTCAAGAAGGGGGTGAAGGACGGCCCCACCTTCAAGCTCGATCAGCGCGGCGCCGTGGCGTTCGTGGTGTACTGGTCGTCGGGGGAGCGCGGCACCCGGAGCTGCGTGTGGCGCGAGGGCAAGCTCGTGATCGACACTCCATAGCGTCCCGGGTCAGCGCGCAGGGCGCAACAGCCGGTTGGGCCTCGCCTTCCACCCGGTCTTCGGAAACAGCGCCTGGGTCTTCGGGTCGAGGAGGACGCGCTCCTCGGGGTAGGCCTGCGCCAGGCCGTGACCGAACTTCTGGGAACCCCCGAGCACCAACGGCCAGCGCTGGTCGCGCACCGCTGCGTCGATCTCGGAGAGCCCGGGCCGAAGCGGGTTGCCGGGGTAGTCGAGATCCCAGACGCCCATGTAGTGGAGCGACGGCGGCTTGCCCGCATAGGTCGGCAACCACGCGGCGAACGGCGACAACACGGGCCCGTCGACCGCCCTGCAGGCCTCGACGAACCGCGCGCCCGCGGCCAGGTCCTGCGCGGTGGGTCGGAGCCCGTTCGTGTCGAACGAGGCGCCCACCCAGACGCAGTGCGCCACCACCACCAACGCCGCGAACGTGGGGTGGCCTGCGCGAACCAGCTTGCCCAGGACCACGCCACCACCCACCGCCACCACGAGGAACAGCGGCGCCAGCACGTTGAGGTATCCGCCGTTGTGCGCGCGCATCGCCCCGGTGATCAAGACCGTCGCGAGGCCGAGCGCTGCCGGCGGCACGAGCTCGCCCCGGTCCCTGCCGCGCCACGCCCAGATCCCGAGCGCCACCGGCAGCGCGCCGACCGCGAAGAACGCGATGGAGGCGGCCGCGTTCGACAGCCCGGAGTCGACGGGCGGCCTCACGTAGGTCCCGAACCAGCCTGCGCCCATCCCGGCCACCGCCGGAAGGAACACGGCCCACGGAGGTGCGCCCTGGACCGAGCGGCGCCAGCTCCACCCGATCAGCAGCGCGAGCGGAACTGGCAGCGCGTTGCCGAGCTCCCGGGGGAGGCCGGGCCACCACCGCTCGAACAGCGAGGGGTGCGAGGCCGGCACTGCGAGGAGGTAGGTCGAGAACATGCCACCGGACGCGACCTCGAGCCAGCCGGAGATCAACGCGGAGGGCACGGCCGACGCCGCCGAGAACCACGCCGCCCGCCGCCAGCCGTCGCGCCAGGTGATGGCCACCACCAGCGGGAACCCCCAGGCGGCCGCGTTGTGCTTCATGGTGAACGCCGCAGCGAGCAACAGGCCGGCGCTCACTGCGGTTCCGCGACCGCGCTCGGCAGCGAGGGCCAGCGCCCACGCGAGGAGCCCCAGCAAGAGCCCGTCGGGGCGGACGAGGTCGTAGAAGTGGCCCGCGGCCTGCCAGGTCGCGACCACCACGGTCCCGGTGAACAGGGCGGCGCGACCCGACCCGGTGGCCCGCCCCACCTGGAACCCCGCCCCCGCCGCAGCCAGCAGCACGCCGACCACCGAGACCAGGCGCCCCAATCGCGGTGACAACCCGAACCAGTCGCCCAGCGCCGCGAGCACCGCAGGGTACCCCGGTGGGTACACGAACGGGACGAAGTCGGGGTTGGGCGCGACGTACAGCGGGAGCCCGTGCTGGAGCCGCCAGCCGTGCGCCAACATGCCCCCCTCCATCCACTCGAGGTCGTACGGATACGCCGCCCGCGCGGCCCACACCTCGAGGTGCAGGCCGAGCACGACCAGGCAGACGAACACCGGGACCCCGCGCAGGAGGCCGTCCACGACGGTGGCGCGCATCCGTGCCTACTAGCAGTTTGTCGCTCCCGGCGCTTCGGACGCGGACGCGGGGCGGGATATGCACGCCCCCGATGCGCTCGTTGTTCCCAGAGGGCCGGTGGCAGCGCGCGGCCCTCGTGGCCTGCGCCGTGATCGCCGTGGCCCACCAGGCCTGGCGCTGGGACTGGCTCATCGAGGACTCCGCGATCTGCTTCTCCTACGCCCGCAACCTCGTGGCCGGCGAAGGCTACGTGCCGTTCCCGGGCGGCGAGCGGGTGGAGGGCACGAGCGACCCGACGTGGATGGTGTTGCTGACGCTGCTGCAGGCCCTCGGCCTGGACGGGTTCACCGCCGCCAAGCCGCTCGCCATGGGGTTGACGGTCGCCACGTTGCCCCTGTTGTGGCGCGCCGCGCGGGACGCGATGCCCGACGACGCCGACGAGACCGTGGCCCTCGCTGCGCCCTTCGCGTACGCCCTGTCGGCGCAGGTGGCGATCTGGGGCGCCTCCGGGCTCGAGAACCCGCTGTGGGGGTTGCTGCTGGCGGCGGCCCTGGTCACGACCGCGCGAGACGCGTCGTCCGGAGCCTTCCTCCCGTCGTCCACCTGCTGGTTCCTGCTCACCTGGACCCGTCCCGAAGGCATCGCGTACGCCGCGCTCGGCGGCGCATGGTGGCTGCTGCAGCTCGTGCGCGCCGGGCACGCGCCGATCCGGCCCACGCTCAAGTGGCTCGCGTGGTTCTTCGTCCCCACGATCGCGCTGTTCGCCCTGCGCTGGTGGTACTTCGCCTGGCCGGTGGCCAACACGTTCTACGCCAAGGTGGGCGTGCGTCCCACGTACCCGTTCTCGTGGAACGCGCGCGGATGGAACCAGCTCCGGGAGTGGGCCGGGCGGCTGTGGGTCGGGTGGTACGCGCCCCTCTACCAGCTCGGGCTCGTGGGCACGCAGGGGCGCGGGGCAGCGGTCTCGTGGGGGTGGACCGCCGCGATCGTCCTGCTGCTGGCCTGGCCGGGACCCGAGGTGATCGCGGAGCTCCCGTTCTGGCCCGCGCTGCCCGCCCCGCCCCCGGTGTTCGTCCAGGGGCGCATGGCGCTGATCGTGCTCGCGGGCTGCGTCTACCCGTTCCTCGCGCTGCGCAGGCCCGGAGCGCCGGTATCGGGCCTCGCCTGGATCTGCGCCGTGTTCTCGATGTTGTTCTCGGTCTACGCGGACGGCGACTGGATGGGCGCGTACCGCTGGATGAGCCTGCTCGCGGCTCCGGCGGCGGTGCTGTTCGCGGTGGGGGTGCGGGAGGCCGCCCGCGCGCTGGAGCTCCTGGTGCCCGACCTCACGCTGGCGCGCATCGGCACGGCGCTGCTGCTCTTCGGGATCGTGCCGCCCAACCTGTCGCAGACCCGCGACCACGCCACCCACAACCGGAACGAGACACCGTCGATGGTGGCGTACCGGGTGCGGTTCACCAAGGACCTCGTGCGCCGCACGTTCTTCGAGGGCAAGGTCGTGAACCTCGAGATGGACATGGGCGCCCATCTCTGGTGGGCGCCGGAGTACGTCGAGCTCGACATGGCCGGCCTCGTCGACGTCCCCATGTCGCGCCACTGGTACCAGGACCGGGCGTTCGTCGAGGAATACTTCTTCGTGGAGCACCAGCCCACGTTCGCGCACGCCCACGGCTTCTGGGCGGACGAGAGCGGATTCATCACCTACGACGCCTGGAAGCGCTGGATGGTCGAGGTGGGCCCCTACCGCGACCAGAAGCCGCTCCCCCTCCACCCGGGCGTCTACGCCACCCGCGCGTTGTTCACCGTCCCCGCCTGGCCTCACGGCGACGACCGCGCCCTGCCCTTCGCGGGCGGGGTGCAGCTCCACGGGGTACACGTCCCCGCTCCGGTCTGGCCAGCGGGCGGCGACGGGTTCCTCGAGGTGGGCCTGTCGCGCGCCGCCCCCGCCGACCTGCAGGTCGTCGCCTTCCTGTCGCGGGCCGGCCAGCTGGCCGCCAAGGCGCTGCCCATCGGGTACGGGGAGTACCCGGCCGGAGACTGGCTCCCGGACGACGTGTACGCGGGCCGCCACGTGTTCGCTGTGCCTCCGGGGCTCGAGCCCGGGGCCTGGGACCTCGGCCTCGTGTTGCTCGACGCCGACGGGCGGGTGCTGGCGCCGCTCCCCGACGCTGTGCCCGGGCCCGGCACGGTCGTCGCCCGGGGCAACGACGCCGTCTACGCCGAAGGGGAGGTGCGGTTCCCGGGCCTCGTGGGCGTGGGGACGCTGGAGGAGGTGCACGCCACCATGGAGGACACGCGCGCCCAGGCCCTCGCGTCCGCCGAGGCTGGTGGGTGTGAAGA
>JBIKWC010000107.1:0-21393 GCA_044356535.1 Myxococcota bacterium
CTCGCGCGAGACGGTGCGGTCGTCGAGCATCGGGTAGACCAGGAGCTGCAGCGCGGGGGCGGGGAGGCCGGCGTCGTGGACGCGCAACACCAGCGCTGCCGCGAGGCCCCCACCCGCGCTCGCGCCGCCGATCGCGACGCGGGCGGGATCGATCCCCAGCGCGCGGGCCTCCTCGTGGACGAAGGTGTAGGCCGCGAGCACGTCGTCGAGCGCGGCGGGGTACGGGTGTCGGGGCGCGAGCCGGTAGTCCACGGAGACGACGACCGCGTCGAGCGCCTGGGCGAAGCGACCACACAGCGCGTCGTCCTGGCGTGCGGCCCCGATGACGTACCCACCGCCATGAATCCACAGCAGGGCGGGCCGCGCAGCCGCGCTGGGCGGCCCTGAGACGATCCGCACCCGGACACCCCCGGGGAGCGCCCGCTCGGTCACGGTGACCCCGGTCGGCAGCGGACCCGAGGGAGGGGGCAGGGCGCGGAGCAGGGGGAGCGTCCAGGCCGAGACGAGCGTGCGCGGCAGGAACCGGGCGGCGGTCCGCAGGTCGGGGTGCACGTCGGACATCGGGTACCTCCTCGCCGGAGATTGATTCGATCAGCCTCGGTACGCGGGGGGTCCAGGGCGTAGCCCCTGACCACCCGACAGACACGGATATCCCCGGCCCCGCAGTGGCGTGGGTCCGGGCCCGCACCGAGCTAGACTGGCGCATGCCCTCCGCTCGCGCAGTGCGCAACTTCGTCTTCGCGCTCGCCGTCAGCTACTTCGCGCTGTGGGCCTGCGCTCCGATCGCGTCGGGGCCTCCGCCGGCGCCCATGGCCGCCGGACGCGAACACGAGCTCGGCGGGGTGGCGTCGTGGACCCAGATGGCGCCGGGGACCCGGGGGTTCCTGGACGCCGACTGCGACGCACAGCTCGTCCAGATCAGCTGCTCGGGCCCCTCGTTGGCCGCCTGGTACCGGTTCGACCGCGACCGGTTCGACCTCACGACCCAGCTGTTCGCCGGCACGGCTTCGTTTGCCGGCGCCTCGGCGCGGGTGGCGTACCGGGTGGTGCAGACCGACCACGTGTTCGTGGCGCCCGCGCTGCAGGGGGGCTGGCTGAGCGGCGGCGTCTCCGTTCCTGTCGGGGTCGCCGTGTCGCCGTCCACCTGGCTCGTGTTCACCCCCACGGCCCAGCTCTCGCAGACCCAGCTCGTGCGCGGCTCGGCCGGGGTGTGGCACACGGGTCCGCGGGGGTTCGTGTTCGGTGTGGAGCTCGGCGCGGGCACCGGCGCCAGCACCATCGCTCCGTTCGCGGCCGATGCGTCCGTGCTGGTGGGTGCCCAGCTCGGGGCCGGACCATGACGGCGACCCCCTGCGACGTGGTCGCGACGGGTCCGGACGCAGCCGAGCTGGCGGCGGTGTTGCGGTGGCCGGCTGCCGGGGACGGTGCCTTCGGGTATCGGGACCTCCCGCACGCCGCCGCCGCCTTGCGGGTGCTCCAGGCGCGCCGCGTGGTCGCGAGGTTGTCGCTCTCCGTCACCCTGCGCGGACCCGGCGCGCCGTGACCCCGCCAGCAGCGGTGGGCCGGGAAGAGCTGCTCGGGCTCTACGCAGCCGTCGGGTGGACGGCGTACACCCGCGACCCGGACGCGCTGGTGGCGGCCGTGCAGGCGAGCACCTGGGTCCACGTGGAGCGGCGGGCGGGGACGCTGGTCGGCCTGGTTCGCGTGTTGTCCGACGACCTGGCGATCGCGTGGATCCAGGACTTGCTGGTCCACCCCGACCACCAGCGCGCGGGGCTGGGCCGGGCGCTCGCGACCGCTGCGCTGGAGCGGTTCGCGCACGTGCGGACGGTCGGGTTGCTGACCGACGACGAGCCCCGCCAGCGCGCGTTCTACGAGTCGGTCGGGCTCGTTGCGCTGCCGGAGGCCGCGGGAGGTCGGCTCCGCTCGTTCGTCCGCCTGCAGTGAACCCCGCGGTCAGCGCGCGGCGACCTCGGCGAGCAGCTCGCGGGCGAGCTCGTCTCCGCGCCCCTCGGCGAACCGACGACGGGCGTCCACCAGCCAGTCCCGCCACGCGAGGTGCGAGGCGAGGCCCGCGTGCAGCGTCGCCACGATGCCGGCCGGGAGGATCTCGGACTCGCCTGCGAGCAGGGACGCAGCCACGGCCCGCAGGGCGGCGATGTCGCCTTCGGCCGCGGCGAGCTCGGCTGCGAAGAGGCCGTCGAGCGCTTCGGGGGGCGACCGCTCCGAGAAGAACAGCTGGAGCAGGAACGGCTCGCGCCGCAGGGGTGGTGGGATCGGTGTCCGCAGCCACCGATCGAGCTCGGCGGCGCCTGCGTCGGTGAGGTGGTGCACGTGCCGATCGGGCCGCGTGGTCCCCGGGACGCGCTCGCTGCGGGTGAGGCCCTCCCCCTCGAGCTCGCCGAGGGTCCGGTAGATGGCGGCCTTGTCGGAGGCCCAGAAGTGACGGACCGAGTGGTCGAACGCCTTCTTGAGGTCGTACCCCGTGAACGGCCGGACGGAGAGGAACCCGAGGACGGCGTGGCGCAGCGACATCGGTCCCCCGGGTAACGCGCCCTCCAGGATGCGGTGTCTATTAGGTGATACATCACCTATGCATCGGAGGTCCCCGTGTTCCGTCTCGCGCTCCTCGTTCCGCTCGCCGCCTGCACCCGCACCTACGACGTCGGATCCTCCGCACTCGTGATGGAGGACGGGACGAGGATCGCGGTGGACACGATCGTTCCGCCCGATCGGGAGGGACCGGTCCCCGCGGTGATCATCCAGACCCGGTACTGGCGGAGCTTCGAGCTCAAGGTGCGCCGTCCAGCGGACGCCATGCCGATCCAACCGCGCGAGGACCTCGCCAAAGAGCTGCTCGCCGCCGGCTTCGGGGTGGTCCTGGTGGACGTGCGGGGCACCGGAGCCTCCGAGGGCACCTGGGGCCGGCCGTGGTCACCCGACGAGGTCGCGGACATGGCGGAGATCGTGGAGCAGGTCGCCGCCATGCCGTGGTGCGACGGGCGCGTGGGGGCGACGGGCGTGTCGTACGAGGGGACGACGGCGCTGCTCGCTGCGTCCCACGAGCAGCCGGCGCTGCGCGCGGTCCTGGCCCGCGAGATCGAGTGGGACCTCGTGGACGAGCTGCTCGCGCCTGGAGGTGTGCGCAACGTCTCGTTCCCGCAGCAGTGGAGTCGCGCGGTGGTCGACCTCGATCGCGGCGAGGTCCCGGAGTTCTGGGGTGCGTCGGCGTGGATGATCCGCGGTCCCCGGCCGCTCGACTCGGACCCGGACGGCGTCGACCTCGCGCGGGTGCTGGCCGCGCGGGCCACCCCGACCGTCGCCGCCGACGTAGCGGGGATCCGCGGCCCAGGAGACCCGTGGGGAGGGGAGGGGGGACCGCCGGCGTCGACCGTTGGCCCATCCGGCGCGGAGGAGGCGCTGGCGTCCTCCGAAGCGGCGATCGGGGTGTGGGGCTCGTGGTGGGACGGTGCCACCGCGGACGCCGTCCTCCGCGCCGACGCTGCCCTGCGCGTGGTCGACGCCCGCATCGGGGGCTGGACCCACGAAGGCAACCACTCGGCGAGCCCGCTCGGGCGCAAAGGGGACCGCGACGCCCGCGTCGACCTCGCCGAGGTGGTGGAGTTCTTCGACACCTGGCTCACGAGCGACGGGGGCCGGCCGGTGCGTGCCCACTGGGTCGCCGGCGCGGAGCGGTGGGAGCGTGGCGAGGAGTGGCCCACCACGTCGCTGCGGACGTGGCACCTGCGGGGTGACGGCGCGCTCGGGGCCCCGGATCCCGGGCTGCGGCGCACGCTCGACGTGGACTTCGCGGCGACGGTGGGCGACGAGACCCGCTGGACGACGGGCATGCTCACGAACGTGGAGTCGCCCGATCGCGCGGAGGCGCCGGGGCTCCTGTCGTTCGCTGCGCCGGGCGCGGGCCCGTTGCGGGTGTTCGGGGCGGGGAACCTGCGGTGCGACGTGTCGCTGGCTGCGCCGGAAGCTGCCATGCACGTGTATCTGGAGGTGATCGAGCCGAGCGGCCGCGTGCGCCTGCTCACCGAGGGCCTGCAGCGGGTCACCTCGGGTCCCGTGGAGGTGCCGTTGCGCGCGGTGGCGGCCGACCTGCCCGGTGATCACGGGCTGCGCCTCTCCTTCGCCGGGGCGGACGCCGGGACCTTCGAGCGGGTCCCCGCGCAGGGGCCGCAGCGGATCACGGTGCAGGGTGCGGGTTGCGCGCTCACGCTGCCGGTCCGCTGACGCGCCGGACCCGATCCCCGACGTTACGGACCGACCCGACCCGGGGGGACCGATGGGAATGGGGGACGTCGAGGGCTCGCGGTTCGCCGCGACCAGCAAGCCGAAGGGCCCTCCACCCGCGCGCAACCCTGCCGTCCGCGACCGGCGCGCGTTCCTCCCCGTGTGCCGCGCCGACCTCGACGCCCGCGGCTGGGACGCAGTCGACATCGTCATCGTCACCGGCGACGCCTACGTCGACCACCCAGCGTTCGGGCCCGTCCTGGTGGCCCGGTTCCTCGAGGGGCAGGGGTACCGCGTGGGACTCCTGGCCCAGCCCGACTGGAAGAGCGCCGCCGCGTTCAAGGAGCTCGGCAAGCCGCGCCTGTTCTTTGGGGTCGCCGCCGGCAACCTCGACTCCATGCTCAACCGGCTCACCGCGCAGAAGAAGAACCGCGCCGAGGACCAATACAGCCCGGGCGGCCGCACCGGCGCGCGTCCCGACCGCGCCACCACCGTGTACGCGCAGCGCTGCCGCGAGGCGTTCCCCGACGTCCCCGTCGTGCTCGGCGGCATCGAGGCCTCGCTCCGCCGCATCGCCCACTACGACTACTGGTCCGACACCGTCCGCCGCAGCGTCCTCGTGGACAGCAAGGCCGATCTGCTCGTGTTCGGGATGGGCGAGCGCCCCATCCGCGAGATCGCGCGGCGCCTGGCTGCCGGCGAGCCGGTCAAGCAGCTCCGCGACATCCGCGGCACCGCCTGGATCGCACCCAAGGCCGAGACCCCCGCGCTGCTCGCCGACCCCGCCCGCTACACGACCGACCGCAAGGTGGTGGTGCTTCCCTCCTACGAGGAGGTCGCGAAGGACAAGGTCGCGTACGCGCGCATGGCCAAGGCGTTCCAGCTCGAGACCAACCCGGGCAACGGCCGCCCCCTGGTGCAGGTCCACGGCGACCGAGCGGTGTACTACAACCCGCCGGGCCTGCCCCTCGACGACGACGCTGGCGAGGCCCTCCCCGACGGCGGCAAGACGCTGGCGATGGACCAGCTGTACGACCTGCCCTTCGTGCGCGCGCCCCACCCGATGTACGAGGAGACCATCCCCGCGTACGAGACCGTCAAACACAGCGTCGTGTTGATGCGCGGGTGCTTCGGGGGCTGCACGTTCTGCTCGATCACCGAACACGAGGGCCGGGTCATCCAGAGCCGCAGCGCCGACAGCGTGCTGCGCGAGCTCCGGCAGCTCCGCCGGATGGACGACTTCCGCGGGACCGTCACCGATCTGGGTGGTCCGACCGCCAACATGTACAAGATGCGGTGCCGCGACAAGGGCATCGAGTCGAAGTGCCGCAAGCTCTCCTGTGTCCACCCGGGGGTCTGCGAGAACCTCGTCACCGACCACGGACCCGTCCGCGACGTGATGAAGCAGGTCCGCGAGGCCCCCGGCATCAAGCACGTGTTCATCGCGTCGGGCGTGCGCTACGACCTCGCCGAGCTCGATCCCGACTACGTCCGCGACCTCGCCCAGCACCACGTGGGGGGGCAGCTGTCGGTGGCGCCCGAGCACAAGTCCGATCGGGTCCTGGACAAGATGAAGAAGCCCGGCATCGCGGCGTTCGAGCGGTTCCGCGCGATGTTCCAGTCGGCGTCCGCGGCCTGCGGCAAGGACCAGTACGACATCCCGTACTTCATCAGCGGGCACCCGGGCTGCGACACCTCCGACATGATCGAGCTCGCGTGCTGGCTCAAGCAGCAGGGCTACCGGCCGCGCCAGGTGCAGGACTTCATCCCCACGCCGATGTCGATCGCCTCGGCGATGTACCACACGGGCCTCGATCCGCTGACCGGCGAGCCCGTCTACGTCGCGAAGGGCCTCCGCGAGAAGAAGCTGCAGAAGGCGCTGCTGTTGTACTGGAACCACGAGCACTGGCCGCTCGTCCGCGAGGCGCTGCGCGAGGCGGGCCGCGAGGATCTCATCGGCGCCGGCCCGGACTGCCTCGTGCCCGACGACCGCGCTGCCCCTGCCAGGGTCGCCCGGCGGTAGCACCTGCCCGGGCGCGCGCGCCACGTTACGAGCCCGCCCCTGTCCTGGAGGACCCTTTGTCTCTCGTTCCCGTCCACGGCGGTCTCGATCGCCCCGTCAACCGCACCCTCAAGCTCACGCAGAAGAAGGCGCTCCTCGCCGAAGCTGCCAGCATGCCGAAGTTCCAGGTCACCTCCGCCGACCTGGCCACCGTGTACCGCATCGCGGACGGCACGTTGTCCCCGCTCACCGGCCCGATGACCGAGGACCAGTGGAACCGGGTGCTGGACGAGAAGTGCATCCTGTCCAACGGCAAGAAGTACGCCTGGGCGATCCCGCTCGCGTTCCCCGTCACCGACGAGGAGGCCAGTGGCCTGCAGATCGGGAAGCAGGCCGCGGTGATCGGGCCCGACGGCAGCGTCGTGGGCGTGCTCGAGGTCAAGTCCGTGTTCGCCTGGGACAAGGACAAGTACGTCCAGTCCGTGTACGGCACCCCCCGCTTCGACCACCCGGGTGGCCGCATCGCCTCGAACGACGCCCGCACGAAGCTCGTCGGTGGTGAGCTCCAGGCCCTCCCCGCGAAGCCGAACCCCGAGTACGGCCACCTCGTCCTCAGCCCGCTCCAGACCCGCGCCCTCATCGCGTCGCGCGGCTGGGAGAAGGCTCTGGCCTTCCAGACCCGCAACCCGCTCCACCGCGCCCACGAGTACGCCCTCGTGTACGGCCTCGAGCAGCTCACCCGCGAAGGCGCCTTCGCCGGCGCCGTGCTCAACCCGCTGGTCGGTGAGCTCAAGGGCGACGACGTGGACGCCGCCACCCGCATGAAGACCTACGTGGCCCTCAAGACCCACAACCTCATGGGCCAGGGCGACGTGGACCAGGAGCTGTGGGACAAGGTCGGGTACCCGCTCACCGACGTGTTCGACCTCGTCGGCCTCGACATCAAGATGTTCTACGGCGGCCCGTCCGAGGCGGTCATGCACGCCATCTACCGCCAGAACCACGGCTTCTCGCACATCGTGATCGGCCGCAAGCACGCCGACGCGCCCTACGAGGACAAGTCCGCCATCTGGGGTGACTTCGACGCCCAGGAGATCTTCGGCAAGCTCGGCGGCGAGCTCCACACCCAGCCCGTGAAGGTCGGCTTCGCCGCGTACTACGACAGCATCAACCGCGTGGACCTCACCGAGAACCACCGCGACGAGAAGCCGTTCTCGATCAGCGGCACCGCCATCCGCGAGCTCCTCGTGGCCGGCGAGGTCCCCCCCGAGAAGATCATGCGCAAGGAGACGGCGTTGATCCTCTCCGAGTGCTACCGCCGCGGCACCTGATACAGCTCGATACGGGCTGGCCGCCACCCCTGGGCTAGGTCGAGGGCAGCGGTGTGCCGAGAAGCGCACCGGGAGATCGAAATGCCCTCGCTCCGTGAACCGCCCGGTCGGGTGGTGGCCACCCTGTACGACGCCGACGCCGATCAGGGGCACCAGTCCGCGCCCCCGATCGACACCCACGTGTTCGACGAGTGGACCGCCGAAGCCGAAGCCGAAGCCCGCGATTCGTTGCTGGCCGCCGGCGGCGACGAAGCCACCCTCGAACCCTCCGCGCACGCAGAAGCCCCCCGCTCCCGCGGCGCGTGGCTGATCGTGGGCGGCCTGGGCCTGGGCGGGGTCACGCTGCTGGTGGTGGGCGCCAGCGCCGGCCTCGCGGCCCTCGTCGGGGCGCTCGCCTGGGCGTTGTGAGCGGAAGAACCCCGGACTCCGCCCGTTGGGGCTACACTGACGGAACCGGGGTGGGTCCGTGGTGTCCCATCGCGCGGGGTTCCACACCGACCTGCAGGAGGGTGCCATGTGGTTGCTGCTGAGCGTGTCCGCGTTCGCCGGTGACTGGGGCAAGTCCCCGGACGCCACCTGGGACAAGGCCGGGGCCGAGGTGCCGGTCGGCAAGCGCCTGTCGGTCTCCGCGCCCGTCATCGTCGGAGACCTCGCGATCTACCCGGTCGTGGACCGCGACTCGACGGGTCGCGCCGAGTCCGACGTGGTCCCCCTCTCCGTGGCGATGTCGACCGGGCAGGTCCGGGTCCACGAGTCGCCGAACGGCCAGGTCGACCAGCTGGTGTTGGTGAACCACGGGGACTCCCCCGTGTTGCTCCAGGCGGGCGACGTGGTCGACGGCGGCAACCAGGATCGCGTGATCCAGCGGTCCGCGCTGATCGCCGGCGGCGGTCGGCCGGTCGCGATCCCGGTGCAGTGTGTGGAGCGCGGTCGCTGGTCGTCCGAGGGCTCGCTGGCGTTCCGCTACGGTGGCCGGGTGGATCCCGTGCTCCGAGACGTCGTCGTGCGCGCGGCCTCCCAGGACGCGACGTGGGCCGCGGTCGGCGCCGCCAACCGGGCGCGCGGCGTGAACGACGCGGCCTCCTGGCTCGCCGGGCGCTCGCTCGATCCGCGAGCGCTCGCCAGCGCCGAGGCCGAGCTCAAGCACCGCTTCGAAGACGACAAGCGCGTCGTGGGCGTCGTCGTGGCCCGCGGGGGCCGGTTCACCAGCGCGGAGCTGTACGCGGATCCCACGCTCTTCGCGCAGGATCGCCTGGTCGTGTTGGGCAGCCACCTCAGCGCGCCCGCAGGCTCGTCCGTGGCCCGCGTCCCGTCCCTCGCCGACGCCGCCGCGTTCCTCGAGGGGGAGCTCGCCGAGTAGCCCTCCGACACATCCCGATACGAGCCCGGAGCCCGGCCCCGGGTGACGAAGGTGGCGGAGGAACGACGCATGAGCGCCATCACCTGGGAGCGGGACGTGTTCACGGAAGGCCCCGAAGAGATCGCGATCCGGCAGGGCCTGGTCGTGACCCGCATCGCCGGCGGCGCGCTGATGCTCACGGGGCTGCTGCACGGCGCGTCGCTGTTGCAGACGGCGATGTTCGGCCACCAGTCGTTCCCGATCGTGCTCGGGGAGCTGGTGTTCGTCACGTTGTGCCTCGTGCACGTGTTCGCCGGCTCCCGGGCGTACGATGGCTCGGTGTTCTTCGCGGGCCTCGGCGCCGCTGCCGGCTTCGGTGGCGCCGGCTTCGCAGCGCTGTGGTTCGGGCTGCTGCTCAGCTGGGGCGTGCTCGCCCTGCTGCCGCTGCTCGCCGTGGTGGTGGGTGGTCTCTGTGGACTCGCCTGTGTGGCCGCCGTGCCGTTCGCGGTGCGGGTCTCGGCGGCGCGGCGGGCCCTCGTGGAAGGCTGATCGAGCGTCGGATCAGGGCGTGGCGCCGAGCAGGATGCGCTTGGCGTCCCACTCGGGGTCGTCTTCGTCCAGCCGGTGCGCCAGCTCGTACAGGTCGCGGGCGCGGTCGCGCAGACCCAGATCGAGGTAGTGGTCGCCGAGGAGGCCCACGAGCTCGTCGTCCTCGGGGAACGTGTCCCGGAGCTTCTCGAGCCCCTCCCGGCGCGTCTTGCTGGCGGCGACCATCCAGGTCTGGAGTGCCTCCTCGTTCGTGTGCTCGACGAGCAGCGCGTTCCACAAGCTGGTGGTGGCGGCGGGCTTGTCGCCCGCGCGGATCTGCGCCTGACCCAGGCGGACGAGCAATCCCGCGTTCGAGCCGAGCTGCGCGGTGAGGTCGGCCACGTCGGTGGCCTCGGGCAGGCCGTAGCCTCCGTACTCCTCCACGTACGCGCCCTCCACCGACCAGCCCTCGGGGACGGGGAACCCGCACTCCACCGCGTGGTTGAGCCACTCGGTGTCGGAGGGGTCGAGCTCCGCGGCCCGCCGGTACAGGTCGCAGGCTTCTTCGCGCGCGCCGGTCTGGAGGAGGACATCGGCCAGATCGCCGAGCGATTCGTCGTCGCTCTCGTTCAGGCCCGCGCGCATCGTGTTCACGAGGACCGCGGCGGCGCCGAGCTCCACGAGGTTGCGTTGCCACTCGCCGTCGACCGGGTCGATGTGCCAGGCGCGCAGGAACGCTTGTGTGGCGGCCAGGTCGTCACCGTTGCCCCGCAGGGCGTCGCCGAGGTCGCCCCACAGCTCGTCGTTGCCGGGCTCACCCATCGCTGCGCGGCGCAGCTCCCGGATCCCCTCCGTCATCCCCCCGCTGGTCCGGCGACGGAGGTCCTCCCGGGAGGGGTCCAGCTGAAGCGCCGTCCGGTACGCGCTCGCCGCCATCGCGCGGTTCCCCCGCAGGCGGTACCGGTTCCCCAGGCGCTCCCACGAGGCCGGGTCCTCCGGGCTGTAGAGGGTCTCCTCCTCGAGGTGCTTCACGCCGCACGCCACCAGCATCCAGAACATGGACTCGCTCCCCACCGGCCAGCGCCGGCGCCTCGGTCGTGACCACGGCCGGTCCCAGCGGTTCCCTTGCCGGGACCGACGTTCGGCGCAGTTGGCCCGTGTACAGGTCGCTCTCGCGGTACCAATCGACGAGATCGGGCAGCAGCACCCGCACGATCCCCGCCAACGGCAGGGCCACGACCACGCCGAGCACGCCCAGCAGCTGGCTGCCGAGCAGCAGCGAGACGATGACCACCAGCGGCGACAGGCCGACCTTCTCGCCCACGATCCGCGGGGTGACCACGTAGCCTTCGAGCGCCTGCACGATCGCGAAGGTGGCGCCCACCCCGACGAGCGGCAGCCAGCCGTGCCAGTCGAGGACCACGAGCAGCGTGGACAACAGGATCCCGACCAGGAACCCGAAGTACGGCACCACGTTCAGGAACCCCGACAACAAGCCCACGGCGATGCCGGAGCTCACGCCCACGCCGGAGAGCCCCATCGTGAGGCCGAGGCCCGCTGCGTACAACACGGCCAGGATGCCAGCGACCTCGAACTGGCCGCGGATCCAGAACCCCACCACCTCGTCCATCCGGGCGATGCGCTGCAGGGTCCAGGTCCGGTTGTGCAGCGGGAGGTACTCCACCGCGGCGAGCCGCATCACGTCGAAGTCCCGCAGGAAGTAGAACGTGAGGATCGGGACCAGGACGAGGTTCATCACGCTGCTGGCGATGGCTCCGGTGCGGTCCCAGGCGTTGGTGAGCGCGGTGCGGACGCCGTTCGCGAGCGAGGGGAGGGCCTGTCGGGCCGTGTCGCCGTACTGGGCGAGGAGGCTCTCGAGGTCGGCGGGGACACGGTCCGGTGCGATCGCCCGCAGCCGGGGGACGAGGTCGTGCTGGACGAGATCGGCGAGCCGTGGGAACACCTCGCCGACCTGGCTGATCAGGTGGGCGATGGTGGGGTAGAGGAACAGGAGGAACGCGCCGACGGCACCAGCGCCGAACACCAGGAACAGCGCGATCGCCCCGGTGCGCGAGTAGCCCCGGGCCTCGAACCGGTCGATCGCGGGATCGAGCAGGTAGGCCAACAACAGCGAGGTGGCGACCGGGAACAACACGTCCTGGACGCTGATCACGGCGTACGTCAGGGCGCCCGCGATCGCGGCGAACGCACACAGCTTTGCCAGCAGGTACGGGTACCTGCCGTAGCGGAGCCAGTGTTCTTCTGGGGTGAGTCCCGAGCCTTCCGACATGCGCCCCGTCTAACGCCGCGCGATCCGTAGTCGATGATGGGGCTTGGCCGCCGGGGAACCAGAACGGTCGATGGCCGGGAGGCTGCGCGGTGTACGATGAGAGTGCGGGGTGCGACCATGCGCGAGCAAGCGGACCTGCTCGATGACCGCTACCGGGTGCTGACCGTGCTCGCGTCCGGCGGCTCGTCGGTCGTGTACCTGGCGCACCACGCCGGGCTCGGCCGCGAGGTGGCCATCAAGGTCGTGCGCCCCGAGGTGTTCGCGAACGATCAGGACGTCGAGGGCTACCTGCGGGAGGCCCGGATCATCGCTGCGCTCGATCACCCGAACGTCCTGACGGTGTTCGACGTGGGTCGGCTGCCGGACGGTCGACCGTACATCGTCATGGAGTACGTGGCGGGTCGCTCGTTGTCCCGGTTGCTGGAGGGCGGGCAGGTGCTCCCCATGGACGTGGCGCTCGACGTGTTCCAGCAGGTGGCGCTCGGCCTCGGACACGCCCACCGCCACGGCGTCGCCCACCGCGACATCAAGCCCGCCAACATCCTGTTGCGCCAGCGGTCCACGGGGCGGCCGCTCGTGAAGGTCGCGGACTTCGGCATCGCCTCGGTCGCGGTCACGGGGGGCTCCGGGCACGAGCCCGCGTACATCGGCACGCCGCACTACATGTCACCCGAGCAGGCAGCGGGCGAGCCCGTGGTCCCAGCGTCGGACATCTACTCGCTCGGCGTGGTGATGTACCGCGCCCTCACCGGGCACCGGGTGTTCCCCGGGGAGTCACCGTCCGAGCTCACGCTGCACCACCTCCGGACCGAGCCCCGCCCGCTCCGGCACGTGGCTCCGCACCTCGACATCCCGCCCG
This sequence comes from Myxococcota bacterium, assembly GCA_044356535.1. Lineage (GTDB taxonomy): Bacteria > Myxococcota_A > UBA796 > UBA796 > JACKER01. The sequence continues at coordinate 12,592 of JBIKWC010000107.1, forward strand.
CGCTCGAACGCATCGTGTTGAAGTGCCTGCGCAAGGCGCCCGCCGAGCGGTACCGCACGACCGAAGACCTCCTCGAGGACCTCGAGCCCGTGCGGGTCGCGGTGTTGGGCGCGCGCGCGTGGTCCTCGCAGGAGTCGATGGAGCCCCGCCCGCTGCCACCGTCCTCGCCGCTCGCGCCGCCCCAGAAGCTGCCCGCGTTGGACCCCCGCGCCCTGGTGACGGCCGCGGTCGCTGGGGGCACGTTGTTGTTCGCCGCCGGCCTCGCCCTCGGGGTCTGGCTCGGGTGGTGATCGCGGCGCTCCTGGCCGGGTGTCGACCCCCGGTGTCGACGCCGACCCCCACGCTGGAAAGCGGCGCCGTGCACACGGGCCACACGGGCGCCCCTGATCCGGACGCCGAACAGCTGCGCTGTGCGCTCGAGGAGGGCCACGCGCTGCGGGGACGCTGCGTCGTGGAGTGGACCACACCTGGACCCCTGGAGCTCCGCTTCTCGGCGCCGGGCGAGGACGACCGGGTGTTCCGGGTCACCGAGGACGCCGTCCGGCACGACGTGTTCTTCTGGAGCCTCGTCCCCGACACCGCGTGGACCGTCGTCGCCACGGGGCCGACCTCCGGGGAGCAGCTCGACGTGCGGCTCCGCTCGGGCCCACTCCCCGACGACTTCGATCGCGTGTCGGTGGACATCGAGACGGACGGCGGCTCCCAGGTGTCCGCCGTGGTGCTCGCGCCCAGCTGCCCGGCGTTGTACGTGGTGGCCATCGACCGGCGGGGCCGGGTGGTCTGGTACCAGGACACGCGCCTCGACGGCGGGTTCCTCGGGGGCATCGACGCGTTCGCGCTCACCGACCGCGGCACGTACCTCGTCAACATCGGGCGCACGCGCCTGCGCGAGTACACGTTCGACGGCCGGGTCGTCCTCGAGCTGCTGTACGGCGTCGACTTCCCGTTCTACGTCCACCACGACCTCGTGGGGCGCGATGGGTACATCTGGTCCCTCTCCGCGCGGGCGGTCCGGAGGGGCGGGCTCGAGTACATCGTGGACAGCGTCCTCGCGTTCGACGCGGCCACCGGGGAGGCCCTGGCCACCGCCGACTTCGACGGGCTGTTCCCGTACACGTACGAGCCTTGGATGCGCGAGGGCTTCTGGTCGCAGCAGTTCCCCGGCGCCATCGACCTCACCCACGCGAACGCGCTGTACCGCGACGACGCCGGCGCGATGTGGGTGTCGTTCCGGCACCTGCACGCGTTCGGGCGGTTCGCAGGCGATCCGGCGGCGTCGGACTTCGGCGCGCTGCAGGATCTGGTGGTGGGGGACGACGCCTCTCCGGTCCTCGGGCTCGCCACCACCACGGTCACCGGCGGGCCCGGCGCGTCGTTCACCGGGCAACACGACGTACACCCAGCGTCGGACGGCTCCGTGCTCCTGCTCGACAACGGCCTCGACCGGAACCGGCCCGCGGAGGCTTCGCGGTACACGTGGAACGAGGCCCGGGGCACGCTCCGACTCGACGAGCGGTGGGTGCTCGCCCCGAACTGTCCCACCCAGGGCAGCGTCCGCGAGCTCGACGGGGGCCACCTCCTGGCCACGTGTACGTCCCAGGGCCTCGCGAGCGAGTTCGCGCCCGGGCGCGCCGACCCGGTGTGGTCGATGTCGTTGCGCTGCGGGGGGCCGCCGTCCTCGTTCGGTGAAGGGGCCCCCCTCCAGCTACCGACCGAGCCCGCTCAGTGAACCGCCTCGGGTGGGGTGGTGGGCTTCGTCAGGTGCAGCGTCGCCCCCGTGCGGCGGCCCAGTGACCACCACCGCCCGAGCCCCGCGGGCAGGGGATCCCCGTCGGCGGCGCGGTGCCAGCTCTCGCCGTCGTCGACCGGTTGGTCGTCCGCGCCCAGGACGAGGCGCCAGGACACCCAGCGGCAGTCGCTCCACTCCAGGAACGAGAGCAACACGGGCACGCCGACGGTTCCGGAGGGGGTTCGGCGCTCCATCCGGAACCGACCGATGACCCCAACCGCGATGGCCGCCCGGTCCTCCAGCACCGAGCGCGACAGGCCCGCCAGCAGCATCGGCAGGGGACTGTCGCGGACGAGCGCCGGCGAGAGCGGGATGAGGTCGACGGTCGCGTCGTCCCGGACGACGACCGCCGCCGGCGCGGGCCCCTGGGGCGTCCGTCGAAACGCATCGCGCACCACGTCCGCCAGCCACCGACCCAGGTGGTCGTCCGCGTCCGAGCCCGCTGACGACCTGGGTGGTCGCGCCCGCTGCACCCGAATCGTATGCTGCGCCATCGACCCTGGTAACCGACACCCATGACCACCCTCCGCTGGAGCTTCGACTTCCAGGCGCCCATCGACGACGTATGGCGGGTGATGTCCGACACCGACGCCTTCAACCGCCGCGCGGGGTTCGGATTCCGGTTCGAGCGCGTGGGCGGTGAGCTGAAGGGGCAGGTGCGGGTGGGCGGGATCCACACGTCGTGGCGCGAGCTGCCGTTCGAGGTCGTGGCCCCGGTCCGGTTCCGCTCCCGGCGGGAGTACGACTCCGGCCCCGTCGCCACCGCCACGACCACCTGCCAGCTGGCGGAGCACCGGGACGGCACCTCGATGAGCTACGAGGTCGAGCTCGTGCCGAGCAGCACCCTCTCCGCGATGATCGTGCCGGCGGTGGCCCGCCTCAACGTCAAGCCCACCCTGGATCGCGCGCTCGCGCACGTCCGCGAGGTGCTGGCCGGCCGGGCGCCGTGGGATCCGCCGCCCCCCCTGACCCCAGCGGCGGCAGCGCTCCTGGAAGAGGGGCTCGCCCGCGTCCCCGGGCCGGTGGCGGCCGTGCTCCGCGATCGGCTGCTTCGCACGCCGCGCGCGACCCAGGATCGCCTGCGCCCCGTCCAGCTCGCTGCGCAGTCGGGCCTGTCGCTCGAAGACGTCGCGGCTGGCTGCCTCGACGCCGTGGATGCCGGCCTGCTGTCGCTGGCGTACGCGCTCCTGTGCCCCGGGTGTCGGGCGCCGAAGGACGAAGCGCCCGAGCTGTCCCTCGAACTGCGGACCGTGCACTGCGAAGCGTGTGGGCTCACCTGGTCCGGGTCGGTGGCCGACGAGGTGGAGGTGCTGTTCAGGGTCGCGCCCCGCATTCGTCCCGAGCCCGCCGCCGTGGACTGCATCCTGTCCCCGGCGTTCACGCCGCACCTGCTGGCGCAGCTCGACCTCAAGGCCGGGGGTGACGTCGAGCTCGAGGTCAAGCTCGAGCGGGGCGCGTATCGGCTCGAGCGCGACACGGGCGCCGGCGACATCGCCGTGGTGCTGGTCGAGGTCCTGCCCGGCGGGCCCTCCCACGCCGTGGTCCAGGTGGATCGCGACCGGATGCGGCCGCGGCAGCTCACCGTCGGGCCCGGCCGGGTGACGCTCCGGGTGCGCTCCACCGCCGACCGCGTCATGCACCTGGCGCTCAAGTCGCGGTGGCGACCGCCGTTCGTCCTGACGGCGCCGACCTTCCTCGGCCTCCCTGCCATCCGTGCCCGGACCGCGCGGCTGCGCCTGGGTCCCGGGCTCTCGCCCCACGTCGAGGACGGCTGGGTGGTGATGGTCGTGGGGGAGCAGGTGATGCTCGACTCCCTCGCGGGCGTCCTCGGCCCCACCATCGTGGTCCGGCGCTCGCCCGACTCGCTCGTGATCGTGGTGCGTGATGCGGGGGCGGCGCTCGATCGCACCGAGGACGTGGTGCGGTGGGCCCGCCCGGTCAGCGTGGGCCTGACCCACGGCGTCGTGACCTTCCTCCGCCACGCGTCGGGGCGCGTCACCGTGGGGGGCGCCCCGATCGATCGGGCGCTCGACCTCTCCCTGCGGCTGGGGGTGCCCCGGGTGTCGGTCGACGCCGACCTGTGGGCGTCGGCGGAGTTCCTGGAGGCGCTGGCCGAGCGCTCCTCGCGGGTCAAGGGCTCTCCGGCCTCGGCGGTGCTCGTGTTCGGGTCGATGCTGGACTTCCAGACGCCTGCCCGCCCTCCTTCGCGTCCCCCCTCCGAGACCCCCATCGTGCGCGTGCAGCCGGTCGTCGAGGTCCCGGCTCCCCCCGCGTCGGCCACCGCCGCGGTGGTGACGGTGCCGGAGCGGGTGGGCCCGTACGTGGTGTTGCGCGAGCTCGGGCGCGGGGGGATGGGCCGGGTCTACGAAGGGCTCGCCGCCGACGGGTCCAGGGTCGCCGTGAAGGTGCTGAACGAGCCCGTCGCCGATCGTCAGGAGCGGCTTGTGCAGCGCTTCTTCAACGAAGGCTGGTACGCCTCGCGGCTGAAACACCCGAACATCGTCACGTTCGTGGACTTCGGCCTCGAGGAGGAACGCCCGTGGATCGCGATGGAGTGCCTCGTGGGGCGCACGTTGGCCAGCGAGCTCCGCGTGCACGGTGCCCTCCCCTTCACGCGCGCCGCCGCGCTGTTGCGGCCCATCTGCGACGCCCTGCAGGTGTTGCACGGGCAGGGGCTGGTGCACCGCGATCTCAAGCCCGCGAACGTGTTCCTGGTGGACGACGCCCGCGTGCCGGGAGGGGTCAAGCTGCTGGACTTCGGCCTCGTGCGGCGCTCCGGCGCCCATCGGACGGACGGCCTCGCCGGCACCCCGGACTACATCTCCCCCGAGCAGCTCGTCGGTGATCCGCTGGGCCCGGCAGCCGACGTGTACGCCATCGGAGTGCTCGCGTACCGGATGGTGGTGGGGCGCCTCCCATTCTCGGGCACGGTCGGAGAGCGCGTGATCAGCCGCGTCGGGCTCGATCCCGAGACCCTGCCGTCGCTCGACGAGCTCGGTCCCCTGCGCCCCGCGGTGATGGGAGCCCTCACCGAAGACCCTGCGAAGCGCATCGAAACCGCAGGCGCGCTGCGGGAGGCCCTGGACGCGGCGTTCCGCTGACCCGCGAGGCGGACCCGCCCCTGACCCACGCACCTGGACTGTCACGGAGTGTCACGAAGTGGTGTCCGCAGTCAACACCGGTGTCTCTTCGGCGACTTCGTGCGTAGAGGGGCACATGGTGTGGTGGATGACATCGCTCGCGCTCGCCAACGCCGCCGTGGGGCGGGTGGAAGGCGTCGTGACCTCCCCACTCGACGGCCGCGGTCTGCCGAACGTCGACATCGTGCTCCGCTTCGAGCCCTCGATCAGCGCGCTGCCCGCAGCGTCCTCGCTCGCGCTCCCTGCGCCGCGCCTCACCCGCACCGATCGCACGGGCGGCTTCCAGTTCGAGGACCTCCCGGCCGGCCTGTACGCCCTCGACGTGATGGGCCAGGCTCCCGGAGCCCCCGCGCCCGGGTTCGTCTGGACCCACGTGTCCCCGGTGCTGGTGGTGCCCGGCGCCACCGCCACCCAGCACGTCGTGCTCGCGCCTTCGCCGCCCCCCGCGCCCGTGCCCCGGGACACCTGAACGTGTCGCCAGAGGCTCCGTTCCGGGCCCGCTCCACCCCCACCCGCGTCGCGAACGGTCGCTACCTCGCCGCGTTCGACGAGAGCTGGGCCCAGGGGCCGGGCGTCTATGGTGGGCTCACGGCGGCGACGATGTACCGCGCGTGTCTCGATCACCTCGGCCCCACCGCGCTGCGCCTGCGGTCGATGGCCCTGCAGTACCTGGCGCCGGTGGCGCCCACCCAGGAGACCGAGATCGAGGTCGAGCTCGACCGCCAGGGAGCCGGCTCGTCGTTCGCGGTGGTCCGCCTCCGGCAGGAGGGGCGGGTGCAGGTGCACGCGCTGGTCACCTTCGGGCGGGACCGGGTGGACAGCTTCGACGAGGACCACGTGGTGAGGCCGGCGGCGGACGCGCCGGACACGTTGCCTGCCCTGCCGTACCTCGCGGGCGTCGCGCCCGTGTTCACGCAGCACGTGGACTTCCGGTTCGCGAGCGGGCTGCCGTTCCTGGGCGGCACGGAGTCGCGGATCGCCGCCTGGCTGCGGTTCCGGCAGCGCTCGGCCACCGTGGAGGTGGGGGAGGTCCTGGGCCTGTTGGACGCGCCGCCGCCCGCGGTCCTGGCCCGCAGCCTGGGTCCCCGTCCGGCGTCGACGGTCACCTTCCAGCTCCACCTCCTGCGCGAGCCGCCGCCCGATCCGGACGGCTTCTGGTTCACCGAGGTCACGTCGCAGGTGACGTCCGCGGGGTGGTCCGACGAGCAGCTCCAGCTGTTCGGCCCCGACGGTCGGCTCGTGGCGATCGGGCGGCAGCTGGTCGCGATCCTCCGCTGACTACAGCTCGCGGCCGACCTCCTGTCGGGCCCTGCGCCAGGCGTCGAGGGCCGCCGGGTCCTTCGCGTCCACGAACTCCGGCAGGGCGGCGCGCGTCTTCGCTTCGAGCAGGCGGGTCTGGGCCTCCATGGCTGCCACCTCGAGCTCCCGCAGCCGGATCTCCTTGCGGTTGTCGAGCAGCTTCGAGACCACGGCCGCGATCGACGGGGTGGCTACCATCAGCACCGCTGCGCCCCAACAGACCAAGCCTTCCATGTCGATCTCCGGACCCGGGGTGCGAGTCTATTCGAGCTCGAGGCGGACCGCGCGCAGCACGACCGGGGCGTTCGGCTGATCCCGGCTGTCGCGGGGCAGGCGAGCGATGGCGGAGACCACGCCCAGCGCCTCACACTGGCCGAAGATGGTGTGTTTGCCGTCCAGGTGCGGGGTCGGCCCCTCGGTGACGAAGAACTGGGAGCCGTTGGTGCCCGGGCCCGCGTTCGCCATCGCGAGGCGGCCCGGACGGTCGAAGCGCAGGTCCGGACGAACCTCGTCGTGGAACTTGAACCCCGGCCCGCCGGTGCCGTCGCCGCGGGGGTCTCCCGTCTGGATCATGAACCCCGGGATCACGCGGTGGACCCGGACGTCGTGGTACAGCGGGCCCTCTCCGGGGGTCCCGTCCTCCTGGCGCCAGGGCTGGGCGCCCGTCGCGAAGCCGGCGAACATCGCCACGGTGTACGGCGCCTGATCCAGGAACAACGTGCAGGGGATGCTGCCTTCGCTCGTGTCCAGCACCACGCGCACCGGGTCGGTGGGGTCGGTGGAGCCCAGGGCCGCGCGCAACGTCGCGAGCGGGGAGGGGACCGTCGGATCGGGCAGCAGGCCGAGCGGCGGCGACACCTGCACCGCCAGGCGGAGGTAGTCGTCCATCCGGTTCTCTTCGTAGTGGGCCATCATCAACATCGGGTCGAGCGAGCGGTCGCCCTGCTGCTGCAGGAACGCCAGATCCTCGGCTGCCGAGCCGCCTGCCTGCAGCGTGAGCGCCGCGCGCAGCCTGCGCAGGCCGGCGTGGTCCGGGTCGAGGGCAAATCCAGCCGCCAGGAGCCCGGAGACCCGGCCCGTTTCCCCGCTGGCCAGCGCCATCTCGCCGAGCATGTACGCGAGGTCCGCGGTGGGCATCGGGATCCAGGCCCGGCCGACGTAGGTGCGCGCGGCGTCGCGGTCGCCAGCGGCGAAGGTCACCGCGGCGGCGCTGGCCGACAGGCACGGGTCCTTCGGGAACGCGTCGGCCAGGGCCACGAACGGTCCGGGATCGACGGTCGGGGACCGCAGGGCGTCCACCGTCGCGCGGAGCCCTTCGAGGGCGGGGTGGCCGGGGAGGTCGACCAGGAGCGGCTCGTAGGTGGTCCACCATTGCCCGATCACCTTCGGATCCGGGCCCAGGTTGGCGAGCGTCGTGGCGGCCGTGGTGAACGGCTCGCGCAGCGGGCGGGGGAGGGCGCCGGCGGACGGCACCGACGACAGGCACAACCCGGGCGGTTCGGCGCGCGCGAGCAGCGTGGCCGCAGGGACGGAGGGGGCGGCGAGGGCGAAAGACGTGAGCGGGAGCATGCGCGGGCCTAACCCGGCGCGTCGGCGCACAGGGCGCGGGTCGGGGTACGGTGCAGCATGTGGTCGGTCCTGCTGCTCGCCTGTGCACCGCGCGCGCCGTCCGCGTCGGTCGTGGGCGCGCGACTCGAAGGCGTCGACTGGGACACGATCTCCGGCACGGTGTCGGTCGCGGTCGACAACCCCACCTGGGCGGCGATGCCCGTGTCGGGGTTCACGTGGTCCCTGGGCGTGGACGGTCGCGTCGTCGCCGAGGGCGCGCGGTCGGGGCTCGACCCGCTGGTGGCCGACGGGACGACGGTGGTCGAGGTGCCGGTGGTGGTGGCCTGGCGCGACCTCGCCACCCGCGGGCCGGCGTTCGCGGCGCCGTGGACGTTCGCAGCGGTAGTGGACCTGGACACGCCGCTCGGGCTGGTGTCGGTGCCCGTCGAGCGGACGGTGCGGCTGCCCGCAGTCGATGCACCTCGCCTGTTCGGCGCCGGGTTGCGGCTGGACGGCAGCGCGGTGGTGCTGGACGTGTGGCTCGGCGCGCCGCGGTTCGCGGGCTTCGGGCTCGCGTCGCTGGGATGGCGGGTGGACCTCGCCGGCCGCTCGATCGGCACCGGCGCGCTGCTGCCGGGGGTGTCGGAGGAGGGAGGAGCCCTCCACCTGCTCACCCGCTTCGACGGCGCCGCGCTCGCCGCCGCCGGCTGGGCGACGCTCTCGGGCCGTGGGTTGTCGTTGGGGCTCGAGCTCGCGGGCGCCGCGATCACGCCCTTTGGTGAGGTGCCGTTCTCGGCGAACCCGACGATCTGGGTGGGCGGCTAGGAGCCCGTGGCGCGTAGGCCGCGGAGCGGCCTCGCGCCAGGGCTCCTCCCCTGCCCGTGCCCCTGCCCGTGCCCCTGCCCGTCCCCGCCTTCTCGGCCGGGACGAACTCGCCAGCACCCTCCGCGATGTTGAGCGCGATCGAATTCGCCGCGCGCCGAAGCTGGTCCCCAATGTACCCCCGGCCCTCGGGAAGCTCCTCCA